>NZ_JBIRAZ010000112.1:0-542 GCF_044326415.1 Actinomadura sp. 6N118 | reverse complement strand
GTATTGCAGGAAGGCCACATCGTCCGGGCCGACGGAGGTCGGCTTGAGCGCCAGCTTGGCGCCCTCTTCCAGCGCGGTGTTGAAGCGGATGCAGCTGGGCAGCTCCCACGCCGGCACCATCTTCTTGACACTGCGCACGACAAAGTTGACCAGCATGCCCTTGAGGCCGCCCAGCATGTCGCCCATGCTGGCCACCACGATGTGCTTGACCGGCGTGTTGGGCAGCACCTGCTGCAGCGTCGTCGCGAAGTTCTCCAGGATGATGATGGCTTCGGCGCCGCTGTCCTTGAGCTGGTGTTCCAGCTCGCGCGGGGTGTAGAGCGGGTTGACGTTGACGACCACGTAGCCGGCGCGCAGCACAGCGGCCAGCGCCACCGGGTACTGCAGCACGTTCGGCATCATCAGCGCGACGCGGGCGCCGGGCGCCAGGCCACGCGATTGCAGCCAGGCCGCCAGTTGGCGCGACAGCGTATCGATCTCGCCGTAGGTCAGGACCTTGCCCATGCACTCGAAAGCGCGGCGATTGCGGTTCTTCTGAAAGG
>NZ_JBIRAZ010000111.1:0-551 GCF_044326415.1 Actinomadura sp. 6N118 | reverse complement strand
GAAGCCCGTGGCCCAACCCGCAAGGGGGGGAGCGGTCGAAGGTGGGGCCGGCGATTGGGACGAAGTCGTAACAAGGTAGCCGTACCGGAAGGTGCGGCTGGATCACCTCCTTTCTAAGGAGCACCAACTGGCCATGCACCTCTCCGGAGAGCATGGTCGGTGGCCGTCATCGATGACGAACGTTCATCGGACGGCTGCTCATAGATGTGGAGCACTGGCTACTCAGCTCACCGCCTGTGTGAGCCGGCAAGTACAACCCCGTAAGGGGAGTGGAACGGCGGCGTCAGGTAGGCGATGGGTTGGACACGCTGTTGGGTCCTGAGGAAACGGACCCTTCAGCCCCAGAACGTCGACCCCTTGTGGGTTGGCGGGTTGGGGCTGGGTTGTTTCTTCTGGATTGCGGGACCAGATCGCGCACCCCTCCGAAGGGTGTGGGGCTGGTGGGCCCGGTTGTTTTTTGAGAACTGCACAGTGGACGCGAGCATCTCTGAACAAGAGACTCAGGTTTTTCGAATCTGGGTTTTTTGTTCTCTGTTGCGATTTGTTTGATC
>NZ_JBIRAZ010000110.1:0-558 GCF_044326415.1 Actinomadura sp. 6N118 | reverse complement strand
CCGGAGGTTCTCAGGGTTCTTGATCAGATCGGCAAGCTGCTTCTTCCAGTTCCATGAGGTCGAGTACGTGCCATCCGCACCCTTCCTGCCCGGATTCCGTCCAGCTCCATTCCCTTCGAAAATGTCTTCCATCGCTTGGCTCCGTGGTAGCACCGACCACGCTTCGTGTCCTTCCCGACCGCCCAGGCTCCACAGCCCGGACGCCATCCAATTTTGCTTCCCGGTCTCATCCCCGCAGGAATCGACGTACTGACGCGTCAATCCCTCCGAGCATGAGGCCGGCTGTTTGTTGCATGCACCGCGTTCCTACAGGAATTGCTTAGTCGCTTCCGTTGCGACGTTGGTTGGCAGGGCCGTACGTTAGAAACTCTCGGAACTACATAACCGATCCCTCGGCTATGCAATTGCGCCGTATGCGCCATCCTCTCTTGTGTCAAAGAGAGGAGCCTAAGTCGCGTTTTTTAGAGGGAGCGACACCCTCGGACTGTCATTTGGCGCACTTCGGCGCCTCCTGAACGAATCTGTCTCCTCCCATTCCATCCCTTGCAGCCACCGAAC
>NZ_JBIRAZ010000109.1:0-560 GCF_044326415.1 Actinomadura sp. 6N118 | reverse complement strand
CATTGGTCTGATCAACTCGCTGGCACTGTACGCGCAGCTCAACGACTACGGCTTCCTCGAAACGCCGTACCGCAAGGTTGAGAACAGCAAGCTGACCGACGAAGTGCACTACCTGTCGGCTATCGAAGAAGGCAAGTACGTGGTGGCGCAGGCCAACGCGACGGTGGACAAGGACGGCAACCTGGTTGACGAACTGGTCTCCGCACGTGAAGGCAGCGAGCGTGAAACGCGTATGGTCACGCCGGACCGCGTGCAGTACATCGACGTGGCGCCGTCGCAGATCGTGTCGGCTGCAGCTTCGCTGGTGCCGTTCCTCGAGCACGATGATGCAAACCGTGCACTGATGGGCGCCAACATGCAGCGTCAGGCCGTGCCTTGCCTGCGTGCGGACAAGCCGCTGGTGGGTACCGGCGTCGAGCGCACCGTGGCAGTGGACTCGGGTACGGCTGTGCAAGCCACTCGTGGCGGCGTGGTCGACTATGTTGACGCGAACCGCGTGGTGATCCGTGTGAACGATGCGGAAGCCGTTGCTGGTGAAGTCGGCGTCGACATCTACAACC
>NZ_JBIRAZ010000108.1:0-564 GCF_044326415.1 Actinomadura sp. 6N118 | reverse complement strand
CCCCGGGACTGCCGCATTCGCGAAAATGCATCGCCATGCTTGAGGACCACCACTTGTACAAGGCTGCGATCGAACATTCGCCGATAGGGATTGGCCTGTGCGCGCCGGAGGGTCGATTCCTCGACGTGAACCGTGCGCTGTGCGCGCTGACAGGCCATGAAGCGCAGACGCTGCGCACGCGCGGTCTGTTCGATCTCTGCCACCCCGATCACACCGAGCGCGCGCGCGATAGCGTTGAAGCGCTGCTCTCCGGCCAGCGCGAAGCGCTGTCGATGGAAACCCGCTTCGTGCGCCAGGACGGCAGTACCGTGTGGGTACAGGCCGATCTTGCGCTCGCACATGAGAGCAGCGGCGCAAATACAAGCAGGCATCTCATCGTGCAGGTGCAGGACGTGACTGCGCGGCGCTTGGCGCTCGAGTCATTGCGTGCTTCGGAGCAGCGCCTGTCTTATGTGCTCGATGGCGCTGGCCTTGGCACCTTCGATTGGTCGACGCGGGCGCGGCACGTGTCGTTCAATCGCCGTACGGCTGACATGCTCGGCTACGATCCCGACGAATTGCCCA
>NZ_JBIRAZ010000107.1:0-567 GCF_044326415.1 Actinomadura sp. 6N118 | reverse complement strand
CCAGTATTACCAGAGCAATCGAAAGATTGTCTTGGAATACGGCACAACGCGAGAACTCAGCCTGTAACGAGACATACTCGTTATAGGGTCAAGCGAATAAGTGCATGTGGTGGATGCCTTGGCGATTACAGGCGATGAAGGACGTAGTAGCCTGCGAAAAGCTGCGGGGAGCTGGCAAACAAGCTTTGATCCGCAGATGTCCGAATGGGGAAACCCGGCCCGTATGGGTCATCCCTTGCTGAATACATAGGCAAGGGAAGCGAACGCAGCGAACTGAAACATCTAAGTAGCTGTAGGAACAGAAATCAACCGAGATTCCCAAAGTAGTGGCGAGCGAAATGGGATCAGCCTTGTACTCTTTAGCAGTATTGCTAGCAGAACGGAATGGAAAGTCCGGCCATAGCGGGTGATAGCCCCGTATGCGAAAGCAGTATTGTGGAACTAGGTGTACGACAAGTAGGGCGGGACACGTGAAATCCTGTCTGAAGATGGGGGGACCATCCTCCAAGGCTAAATACTCGTAATCGACCGATAGTGAACCAGTACCGTGAGGGAAAGGCGAAAAGA
>NZ_JBIRAZ010000106.1:0-568 GCF_044326415.1 Actinomadura sp. 6N118 | reverse complement strand
CAAGCGAGCCCGGCGCCAGCAGCGCCTGATTGGGCGAAGCCGCGTACAGGCAGCCTGCGGCCAGCAACCCGAGCAGGAGGGCAACACCGTGCATGACAGAGTTCAGTGGAATCAATAATGCAAATGATAATGATTCGCATTGAAGGAGGCAAGGCGGTGCGGTGTTGCGTCGTAAGGTAGGGCGATATGGGGATGCGCCGGCACATCCTCACCGGCGCATGTGGGCGTCAGGACAATGCCTGTTCGACAAAATGCAGGCGGTCCTGCCCCCAGAACATGTCGTTGCCGACAAAGAACGTGGGCGCGCCGAACACGCCGCGCGCCACGGCTTCTTCGGTGGTCTTGCGCAGTGTCTGCTTGACGTGGTCGTCCTGCACCAGCGCCATCATCAGCGCGGGAGAGATGCCGGCGGCCTCCAGCACAGCCGCCAGCTCGTTCAGGTCACCCAGGTTGCGCGGGTGCTCGAACATCGCGCTGAAGATGGCGCCGAGGTAGTTGTGGAATTCGGCATCGCTGCGCAGTTGCATCCCCACCGCACCGCGCATCAGTTGCAGTGTGTTGATCGGGA
>NZ_JBIRAZ010000105.1:0-574 GCF_044326415.1 Actinomadura sp. 6N118 | reverse complement strand
CGCGCAGCAGGCTGCCGTCGGCGCAACCGAGGTCGAGCACCGTGGAGTTCGGCTCGATCCAGCGGGCGATGGCGCGGAAGTCTGCGCGGTCGGCCAGGATGTTCGGCACCGCCGAGGGTGCACCAACAGGGTTCAGCGTTTGCGTAGTCATGCGCCGATCTCCTGGGCGATGCGTTCGTAGTAGGCGCGTACCAGGGCGTGGTAGCGCGCGTCTTCCAAGAGGAAGGCGTCGTGGCCGTGCGGCGCTTCGATCTCGCCGTAGGTGACGCGGTGCTTGTTGTCGAGCAGCGCCTTGACCAGCTCGCGGCTGCGCGCGGGGGCGAAGCGCCAGTCGGTCGTGAAGCTGACGACGAGGTAGCTGGCTTGCGTGTGCGCCACGGCCTTCGTCAGGTTGCCGCCGTAGGCCAGCGCGGGATCGAAGTAGTCGAGCGCACGCGTGATCAGCAGGTACGTGTTGGCGTCGAAGTACTCGGCAAACTTGTCGCCCTGATAGCGCAAGTAGCTCTCCACCTGGAACTCGACATCGAACGAGAAGCGGATGTCTTCCGCCTTGAGCTCGCGGCCGAACTTGGAC
>NZ_JBIRAZ010000011.1:0-374387 GCF_044326415.1 Actinomadura sp. 6N118 | reverse complement strand
CAGGACGAGCGGCCGTTCGCCGAGCGTGTGCGGGGGCGGCGGTGGGGGGGGGGGCGGGGGCAGGGTGGATGCCATCGTGGTGCTCCTCAGACGATGAGGGTGGCTGCTCAGAAAGGATCGGGGTGGCTACTCAGGAAAGGTTGGGGTCGCTACCCAGGAAGGATCGGGGTCGCTACCCAGGAAGGATCGGCGTGGCGGCCGTCAGGCGGCGCAGAAGGTGATGCGTTGTGTGCCCAAGCCCTCGATGGTGCTGACCAGTACGTCGCCGTCGGCAAGGAAACGGGAGGGGGTGCGGGTGGCGCCGATCCCGGCGGGGGTCCCGGTGAAGATCAGGTCGCCCGGCTCCAGTGCGGTGATGGACGACAGGTGGGCGATCAACTCTGGAACGCCGAAGATCATGTCGCCGGTGCGGCCGTCCTGCATCGTCTCGCCGCCCAGCGTGCAGCCGATGGCCAGGTCTGCGGGGTCGGTCAGCTCGTCCAGGGTGACGACGGCCGGGCCTGTCGGCCCGAAGCCCGGATGGGACTTGCCTAGGGAGAACTGTTGTGGGGCCGGGCCGGACCATTGGCCGATCCGCTCGGAGAGGTCCTGGCCGATGGTGAAGCCGGCGACGTGCTCCCAGGCGTCCTGAACGGGGATGCGGTGGCCGCCCTTGCCGATCACTACGACGAGTTCGACCTCCCAGTCGACCCAGCCTTCGGGCAGCGTGACCGTGGTGTGCGGGCCGGTCAGGCAGGAGGCGAACTTGGTGAAGGTCATCGGCCACGTGAGGGAGGTGATGTCGATGTCGGACTCTTCAGCGTGATCGCGGTAGTTGAGGCCGATGGCGAAGATCTGTCCGGGCCGGGGGACCGGCGCCCGCAGGTCGCTCTCCTGGTACGGGGCCGCCTCGCCGGTCAACGCCGTCAGCACCGGCCAGGCGTCCTGCCAGCCTTCGAACAAAGCCTGCGGCTCGGAGCTCAAGGCCCCGCCACTGGCCTTGTGGACGTCGATGGCTCCGTCGCCGGTCAGCAGGACGGCCCGGCCAGACAGGTTTGCGATGCGCATTGGCTCCTCCGTCGTTCGCGCGTCGAGGCCCGCAGGTTGGTGCGGGATTCTCCGCATTGAACGCGGGGTGCGGCGGGGACGGCTTGGCCCGCCGGCCCAAAGTCAGTGGCCTGACTTGGGTTTGGCGTCCAGCATGCGGGCGATCTCCAGGGCCAAGCGCAGCTCCATCGGGTCGCCGATGGGGTGGCCCAGTAGTTCCTCGGCCTTGTGGACGCGGTAGGTGACGGTATTGCGGGCAATGTGAAGCTGTTCGGCGGCGGTCTGAGGGCTGCGCTCGCAAGAAAGGTAGACGCGCAGGGTCCGGCGTAGCTCGGAGACGCGTTCGTCGTCGGCCAGCAACGGCCCAAGGACGTCCTCGGCGTACCAGCGTGCCTGTTCGTCGTCGGCGGTGGCCAGCGACAGTGTCCGCACTTCGGTGTAGTCGCACCACCAGCCGGTCACGGCCGCGGCGGCGATCCGGTTGGCTTCGCGTGCCCCCAGGTGGCTGCGGCGCAGTCCCTCGGGACCGTAGGCCACCGGCCCGGCGGCCACCCTGAGTCCCGGCGGCGGCCGCAAAAGCCGGGCTTGATCGCAATGGCCGGGCGGGGGCATGGCCCGCCAGCCAGCCCAGGCCCATATCTGGCCGGGGATGACCGACAGGCTGAGCCATCGGTCGGGGGCCAGCGCGCGTGACAGATCTTCCGCGCAGCGTTGTAGGTCGGCGGCGGTGACGTGCTTGTCGTCGGCCACCACCACGAACGCCTCGTGGTGGCGGGCCAGCTCGTAACCGAGTGTGGTGGAGACGATGTCTGCGGGGATGTCCTTGCCTGCCAGCAGATCCTCGACGATGCGGCGGCGTTCGGCCTCCCGGCCTGCCTCCCAGCGGGCCCGTTCGGCCAGGTACTCCTCGGCCAGACGGCTGGCATGGGCATCGGCATAGGCGAACAGCAGGTCACTCACCCGGTGGCTCTCGGCACGGCGGACCGGCTCGGGCAGGGTGTCGATGACGGCGATGAGGGCCTGGTGCAGCCGGGCGTGACCGATCCGCACCCCGCGCAGCACCCGGTCCAGAGGGATCCCTCGGCGCGCGAACTCCGCACCGCCCGCGATCGCCTCCTCCGGAGCCGCCTGCTCGGTGACCGCCTTGCTCCCGGGTGGGATGTCCTCCAGCAGGCTGCGCAGGGCCAGGAGCAGCGTCGATTCCACTGAGGCGCGGAGCGTGGCGAATGGCGCGGGGCCACCACCATGTTCGGGTACCCGCTCGATGATCTCCTTGGTCACCTCCAGCGCGGTCTGCACGGCCCAGGCCACCGGTCCGGGCCCCAGGATCGCCGTGGCGACCGCGATGGTGATCGCCGGGCAGGCGGGTTCCGGCACGCCGTCCGGCACGCCGTCCGTGGCGTCGCGCGGGATGTCGCGCTCGACGTCTCGCGGGATGTCGAGCGGGGTGTCGCGCGGGGCCAGGGTCAAGATCCAGTCCTGCGAAACGCTGTTCACCTGGCCAGTCTTATCCCCACTGGGCCTGTCAATCCAGCGCCTCACTCCAGCGCCGCCAGCTCACCGCGGAAGAACACCAGCGGCTTGGCGTCGCCGATCGCGTGCGCGCCGTGGACCATGCCTGCCACCGCGACGTGGTCGCCGACTTCGTGCAGTGCGTGCAGCTCGCAGTCCAGCCAAGCCAGGACGCCGTCCAGTAGCGGCGACCCCAGCGGGCTGGGAGTCCAGCCCCGGCCGCCGAACCGGTCGACGTCCCTGGAGGCGAACGCGGTGGCGACCTGCGGCTGGTGCGCCGACAGCACGTTCACGCAGAACTTGCCCGCCGCCTCGATGAGTGGCCAGGTGGTGGAGCACTTTCCGGCGAAGAACGACACCAGCGGCGGGTCCAGCGACGCCGAGGTGAACGACCCGACGGTCATCCCGACCGGGACACCGTCATGCAGTGCGGTGACGACCGCGACGTTGGACGGTACGTGGCGCATGACCTCTCGCAATGGCTTCATGCCGGTCACATTGCGGTGCCCGCCGCCGTTCCCGCTTGGGCTGCGGGCCCCAAGCGGCGCCGGTGATCTGGTCATGGAACCAGTCCCGCCCTCACGTACATGCGCCGCATCGGGCCCGGCCCGTCGCCGGCGTCCTCCCTTGGCGGGTGCGTGGGGGCGACGTTCAGCACACCGGGAAACCGCATGATCTCCAGGGCCAGCCGTACCTCCAGCAGATCGACCGGACGGCGGACTCCCAGCAGCTCCTTGGCCTGTTTGACCCGGTAGGTCACGGTGTTACGGGCCACACCAAGCTGTTCGGCCGTCGTCTTCAGGCTCCGCCCCGACGCCAGGTAAGACCGCAGGGTGTCGCGCAACTGCTCCGACCGGCCGTCCGGTGCGGCCAGCGGGCCCAGCATCTCCCGCACGTACCAGCGCGCCTGCTCGGCGTCACCCGTCAGCAGGCACGCGGCCCGCACGTCCATGTAGTCGCATACGCCTGTGGCCGCCGGCATCGTCGCGGCGATCCGCGCGGCCTGCCGCGCACCCAGATGACTGCGCCGCACTCCCGGCAGACCGGATGACGGCGGCCCCGCCGCGGCACGCCACCCGCCCGGCAGCCTCGACGGCCACGACACCCTGTCCGGCCGGACATCGAATCCGATCCACATCCATACCGCCGCGGCGTGACCCGCCACCTGCAGCAGCCCATCGCCTCCACACGCGGCCAGCAGGTCGGCTCCCGTCAGGTCGGGGCGCGTACCGGCGTCGGCGGGGCCCTCCCTCCACAGGATCACTGCGACGTGATGGCGGTCCAACGGGTAGTCCAGGATGCGTCCGGCAGCCGCAGGATCGACCTGCTCCCCTGAGATGATCGCCTCGATCAGGCGGCAGCGAGCGGCCTCCTCGCTGTCCTCCCATCGGTCCCGCTCGGCGACGTACACCTCCGCCAGCTCACCTGACAGCAGATCGGCAAGCTCGAAGAGCATCTCAGTGAGCCGCCCGGGCAGTTCGCCGCCGGGCGCCGCATCGCGCAGAGCCCGGTGCAGGGAGGCGTGCCCGAGCCGGACCCCGCGCAGCACCCGGTCCAGCGGGATGCCACGACGCACGATGTCTCTCACGGCCTCGACTCCTTCAGGGGGCACTGCGTACGGTGCGCCCTGCCCGTCACGCCGCCCGAATCCATCCCCGTCCGCCAGGCCGCACAGGCAGATCAGCACCACCGCCTCGACTGCCCGGCGCAGCGTCTCGAACGGCGCGGGCCCAACGCCGTTCTCGGGTACGCGGCTGATGATGTGCCGGGTCATGGCGCCTGCGGTGGCGACCGCCCACCGCACCGTGCCCTCCCCGATCAGCCGCCGGGCCGAGGCGAGCGTGACCGTGTCGCAGCACGGCTCCGCCGACCGCGGGCCGTCCAGATCCCACAGCCACGAGAACTCCATCGCGCCACTCCACCACTAGGCGTGATCGCGCCACTCGACCAGTGGGCGTGATCGCACCACTCGACCATTAGCCGTGCCCGGACGGTGAGAGCGGCCAGTGCAAACGCGGGCCTCATCTTTGGACTGCCGGACCAAGCGGGGCGGCGGGGCGGCGCCGTGGAATGAGCAGGCATCAACCATTGAAGGAGGCATCTGATGTCCGTTCCCGGCGATTTCCCGCTGCAATACGGCCCGTCGATTGACGCCGACCTTGTCCAGCGCGCCCGTGACTTGGGTCCGCTGATCGCAGCGAACGCGGCGAAAGCCGAGATCGAACGGCAGTTGCCCGAGTCGACCGTCGACGCCCTCACCGAGGCCGGCCTGTTCAAATTGACCGTGCCGCGCCGCTACGGCGGCCACGAGACCGACTTCGCCACCTACCTGGCGGTCAGCGCCGAGATCGCCCGCGCCTGCGGCTCGACCGCCTGGGTCGCCACCCTGATCAACATTTGCAACTGGGCCGTCTGCGTCGCCCCTGACAAGGTCCGTGAGGACGTCTTC
The DNA here is from genome assembly GCF_044326415.1 of Actinomadura sp. 6N118. Lineage (NCBI taxonomy): Bacteria > Bacillati > Actinomycetota > Actinomycetes > Streptosporangiales > Thermomonosporaceae > Actinomadura > Actinomadura sp. 6N118. The sequence goes on along the minus strand of NZ_JBIRAZ010000011.1, from coordinate 369,400 downwards.
GGCGCCGACCCCGACGCCCGGGTGTGCGGCGTCCTGGCCCCCAGCGGAACCGCCGCACCCATCGGCGACGGCTACAGGGTCAGCGGCTCCTGGGGATTCACCTCCGGCAGCCTGCACTCCTCCTGGACGTTGGTGGGCGTCCAGGTCACCGACGAGAGCGGCCAGGTCGTCGAGTTCGGCAACGTCGTGTTGCCCATGGAGGAACTGACGATCAAGGAGACCTGGCACGTCGCCGGGATGCGCGGCACCGGTAGCAACACCGTCGTCGCCGAGGAGGTCTTCGTTCCCGCCCACCGCTACATCCCGATCTCCTTCGGCGCGGACCAGGTCGACAACCATCCCGAGGAGCCGCTCTACCGCGCCTCCCTCGTCCCCGCTCTGGCGCTGGTGCTGGCCGGGCCGCAGCTCGGCCTGGCGCGCGCTGCCCTCGACCACACCCTGGCCACCATCGGCAAGCGGGGCATCTCCTACACCTTCTACGACCAGGCTGTGCGGGCGCCTTCCACCCAATTCCAGGTGGCTCAGGCCGCCGAGCTCATCGATACCGCGGCCCTGCACATCTTCCGTTCGGCCACCCACATCGACCAGGCCGCAGTCGAGGGCCGGACACTGGGCATCGCCGAGCGGGGGCGCGTCCGCATGGACACCGGCTACGCCATCACCCGGTGCCGGCAGGCCATCGATCTACTGCTGGACGCCAACGGCGCCTCCAGCTTCGCCGAGTCCAACCCGCTGCAGCGCATCTGGCGCGACTCCTCGGTCGCCGCTCGCCACGCCATCGCCAGCCCCGGCATCAGCGCCGAAGCCTACGGACGAGCCCTGCTCGGCGTCCAGGAACAGATGACCCCCGTTATTTGACGCTTGTCGAGGAGAAGACCATGAGCCGCATTCGTCCCAAAGCCTTCGTGCACATCGTTTACCGCACGCACCGTTTCGACCTCATGCTGGACTGGTATCGGACGGTGTTCGGCGCCCATGTCCAGTTCCAGAACGAGATGCTCGCGTTCATGGCCTATGACGAGGAGCATCACCGCTTCGCCTTCGTAAACCTCGATCTTCTTGACCCGGACGCCAAGGAGAAGGACCGCACCGGCCTGGTCGGCGTGGACCACGTCGCCTACACCTTCGCCTCACTGCGCGACCTGCTCGAGAACCGGCAACAGCTGAAGGCGATCGGCATCGAGCCGTACTGGTGCATCCACCACGGCATCACCGTCTCGCTGTACTACGCCGACCCCGACGGCAACCAAATGGAATTCCAGGTCGAGAGCTATTCGACCCCCGAAGACGCCAACGCCTTCATGACCGGGCCCGGATACACCGAGAACCCGATCGGCGTCGAATTCGACCCAGAAGACTGGCTCACCCGCCTCCAGGCCGGCACACCGGAAAGCGACTTGCTGATCCGCGAAATCCACCAGCCGGTCTCACCGCTCCGCTTCCCCACCCCGAGCTGACCGAAACCGACCCCGGGCGCCCGCGGCCGCCGTCTCGGGAAGGACGCGGTGAGCCTGCTTTAGCGCAGTCGTGTGGTGGCTGACCTTCCGTTAACCGCTCCGGTGGGGGCCCGGATTTGGTGACTGCGGCGCTGATCGACGTGCCCAGGACGCGGGTGCCCACCGTCGGGGTAGACCAGCCTTGATGGCGATTGGATATCGGCCCTGCGACGCTTCAGGGGGGTGCAAGACCATGACCCGGATCACCGTCCACAACGACAGCCTCCAGATTGAGATCGAGGGACTCCACCGGCTCTGGGCCTTCAAACGGCGTCTGACCATTCCGCTGGCTCACCTTCAACAGGTGAGCGGCAACCCTGAGGGAATCAGACGCCCACCTATCGGGTGGTCCGTAGGCTTCTGGGCCCCGGGGCTCATCGTCGCCGGCACCTTCTGCAGCCGGGGCAGGCGAGAGTTCTGGGACATCCGCCACCCCACCAAGGCGATCATTATCGACCTGGTCAACGACCGCTACACCCGTCTTGTCCTGGAGGTCGATGCCCCCCGGTTCGTCGTCGACATGATCAACGAGGCCCGCCGCCGCACCTCGTCCAGCTAACGATGGCGGCAGGCGTTGCGGGGTGCGCTCGCCCGCCGCAGCGGCGGAGGGCCCGGCCAGGGTGGCGGGCGGAGTAGCGGTGGAGGCTTCCACCGCTTGTGGGCTGGGTAGAGCGGGACAATCGGGGGATTGACATGGATACCCCGCAACATCCCCATGGCGTTCGTCGCGCTGGCGGCGGCCATGCTGATCGGTGGGGCGATCGCGTTCGCCGCGTTCAACGCAGGCACGTCCCGCACGGCCGACACAGCCGCCGAGCACGGCCCCACACCCACGCTAAGCCCGTTCGTCCAGATCATCGTGCGCCCGCGATGGCCCCCGTTCGATGACCACGACAGGGATCTCCCTCGCCGCCTTTCGCTGGTAGCCGGTGTAGTGCGGCCAGATCCCGGCCATGATTTCCCACAGGCGGGGTCGTTCGTCGCTGGTCGCCGGTCGCGCCACCGCGTCGAACACGTCGGCGCCGACCTGCACCCGGACCCGCGGTTGGGCGAGCAGGTTGTGGAACCAGAGGGGATCGTCGTCGGCGCCGCCGTTGGAGGCGACCACCAGATAGCGCTCGCCGTCGCGGCCGTAGATGAGTGCGGTGCGGCGGGGCAGCCCTGAGCGGCGGCCGGTGGTGGTGATCAGCAGCGTGGGCGCGCCATGGAACAGGTGGCCGCGGGCGCCGTCGGACTCGACGTATTTCTTGATGTGGTCGGCGACCCATGTGGTCGGGCTGTCGATGGGTTCGTGACTCAACGGGCCACTCCGCCCACTCGGCGGTCGGCCCAGTCCCAGGCCTTGGCGAACCAGCCGGACGCGGTGCGGTGTGCGTTGAGCACGTGTCCGGTGTCGGGGACCACCTTGGCGAAGCGGCCACCGAGGCGGCCCGCGCGCAGTTGGTCGATGAGCTGGCGCAGGATGATCTGGTGCGTGTCCAGCCGGAAACGGGCGCTGGGCGGGTGGGCGCTCGCGCCGGTGCCGAGCCTACGACCGCGCGGCAGGCACAGGGCACCGGCCACGCGCTGGTCGGCGATGAGGAGGAATGTTGCTACTGCGGCGCGGACGCGCATGGATCCCCTTCGCTAGGTATTCAAGTTTGACTACCTCTTTAAGTGTGAACTATGAGGCACTCGTCCGCCTACCGTCAAACCGGCGGCCGAGGCCACCGCGTCGCTCGCCTGGGACGCCGTCGGCGACTGGGGCAGCTGCATGGGCACGCTGTTTGGGGTGGCCGCGAGCATGTCCGGGCGGGACAGATCGAGTGCGTGGGCGATGCGGGTGCCCACCGGGGTGCCGGGGAGAAGGCCGCCGGCTTCGCAGCGGAGGATGAGTTCGGCACTGGTGTCGGCGGCGGCGGCCAGGCGGGCGGGACTCAGGTGGCGATGGATGCGGCGGAGCCGGACCTGCTGGCCGAAGTCGAAGGCGAGCGCGGTGTCGTGGTAGACCTCGGCGGCACCAGGCTCGGCCATACGGCGCTCGCACAGCGTGTCCCAGGATTGATGGTTGTCCGGGCCGTGCCGGGTGCATTGGGCCAGCATGTGTTGCGCCCGTCGTTGTTCGCAGGCTTCGGGGATACGGGAGATGCGCCAGACGGTCAGCAGTACGGTGCGGCGAGGTGGGACACACCAGTAGGTCAGGCCGGTGGGGGCGGTGCCGGTGAAGAACCGCAGCACGCCCAGTGGCCGTAGCTCCCCGCACAGCTTTTGGGTGTGCGGGGAGACCCGCAGGGCGCCGTACGCACTGAGCAGTCCGACGAAGAACGCCGCGACGGCGAAGTCCGCGGTGTAGAGCTGTTCCAGCCAGTCTGCGGACTCGCGTTCCAGTTCCAGGACGCGTCGGCTCATACCCGGAACATAGACCAACCTGGCCATGCCGTCACGAGAGCGTCACGGTCAGTTATGGGTTGCTTGGTCGGGATCTGTGGGGACATGTTGGCGCTCGGGATCTACGGCCGGGAAAGATCGCCATGAACGTTTACCGGAAGGCTTCGAGGTTGCGGCGGGCCCACTCGGCGAACGGGCGGGGCGCGCGGCCGAGCACTCGCTCGACATCTGGGCTGAGCCGCAGCTCGGCGGCGTTGGGCTCGCCGAGGACGGCCAGCGTGGTCTCCACGACCGGTTCCGGCATGAACGCGGTCATCCGCGCGTGAGCCTGGGCCCGGGTGAGCTCCACGAAGGAGACCGGCTCACCGAGGGCCGCGCCGATCGCCTCGGCCTGCTGCCGGGGCGTGACGGCCGCTGGTCCGTTCAACTCGTAGACATGGCCGGTGTGTTCGTCCTTGCGCAGGACCACGGCCGCGACCTCCGCGATGTCCGCCGGATCGATCACCGGAATCCCGACGTCACCGAACGGCGCGGCGACGGTCCGCTCGGCGCGTACCGACTCCACCCAGGCGTAGGCGTTGGACGCGAAGCCGCCGGGCCGCAGGATCGTCCAGGCCAGGCCCGACTCGCGCACCGCTTCTTCGATCGCCCGTATGACGGCTCCGTGCGAGGCCGAATCCGGCCTGGTCACCACGCCCTGCGAGGAGAGCAGCACGATCCGCCGGACCCCGGCGACCCTGGCCGCGTCCACGATGGCTCTCATGTCGAGCCCGTGGCCGCCCGCGCCGCCGTCGTGCAGGAACAAGGCCTCGGCGCCGTCGAGGGCGGGCCGCAGGGTTTCCGGCGCGGCCAGGTCAGCCCTCACGTGCCTGACCCCCTTCGGCAGGTCCACCGGGGTTGTCCCCCTCGACACCGCCGTCACCCGTTCCCCGGCCTCCGCCAGGGCCTGCACCAGCGGCCGCCCGACATTCCCGGTCGCACCCGTCACCACGATCATGATTAACTCCCGCTCTTTCGCTTGGTGTTCTCGCGATGAGGGCGACGCTAACAGCATCGATATAGTAGGTACCTAGGAGAAAGTAACTACCTCAGAGGGCTTATGGCTGGCTGGTGGTGATTGCCCGTTGGTAGCGGGCTGTCAGGTTGCGCAGGGCTTCGACTAGTTCTGGGGAGTCGACGACGGTGAAGTCTGCGTCGAGCATGCCCAGGTAGAGGGCGAGCATCTCTGGGTGGTCGGACCCTGGTTCGAAGACGCACCGGCCGTCGTCCAGCGACTCCACTTCCGCAGAGATGGGGAGGCGAGAGCGGACGTGCTCGGCGGGGGCGTGGACGATGACCCGTGCCCGGTAACGCCACGTTGCCTCGCCTACTCCGCGGGCCACCCGCGCCGTTATCTCGTGGTCGGGTGGCAGATCCCGGGGGGTGAAGCGCGGGCCCGCCGGGGTTTTGGGGTCGAGGCGGTCCACGCGGAAGGTGCGCCAGTCGTCGCGGTCCAGGTCCCAGGCCACCAGGTACCAGCGGCTGTGGTCGTGGACGAGGCGGTACGGCTCCACCTGGCGGCGGCTGGACGTTCCGGAATGGGCCCGATAGTCGAACCGGAGCCGCTCCTGGTCGCGGCACGCGCTGGCGATCACGGTCAGCACGTCGGGGTCCACGCGGATTCCGGGCGCGGGCATCTGGAGGGCGGAGATCTGGAACGCGGTGACTCGCCGGCGAAGCCGGGAGGGGAGTACCTGCTGCAACTTCGCCAAGGCCCGGGCCGAGGTTTCCTCGATTCCGGCGATCGAGCCGCTGGCGGCGGTGCGGAGCCCGACGGCGACCGCGACCGCCTCGTCGTCGTCCAGCAGGAGCGGCGGCAGAGCGCGGCCGTTGCCGAGCCGGTAGCCGCCGGCGACACCGGGCCGCGCGTCGACCGGGTAGCCGAGGTCGCGTAGCCGACCGACGTCGTTGCGGATGGTGCGGGTGGTCACGTCGAGCCGTTCGGCGAGTTCGGTGCCGGTCCAGTCGCGCCGGGATTGGAGCAGGGAGAGGAGGCGCAGGAGCCGCGCTGAGGTCTCAGACATGTTTCGATGCTCACCCTGAATTTAGGAACGGCTGCTTCCTCTATTGTTCCTACTTTTTCTCTTAGGACGGTGTCCCTAGAGAAGGAGAAGTGCGATGAGCAATGACGTCCAGCCGTTCCGGATCGAGGTGCCCCAGGCTGACATCGACTACCTGCACGACCGGCTCTCCAGCGCCCGCTGGCCGGCCGAGCTGCCGGGCGTCGGCTGGGAGCGCGGCATCCCGCTGGACCCCCTCAAGGACCTCGCCGACTACTGGAGGACGGGGTACGACTGGCGCGCCCAGGAAGCCCGGCTCAACCGGTTCCCGCAGTTCACCACCGAGATCGACGGCCAGCGCATCCATTTCCTGCACGTACGGTCCGAGCGGCCCGACGCCAAGCCGCTGCTGATCACTCATGGCTTTCCCAGCTCGGTCGCCGAGTTCCTGCACCTGGTCGAGCCGCTGGTCCACCCCGAGGAGGGCCAGGCCTTCCACATCGTCGCGCCGTCCCTGCCCGGGTACACCTTCTCGACACCGCTGAGCGCGACCGGCTGGGCGATGGGACGTACCGCCCGTGCCTGGGTCGAGCTGATGCGCCGGCTCGGGTACGAGCGGTACGGCGTCCACGGCGGCGACGTCGGCGCGGGCGTGTCCGGTGCGGTCGCCGGCCTGGACGGCGAGCATGTGATCGGCTGCCATGTGGTGACCGATCCGATGACCGCGGCGAACACCGCCACCTTCCTGCCGGGGATGGCCGACCGGCTCGACGAGAACGACCCGGTCGACAAGGTGATCCTGGAGCGGATGCACGAGTTCCGGACTGACGGCTCCGGTTACCTGGCGATCCAGAACAGCCGTCCGCAGACCATCGGCTACGGCCTGGTCGACTCCCCGCTGCTCCAGCTCGCCTGGATCGTGGAGAAGGTGCATGAGTGGACTGACCTGCCGGTCGACCGCGACCAGCTGCTCACGAACGTGAGCCTGTACTGGTTCACCGGCTCCGGCGTCACCGCCGCGCACACCCTGTACGAGCAGGCGCACTCCTCTGACTGGGGGGCGCCGTCAACCGTCCCACAGGGCTTCGCGGTTTTCGGCGCGGACGAGACGGTGCGCAGGCTGGTCCCCGTACCGGAGGACGTGCACTGGACCGAATTCGAGCGCGGCAAGCACTTCCCCGCCATGGAGGCTCCGGCCCAGCTGGCGGCCGACCTGCAGACCTTCTTCGGGCGGCTGCGATGACCGATGTGCTGAGCCGGCGTCGCCCAACCGGGCGACGCCGGCTAGAGGCGGTCAGCGCCAGTGATCCGCCCGCTGTGCACACAACAGCAGCGCCGCGGCGGCTCAGTCGTCGCGTCCGGCGCCGCGATCGGGTGCGCTCATGTCCCCCGTCCGGGGCGTGCCCTCAGCGAGCCCGTAGCGCAGGTACACGCTGCCCTTCGGGCCGGCTGCCGGCGGTTCGAGGAGGGTGAGGTTCGTGGGCACCGCGCCGCCGTCGAACACCTTCTTGCCGACGCCGAGCATGATCGGGTGCACCCAGAGGTCGAGACGGTCGAAGAGCTTCTCGCGCAGGAGGGTCTGCACCAGGTTCAGGCTCCCGACGACCTTCACGTGCTCGTGCCGGTCACGGATCTCGCGCACCGCACCGGCCAGATCCGGGCCGAGCTGCGTGGACCCGGCCCACGAGAGGTTGGGCTTGCCGCGCGAGGCCACGTACTTGGGGACGCTGTTGAAGAGCGTGGCGATCTCGTTGTCCTGGCCGCCCTCCTGGTACGGCCAGAAGGCGGCGAAGATGTCATACGTCCGCCGCCCGAGCAGGAGGGCGTCGGTGCCCTCGTACGCGGCACCGATCTGCGCCCCGGCGACCTCGTCCAGCAGGGGCGCCTGCCAGCCGCCGAACGGGAACCCCACCGGGTCCTCGTCGGGGGCGCCGGGCGCCTGCCCGACGAGATCGAGGGTTGCGAACATCTCGATGTGGATGAGGCCCATGCCTTACCTCCCGATGAGTCTGGTTGTCTCGGTAGGGAAGTGGACCTGTGGGCGCCGGCGAACTCATCGCCGCGGCGGCACCCGGCTTCGTACTCGTCGCCCGCCTCGACCGGTGCATCGGTCCGATTCCCCCGAACAGCTTGAAGTGCACAGCACGGTGCCCTGCTTACGCCACCAGGCCTGGACGCCGTACCGTCACTCTCTGCTCACGATAGAGCACAGGCCGCATCGAACCTGTGACTGCCCTGCGTCCAGCGTCACCGCAGGTCACCGGCGTGATCCGCGGCGTCGGCTGCCGATTCGGCCACGTCTTCTGCTTCGGCCCGGACGTGGTGAACGCGCGCGTGGGCCCACGCCGTTTGTCCCGGGTCGCTCCTAGGGTGGGGCGCATGGTGGAGTTCGAACTGGACGGGCGGCAGGTGTCGCTGGTGGCGAGAACGCCGGAGTCGAGTGAGTTCCGGGTTCTGGTGGACGGTGTTCCGGTTCCCATGGACGTGACCAGGACTGAGACTTTCACGGGCAACCTCGGCAGCTCCACGCGTGAGGTCGAGGCTTGTCACCCTGCCGCGTGGATCCAGATCGAGGGCACTCCGCATGATCCCTCCATATGGGGGCCCCGGATCGCCTACGTCTTGTTCATGAAGCCGATCGTGTCCGTCTACAACACGTCGGTATGGTCTAGCGACTCTGTGCATCTGACGTTCGCGGACGATTTCACCCGCGTCGCCGTCGCCTGGGACGAGTCGACCGACACCTCAAGCTGATCCCGCCCCTGCCCGCGCCAACTCCCGGACTGGAGATCTACGGTGTGGATCGGTCACTGGTGAGTGGCGCTCATTGTGAGGTGGTCGTCTGAGCGCCGGAGGGCCACGGGTCGCTGACCGCGTTCAGCAGCTGGTCGATTGCCGACAGATCCCCCACGACGGCGACGCTGCCGTCGGCGCATGCAGTTGCGAGCGTGGCTGGATCGGTCAGCAGGGCGCTGAGCGCCTTGGGGTCTGCGCGGAGTGAGGCGGCCGCCGTCGCAGGTTCACCGGGCTGCACTTCAACCCGGCCGGACGCCAGGCGGACCGTCCAAGCCCGGCCGTCGAGCTCGAGACGGCACGTCGTTGGAGGTGCCGCGGGGTCGGGACGAGCGGCACCTCGCAGGAAGATCAGCACGGAAGTGGCGCTGAGCGCGGTCGGCGGCGGGGGTTGCGGGGCGTCGATCCCCCAGTCGCCCAGAGCCAGCAGGATGGGTTCCAGCTTCCGGCCCCTTTCGGTCAGTTCGTAGACCCGCGGGCCTTCTGCCGGTGCCTGTCTACGGCGGATCACCCCGTTGTGTTCGAGTTCTCGGAGCCGGTCTGCAAGCAGGTTCGAGCTAACGTGGGGCAGAGCCCGCCGCAGCTCTGAGAAACGTTGAGGCGTAAAGAGCAGCTCGCGGACGACCAGCAAGGCCCATCGCTCCCCGACGACGTCGAGGGCCCTGGCGATCCCACATGAGTCCCGGTAGCTACGGCTGGTCGGCATGGCCACTCTCCTCGTCCACATCTGATCCGAAACTACCACGATGGCGTTTTCGCAACTGAAGCTAGTTGTTTTTTACAATCGATCGTGGTTACTGTTAGCTCTCACGCCAGCGCGAGATTGAGCAGGATGATGCAGATGAGTACTCAGCCGGTACCGCTGAGTCGGGGCAAGGCGAACCTCGCGTTGGCGTTGGGCCTCGCCATCGGCGGCCCGATCCTGACCGCGCTGACGATCAAGCTGACGATCCTGATCGGCACGGTCATCCTGGTCACCCTCCGCACCCTGATCCTCGGCGCCATCGGCGTGGCGGTCTCCCTGCTGGCGCTCTACCTAGTTGGCGCAATCGCCGTGCTTGTGGCGCCCGCGCTGCCGGCCCTGCGTAATCACAAAAGAATCAATCACCTGGAGGACGCATGAGCGGATTGCTGCTTGAGGACAAGAACGCTGTGATCTACGGAGGCGGGGGTGCCATTGGCGGCGCCATTGCACGGGTATTCGCCCGGGAAGGCGCGAGGGTCTTCATCGCCGGACGGACGCAGGCGAAACTCGACGCCGTGGCGCGTGATATCGCCGCCACTGGAGGAACGGTCGAGACCGCGCACGTTGACGTGTTCGATCAACAGGCGGTCGAAAAGCATGCTGATGCGATCGCGGCGACGGCCGGCAGCATCGACATCGCCCTCAACGCCGTGAGCGTCATGCACGACCAGGGGACTTTGCTGGCGAACCTCTCGCTTGAGGAGTTCATGCGGCCGATCGATGGTTTTCTGCGGACGCTGTTCATCACAAGCAAGGCTGTGGCACGGCACATGGGCCGCGAGCGTCCTGGCGTCATCCTGACTTTGTCCGAGCCGGGTGCCAAACTGGCTGTAGGTGGCATCTTGGGACACGGTGTGAGCTCGGCCGGCAAGGAGGCCTTCTCGCGGCTACTTGCCGCGGAGCTGGCACCCGGCAACATCCGGGTCATCGACATCCGTCCACACGCTGTCATCGATGCGCCGGCAGCGGGTTCCTACACCAAGGACCTCTTCAAACAATCTGCGGCAGCGGCCGGGCAGTCGGTCCAGGAATTCCTCGAAGGCGGGATGGTGCAGGGGACGCTCCTAAAAAGGCTGCCTACGCTCTCTGAGATAGCAGAAACGGCCGCGTTCCTGGCTTCGGATCGAGCTGGAGCCATGACCGGAACAGTCGCCAACCTGTCCGGCGGCGCACTTGTGGACTGATTTTCAGTCTCGGCGCTCCCGCCACCGCCTTGTTGTGGGCTGTGGCGGATTCGCTAACAGGGTTCATTCACTTGCGTAGGGCATAGGCGCGGATGGTGGTCTGCGACCGTGTTTCCTGTGGTGTCGACGGCGGTCGCACGGAGGGAGACGTACTCGGCGTTCGATCAGAACGATCGGCCAGCAGCGGCAGGACGGGCATCACGGCAGGGCTCTGCCGCTTGTCGGGGAGGGGCTAGGTGCCGAGGAGTTCCTTGGTCAGGTGCTCCACGCGGGCGCGGATCTCATCGCGGATGGGGCGGACGGCCTCCACGCCCTGTCCGGCGGGGTCGTCCAGGGTCCAGTCCAGATAGCGCTTGCCGGGGAAGACCGGGCAGACGTCGCCGCAGCCCATGGTGATGCACACGTCCGAGGACTGGACGGCCTGGGTGGTCAGCACCTTGGGCACCTCGGCGGCGATGTCGACGCCGACCTCGGCCATCGCCTCCACCACGGCCGGGTTGACCGCGTCGGCGGGGGCCGAACCGGCGGAACGGACCTCGACGCGGTCACCGGCCAGATGGGTGAGAAAGGCGGCGGCCATCTGGGACCGGCCCGCGTTGTGGACGCACACGAACAGGACACTGGGCTTGTCGGACACCAGAACGTTCCTCTCGATTACGCGGTCGCCGGGCCCGGTGGCCTGCACGAACCCGGCACTGCTAACGTAACAGCCCATGATGACATCAGTGGAAACTGATGCGTTGGATCTTGAGACGCTCAAGCTCCTGGCCGACCCACTGCGCGCCCAGATCGTCGCGCTGCTGGCGCGGGAGTCGCTGTGCGTGTGCCACATCGTGGAGGAGACCGGCGCGCAGCAGACCAATATCTCCAACCACCTGCGCGCGCTGCGCCGCGCCAAGCTCGTGGAGACCGAACCGTCCGGCCGCTACGTCTACTACCGGCTGCGACCCAACGCCATCGAGGCGCTGGCCGCACAGCTCGGCGAGCTGGCCCGAAGCGCCGCCCGTTCCGGCGAACAGAAGAGGCCCTGCCCGTGACGGCCCAGACGACCGCATCCGACGCGGCGATCGAGCCGCGGCAGGTCCCGCTGGCGCGCCGGGCGCTGGCCGAACTGCTCGGCACCGCGCTGCTGGTCACCGTGGTCGTCGGCTCAGGGATCATGGCTGTGCGGCTGTCGCCCCATGATGTGGGGCTGCAGCTGCTGGAGAACTCCACCGCCACCGTGTTCGGCCTGGCCGTGCTCATCCTGATCTTCGGGCCCGTGTCGGGTGCGCACTTCAATCCGGTCGTCACGGCCGCCGACTGCGTGCTTCAGGACCGGCCCCTGCGGGATCTGGCCGTCTATGCCCCTGCGCAGATCGCCGGGGCCATCGGCGGGGCCGTGCTGGCCAACCTGATGTTCGATCTGTCAGCCGTCACCGCCTCCCGCCATGATCGTGCCGAGACACATCTGTGGCTAGGTGAGGTCGTGGCCACCATGGGGCTGATCGTGCTGATCTTCTCGTTGGTACGCACAGAGCGGACCGCGCTGGCCGCCCCGGCGGTCGGCGCCTATATCGGCGCCGCCTACTGGTTCACCAGCTCCACCTCGTTCGCCAACCCGGCCGTCACGATCGGCCGGGCGTTCAGCGACACCTTCGCCGGGATCGCCCCCGCCTCCGTCCCCGGCTTCGTCATCGCCCAGCTGGCGGGCACGGCCATCGGCGCGGTCCTGGTGCTGATCTTCTACCCGGCCAAGGTGCACGTACGGCGCTGATCAGCAGCCGTGGCGGCAGGGCGCGCTGAGCGGCGCGGACGGTGATTGTGCAGACCCCGGCCAGGGTCAGCAGGCCGATCGCAGCGGGCAGGAACCCGAAGGTGATCGGTGGCAACAGCACACTGGAGCCGGGTCAGGTCGCCGAGCAGTGGATGCCCTCCTTGGGAAGCTCGGCCTCGGCTTTCATAGAAGAAAGCATGGTTTGAACGCCCGATCGGCAGTAGATACCCGAGTCATCAGCGCGGCGTGGATTCTGCCTGGTCAGCGCATGACAGCTGTCATGAACGGTTGGTGACTGCGGCCACTACCCGCGATCCGCCGCCCGAGGGGACTCTTGGTCCAGGAAATCGGAATCTCCTCGGGAGGGATCACAGTGATCGAGATAACCGAGCTCACCAAGCATTTCGGGAAGACCCGGGCGGTGAACGGGCTGTCGTTCCAGGTGCGGCCCGGCGTCGTGACCGGCTTCCTCGGGCCCAACGGCGCCGGGAAGACCACCACGATGCGGCTGATCATGGGCCTGGACCGGCCGACCCACGGCACGGCGACGGTGAACGGCAAGCCCTACCGGCAATTGCGGACGCCGCTGCGCGAGGTCGGATGCATGCTCGACGCCCGCGCGTTCCACGGCGGCCGTTCCGCACGCGCTCATCTGCTGGCGCTCGCGCACACCAACGGCTTCCCTCAGCGGCGCGTGGACGAGGTGCTGGAGCTGACCGGGCTGGCGAGCGTGGACCGCAAGCGGGTCAAGGGCTTCTCGCTCGGCATGTCGCAGCGGCTGGGCATCGCCGCCGCGCTGCTGGGCGACCCGCGCGTGCTGATGTTCGACGAGCCCGTCAACGGGCTTGACCCGGAGGGGGTCCGCTGGATCCGCACCCTGCTGCGGGCCTGCGCCGACGAGGGACGAACGGTGCTGGTCTCCAGCCACCTGATGAGCGAGATGGAGTACACCGCCGACCACATGATCGTGATCGCGCGCGGCGAGCTCGTCGCCGACTGCAGCACGACGGAACTGATGGAACGCAGCTCGCAGCGCTACATCCGGGTCCGTACCCCGGAGCCCGCCCGGCTGTCGGCCGTGCTGACGGAGGCCGGAGCGAACGTCAAGGGCGGCCCGGAGGAACTGCGGGTGACGCGCATGGAGATCGCTCAGATCGCCACGCTCGCGGCCGAGCACCAGCTGCCGGTGCACGAGCTCTCCCCCCAGTCATCGCTGGAGGAAGCGTTCATGGAACTCACCGCCGACCGTGTCGAGTACAAGGCACAGGTCCACCACAAGGCACAGCTCAACCACAAGGCACAGGTCGGGTACGAGGCTCAGGGAGGCCACCGATGACCGCGATCACCGTTGACCAGGAACGCCCGGCACCCCTGCACACGAGCGTGACCCGCGCGTTCCGGGGCGAGATGACCAAGACCCGGTCGGTCCGTTCCACGTACTGGACGCTGTTCGTCGCGGTGGTCGTCGGAATCGGCGTGAGCGTGCTGACCACCTGGAGCGTGGTGGCGGCCTGGAACGACGCGAAGCCCGCGGAGCGCGCCGAGTTCGAGGCGGTGCCGACCTCGATGGGCGGCCTGCTCATCACCGTGATCACGATCATGGTCTTCGGTGTCCTGGTCATCACCTCGGAGTACGCCGGCGGGCAGATCCGGATCTCGTTGTCGGCGGTGCCCAGCCGTTCGATGCTGCTGAGCGCCAAGGCCTGCGTCGTGGGCGTTGTGGCCCTGGCGGCAGGGGCGGTGATGGCCTTCCTGTCGTTCGCCATCGGTCAGGCCTTCTTCGCGACCAAGGACATCGGCGTGTCGATCACCGATCCCGGGGTGTTCTGGGGACTGTCGCGCGTCGCGCTGGCCATCGGGCTCCTGAGCCTGTTCGCGATGGCCATTGGCGCCCTGGTCCGGCACACCGCCGGGGCCATCACGCTCGCGATCGGCGGGATCTTGCTGCCGGCGAAAGTGCTCGGCTTCGCCCCCGAGTCCGTACAAGACAAGATCATCCCGCTCCTGCCGGACGGTGCCCTCGGGGCGATGATGCCCCCAGCCGCGGAGGACCCCGCCACCTGGATGGAGAGCCCCATGGGCGGGACGATGATCCTTGTCGCGTGGGTGGCGGCCCTGTTCGCGGGTGCGCTGTTCCTGGCGAACCGGCGCGATGCCTGAGCGGGCGCTAGAGCCAACCCATTCGCTGGGCGGCCAGGATCGCTTCAAGGCGATTCTGGCCGCCCAGTTTCGTCATGGCGCTGGACAGGTAGTTGCGCACGGTGCCCTCGGCGAGATGGAGCTCCGCGGCGATCCGGCCGAGGCTCGCGCCGTCGGCGGCCAGCCGGAGCACGTCGCGTTCCCGATCGGTGAGGGGGCTGTCCCCCGCGGCCATCGCCTCGGCGGCGAGCTCGGCGTCCAGATGGCGGCCGCCCGCGTCGACCTTGCGGATCGCGGTGGCCAGCTCGGACGCGGAGGAGGCCTTGCCGAGGAAGCCGCCGGCTCCCGCAGCCATGGCGCGGCGCAGATAGCCGGGGCGGCCGAGGCTGGTGAGGATCACGACCCGGCACTGCCCGGCGACGCGTTCGGCGACGGTCAGCCCGTCCAGGCCGGGCATCTCGATGTCCAATACGGCGACGTCGGGCCGGTGCTCGGCGACGGCGGCCACGACCTGGTCGCCGCTGCCGACCTGCGCGACCACCTCGATGTCGTCCTCCAGGTCCAGCAGGGCGGCCAGCGCCTCCCGCACCAGATGCTCGTCCTCGGCGAGCAGCACGCGGATCATGCCGGCACCGCCGCTCGCAGCAGGAATTCCCCGGCCTCTGTGGGAACGGTGGTGAACGATCCCCCGGCGGAGGCCATCCGTTCGGACAGCCCGGACAGGCCGTTCCCGGGACGGTCGGCCACGCCGTCGATGCCGTCGTTGCGGATCTCAAGGACCCCATTCTCGACGGTGATGTCGCAGTGCGTCGCCGAACTGTGCTTGAGGATGTTGGTGACCCCTTCGCGCACCGCCCAGGCCAGCAGCGTGGACCGTTCCGGGGACAACCCCTCGAAGTGGGCGTTCAGGGTGCATCGGATGTCGGCCGCCTCCAGTACGGCACAGACGCTGGCCAGCTCCTCACCAAGGTCAAGCTTGCGGTAACCGCGTACCGCCGCGCGCACCTCCGTGAGCGCGTCCTTGGCCAGCCGTCGCACCTCAAGCATCTCCCCGGCTGCCTTGCCTGGGTCCCGGTCGCCGAGCCTCGCGGCCAGCTCGCTCTTCAGGCTGATCACGGCGAGGCCGTGGCCGAGCAGGTCGTGCAGGTCGCGGGAGAAGCGGAGCCGCTCCTCCGAGACGGCAAGCTTCGCCCTGGCCTCCTGCCCCGCGTGAAACTCCTGTGTCACATCCCACAGCCACCGCAAAGACAACATCAGGCCGCACGCGACGGCCGTGTAGCCGCCCATGGAGAAGACGTTGTGCAGCACCATCCCCAAGGTCCGCGTCTCGTCGTACGCGAACGCGAGGTAGGACAGGCACGAGGCCACCACCAGCAGGACCAGCACGACGCCCGTACGGAGAGAGACGAACAGCACGAATCCCATGGCCCAGATGATCGGGGCGAACTCGCCGCCGAGCGGCTGAACACCGAACGCCGCGAAGGCGATGATCCCGGCGATGATCAGATCCCTGGTCGGCCGGCGATCCCCGCGGAACGCGGCGCGGTGGAACCGCCAGAAGAAGCCATAGACGACGATCAGCAGGATCCCGGTGACGCAGGACCGCAGCACGTGGGCGTGGTCGGCCAGGGCGGTCCACACGAGCTTCTCGGCGGCCACCGCCAATCCGAAGAAGATGGTCACGGCGTGGGCCGTGAAGATCTGGACGCGCCGTGCAGTGTCGAGTCTGGAGACTCGTGCCATGCCATCCCCCCGCAGATGTGAGCAACTGGTTAGACAGCTGCTGACCTGCGAAGGTTCGCCTAATTGGCCGCGGCGAGATGTACATGGCCTTCATCGCAACGTTCAGTGGTCTGGGATCGGCGACGGCCTCACTCGGGCCCGCTCCAGTCGAACGTGATGTGCTTGCTGGAACGATTCTCCCGCTGGAAGCTGAACCCGAAGGCGTCGGCTCGGTAGGACAGCGCCCTGCCCCATGTCGCGACCTGGTCCGGCCCGGTCTCGGAGCCGGGGAGGTTGGTGCTCTGCACCCGCGAACCTACGGGAGTGGTGGGGCCAGTGAGGGCCTCGGCCCGCGCCTCCACCTTGCCGGGAACCTCCGCGCTCCAGGTGGCCAGGTCGTCGTCGATCGAGATCTTCACGGGAGCGAACTCAAGCCCCCTCATCTCGGGATCGAACATCCGCACGAAAACCCCGGGCCATCCACCGGCCTGCCCGCTAAAGATCATTTGAAGCGCTTGGCGCTGGGCCTCGTCGGCGCGGTCGTCCAAGAAGACGGCGGCGTATGCCTCCGAGTGCGTGCCCTTCCACACGTTCCCGACGAAGGAAGCGATCATCAGGACGTTGAGGCCGTCCAGGGGTACATCCCCGTAGCGCCCCTCGCGGATGTGCCACGCCAGTACACCGTCACAGTCGCCGTACGTGGGGTCCTCCGCAAACGTGCACGGGCACGGAATGTTGCATTTACACGTGTCGAACCAGTCGCCGGCGACGTGCCAGCCTGGTGTCGCTGGTGTCGCCGCGGTCTCGGTCATGACTCCCCCTCAGTCAGCCCGCCGGGCAGCCGGATACGGCCCCGCCTGATTCCTCCCGGCTGCCGATGTCAATGATCGCGATCGGATCATCGAGACCTATTCACAAGTCTCACAAAACGCCTGGTCATCAGCGAGGCCACGCGGGTAAAACCTGCACGGCGAGCACTACGCCTCTCGGTCCTCGATCTCGAGGAGGGCGGAAGCCGCGCCACTGCCTGCGCGCGTTCCTCGTACAGAGGATGCTCAGGGCTCCCGATCTCCTTGACCAGTTCCGCCTCTATGAGCCGGTGGTCAGGAGTGCCTTCATGCAAGGGCCTCCAATTCTCCGGTAGTCCCGGAGCTAGTTCGGCCATGCTCCAATCATGCAGCGCGTGGGAGCTGTGACACACATGTGATTGCAGGGATGTAGCGTCGGGCTCGTCGCATTGCGGGAGATGTCCGGGGGTTTGGCGTGCGTCGTCTCTTATTGTTTGTGGTGGTCTTCTCGATGTGCGGCCTCGGGGTTTCTGTCCCGGTGGCCGCGGCTGGTGGGGCGAATCCGTCGGCCGCGGCTGACGGGGCCGATCCGTTGGCTTGGGGACGCCACAAGGTGGTGAGTGAGACCTACAACCTGGGTGATCGGGCGTTCACGTTCAAGGGTCCGGACGGTTCCAGGCGGGGTGAGTTGGCGGGCGTCATCCATCATCCGGAACAGACGCGGGGCAGGCGGTTTCCTCTGGTGGTCTTTTTGCATGGGCTCCAGGTCACCTGCGCGAAGGGGCGTACGGCGGGGACGAGTTGGCCTTGTCCGCGAGGCAGCCGGTCAGTCCCCAGTTATCGGGGCTATGACTACATCGGGCGGCGTCTGGCCAGTCATGGCTACGTGGTGGTGTCGATCAGTGCTAACGGGATCAATGCCCCTGATCACGGCGGTCCTTCGCCGGAGGGCATGACCGCGCGGGGGCTGCTCGTTCAGAAGCATCTCGATCTGTGGAAGAAGTGGGCGACCACAGGTGGCAAGCCGTTTGGTGCGAGGTTCTTGGGGGCGATCGACTTTCAGCGAGTGGGCACCATGGGCCACTCGCGTGGTGGTGAAGGCGTGGTCCGGCACTATCAGATCAATGCCGCGCGGGGCCGGCCGTATGGGGTGCGGGCCGTCCTGCCGCTGGACCCGAGCAACTTCTTTCGGCCGGTCGCTACTGGGACGGCACTGGCGGTGATGCTGGCGCGTTGCGGTGGCAACGGGATAGGCGTGGAGTATTACGACGACGCGCGGTATCGGCTCGCCGGAGACCGGGGTGCCAAGCACACGGTCACTGTGATGGGTGCCAATCACAATTACTTCAATACCGTTTGGACGACTGGCAGCGGCTGGCCCGGGGCGTCCGATGACTGGCGAGGAGGCCGGCTGTCGGCGTGCCACCCGAGCCAACGGACGCGGCTCACCGCAGCGCAGCAGCGTGATGTGGGCATCGCTTACGTCGCCGGGTTCTTCCGGCGTTATCTCGGCGGCGAGCAGGCGCTGGCGCCGATGTGGCGAGGCCAGACGCCGCGGTCGGTCGCGCCTGCCAAGGTGCTCATGAGCTCTCTGGCACCGGATCGACGCGACATCAACCGGCTATTGAACGCTTCTCACCTGCGACGCAACACCCTTGGCGGCCAGGTCACCCAGGCCGGGCGGGTCTCAGTCAAGTTGTGTGGTGGGCCACGGCAGCTGCGCTGTTTGCACCGGACCGACACCTGGGCGAACGAGCCGCACCTGGGGTTCCCGGACAACGAGGTCCCCGGATTGAGCATCCTGAAGATCTCGTGGTCGGGCAGAGGCTCGTACACCAACGCGATCCCCGCTCGGTACGGGGACGTTCGGCGCTATCAGTCGATCGTGTTCCGTGGCGCACTGGACTTCACCGATCCGCGCAATCCACGTCGGCGGCCGCAGAACGTACACATAAAGCTGACTGATGCCTGGGGACGCACCGCATCCGCCGCGACATTGCGCCACTCGGCCGCGCTCAACTACCCGCCACGGGTCGTCGCCAACGAGGAGACGCCGTTCCTCCTCAACCAGGTCAGGGTGCCTTTGTCGGCCTTCCCGGGTGTGGACCTACGCAATGTACGCGCCGTTTCCCTTGATTTCGGGGTCACGCCGAAGGGCTCGATCGGCATCACCGACCTGGCGTTCACCTCCTGAAAGAAAGGTCAGCGCATGAGGCTAGGGCCTGCCCGCGATCCTGTTCGGGCAGGCCCGCCAGTGGTGCCGCTTCGGATCGGTCCGCTGCTCGGTTCGCGTCCGCTGCTCGGTTCGCGTCCGCTCAGTGGGTGAAGGGCCTACGCCCGCTCAGCGGCCGAAGTTGAACCAGTTGACGTTCACAAAGTCGGCTGGCTGGCCGCTGCTGAACGTCAGGTAGACGTCGTGTACGCCGGTCACGCCGGAGATGTTCGCCGGTATGGTGCGCCAGCTTTGCCAGCCGCCGGTGTCGCCGACCGCGAAACTGCCGATCGGTGCGTTCGACCGCGAATCGAGGCGTACCTCGACCAGTCCGCTGACGCCGCCGCCCGCACCGCTCGCGACTCTCGCCACGAACTGCCGGGCGGTTGACGAGCCGAAGTCCACGCCTCGATAGAGCGCCCAGTCGCCGTTGGCGGCCCAGCCGACGTACTGGCCGCCGCCGCTGTCAGAGGTGGTCTCGACGTTGAGACCGCTCTGGCCGTCGAATGACTCCGCTTGGACGGTGGTGTAGGCGTCGCGACTACCCGGTGGGTTCGTTGTGCCGCCGCCGCTCTGCCAGACCGCGACGTAGTCGACGAGCATGGGCCGACCTGAGACGGTGGCGGCCGTCGGTGTGGCGTGGCCCGCGACGCCGTCGGGGAACGCGCCGCCCATGGCCACGTTGAGGAGCAGGAAGTAGCCGGCGTGGCCCGTCATGTTGTTCCAGGTGGTGGCGTCGAATTGCGACTGGTTGACGCTGTGGAACTGCTGGCCGTCGACGTACCACCGCAGCTGGTTGGGGCTGACGCTGCGGTCCCATTCGAATCGGTACGTGTGCATCGCCGATTGGCAGGAAGAACCGGGGCACGCGCGGCTGGCGCCCAGACCGGAGGTCTCGTTGCACGGCCCGCCCGGGTTGACGCCGCAGTGCAGCACGCCCCAGACAGAGTTGATGCCGTTGACGTTCTCCATGATGTCGAACTCGCCGATCGACGGCCAGTTCCAGTAATTGCCGCGGTAGGGACCGCCGAGCGCCCAGAACGCGGGCCAATAGCCGAGCGCCTGTGAGCCCGTGACGTTCGGCATCTGGATGCGGCCCTCCATCCGCAGGATCCGTCCGTCGGCCGGCTTGAAGTCGGCGCGCCGGGTCTCGATCCGTGCCGAGGTCCATTCTCCGGATCCGGATCTGATCGGGGTGATTCGCAAATTGCCGCCGCCGTCGAGGCTCAGGTTGGCCGGGTCGGCGGTGTAGCGCTGGATCTCTCCGGTGCCCCAGTTGCCGGGGCCGCCGGGATAACCGTGGCCGGTGTCGACCTGCCAGTTGGACGAGGAGGGCAGGGACCCGGTGGGGCCGTCGAAGTCGTCGCTCCACACCAGGCTCCAACCCGCGGGTGGCGGGGGAACGGAGGCATGGGCGGCCAGGCTGGGAGCCGGGATTGAGAGGGCCGGGATCGAGAGGGAGACGAGTACCGCGAGTGCGGCTCTCCGCCATGAACGGGGTGGACGGGGCATGACGGGGCCCTTCCGCAGGGGGAGCAGGGGGTGGTGCGAGAGGCGCCTGCGCGTCAATTTCATGCGCCGATGACCTTCTGTCAAGGCCCGTGAGAGAGCGCTCTCTTGTCTAGACCAGCCGGCGCGGAGCGAGTCGTGGCCAGGGCGAAGGCCTGAGGCCCAGTGATGTTCGATGAATCGCGCGGCGGCCACATCCGGACAGGAGAATCGTTCTCTTTCGGTCGACCTGGACAATGGTTTCTCTGAGAGAGCGCTCTCCCGGGAGGCGCCCGTGATGAGACGACCCACGCTGGAGGCGGTGGCCGCACGCGCCGGAGTCTCCAGGGCGACCGCGTCACGAGTGGTCAACGGCTCGGACACGGTGCACGCCCAGATCCGCGACGCGGTGCTGCGCGCCGTGGACGAACTCGGCTACGTGCCCAACTCGGCGGCGCGCAGCCTGGTGACCCGGCGCACCGACTCGATCGGCCTGGTGGTCTCCGAACCGCCCGCTGCCGAAGACCCGCTCTTCTCGGTGCTCGTACGGGCCGTGGGCAGGGAACTGGAACGCGCCGGTAAACAGGTCGTCCTCATGCTGGCGTCCTCATCGGCCGCCTATGCCCGGATCGAGCGCTATGTCGCGGGTGGTCATGTCGATGGGGTGATCCTGTTGTCGACGCACGGCGCGGACCCGCTGCCCGCCGCGCTCGCCCGTTCGCATGTGCCGGTGGTCTCCTACGGACGTCCGGTCGCCACCGTCAGCCTCCCGTACTGCGACTGTGACAACGTCGGCGGTGCTCGCGCCGCAGCACGCCATTTGCTGGAACGAGGCAGGTGGCGCATCGCCGCCATCGCAGGGCCACCCGACATGCCTGCAGGCCGGGACCGACTGGCCGGTTACCGCGACGTGCTGTCGGCCGCCGACCGGCGTTCACTGGTCGCCATGGGGGACTTCACCCGGGAGTCGGGCGCCGCGGCGATGCGCCAGTTGCTGCTGGACGGGCCGGATCTGGATGCGGTGTTCGCCGCGACCGATCTGATGGCGATCGGCGCCCTGCACACCCTGCGCCGCATGGGCCGCCGGGTCCCCGATGACGTCGCGGTCGTCGGATTCGACGACATCGAGGAGGCCCGCTACACCGACCCGGCCCTGACCTCGGTACGCACACCGGTGGCCGCGGTCGCCGAGGCGATCGTCCAACGCCTCCTGGGCCCAGACCGCTTTGCCGAGCCGACCGTCCTGCCCGCCGATCTGATCGTCCGAGAGTCCTCCTGAACGTCCAGCACTAGCACTTCTTGAAGGTCAGGCGCTTGGACACGCTGAAGTCGTAGTCCTTCTGCGGCAAGCTCGGCTTGATGAAGCCGACGCGGAACAGGTACGTGTAGGTGCCCTTCTTGCACCCCGTCAGGGTGACCTTCTTGGCGCCCTTCCAGCATTTGCCGGCGATCTGGCGCGGGCCGCTCCACGAAGAACGGTTCAGCCCCACGCAGAACTCCCGGCTCTTCTTGCAGCCCTTCGACGCGGTCGCTACGGCGACGACCCTGGTCTTGGCCTTGTTCTTCTTCAGCTTGGCGAGTCGCAGCGTGCACCTGGCCGCCGCCTCAGCCGGAGCCGTCCGCACGGCGGACGCGGCCACCTGCGTGGTCTGCTTGGCCTGCGTGGTCGCCGTGGTCCCTGTGGTCACCGTGGTCCCGGCCGTGGCCGGGGCGCCCGTGCTCAGGGCCACGACGGTCGCTCCGGCGACGGCGAGACCCATGAGTTTCGCTTTCATGGCATTTCCGTTTCTGTGACGTGGACGGGGGGAAGTGAATGCGGGCATCGTAGAAAATGTGATCGCCCGGGGAATAGGTCTCGTGGGGCTAATCGGTCACGCAGATCTGTAGCCCCTTGGCGCTAATCGGCAGGCTCGCAGAGCCGTGATCTGGGAATCGGCGTATCACGCTCCCGGATGACGGGCCTTGGTAACCGTGACGGACAAGGCGTCGCAAACCTTGACAGCCAAGGCCCACCGTCCGGGAACGAACCGTGATGGACAAGGCATCGCAAACCTTGACAGCCAAGGCGTCGCGCCCGCCGGTCGAGTGCGAGAGACCGGGGCAGCGGGGGCGGCTGCCTTTTGGCGATGGCGGGGCGGTTGTCGGTCCTTGATCATAAGATGCTTTGGATGGAAATTGCGGCTCTTGAACAGAGGCTGCGGGATCGTCCCGGTGACCTGGCCTCATGGCTTGTCTACGGCGACTGGCTCAGCGAGCAGGGTGACGCGCGGGGTGCGCTGATCCGTCTTGAGCAGCGCCGCGCGCGTGCCGGCGCGTCGCAGCGTGATGCCCTTGAGCGCGAGTTCGCCGCGCTTGTGAAGGAGCACCAGGACACCTGGGACGCGGCGCTGCCACCGGGGGCGACCGTGGTTGAACGGCGGTACGGGTTCGCCACGAAGGTCGCCGTTGAGTGGTCTGATGGTGCGCCCGTCGTGATCGAGCAGGCCTTGCGTGGGCCCTTTGTGACCGCGCTGCGGATCACGGCGCCCGGCCAGGAGGATTACGAGGATGACTGGGAGGAAGACCGCCTCGATGATGAGGGCGAGCCGCTCCCGGCCTCGGGCGTCGAGGCCGGCGCACTCGCGACGCTCAATCTCGGCCAGCTCACCGAACTCGACCTCTCGTACCTGCGTATCGGCGCGCTCGGCGCCAAGGCCCTCGCCGTGTCGATGTACCTCCGCAGTGATGTCGGGGACCTGGCGACTGCGGCCGCGCAGGAGCGAATTGAGGTGCTTGACCTGCGGTATAGCCGCATTGGCAACTCGGGTCTGGCGGCTCTCGCGGCGGCCCCGTGCTTCGGCGGTGTTCGCCGTCTGCACCTGCAGAGCAACGAGATCGCCGCGAAGGGTGTGTCCTCACTGCACCGTTTCGAGGGACTGACCGAGCTCGACCTGCGTTACAACGAGATCGGCGCGGAGGGGGTGCAGGCTCTGCTGGAGGCACCGTTCATCGGGTCGCTCAAGCGGCTGCTGCTGTACCGCGCGGACGTCGGAGACGACGGCGCGAGGATGCTCGCGCGTGCCCCCCAGCTCCCACCCGCACTGCGCAGTTACTGGAGAAGTGTATGAGCAGGGAACTCCGCGATCGTTTCTTCGCCTTGTCGACCGGCGACGCCCCCGCCGAGGAGGTCGACCGCCATCGCGCGGAGGTCGACCGGTACCGCGCGGAGGTCGACGCGACCGACGGCGAACCCGCCACGACGATCGATGGGCTCGCGGTCTCCTGGCATCCGACGGCACGGTTCAAGGTGGTGCGCTTCATCGATGCCGAACGCATCGACGCGGATGTGCGCGACCTGTTCGCCCGGCCGATCGAGACCGCTCCGTATCTCGCCGCCGTCTTCGCCGATCCGCGTGAGCTGTCGTTCCGTACCTTCGAGAACATCCTCCCCCTCGACCGGCTGTTCTCGGACGTTCCATTGGAGCTTGAGCTCACCGAGTGCGAGGAGTTCGCCAAGGGCGCGTACACGTTCTCGCTGCAGCTCCCGCCCACCGCCCGCGCCCGCCTGGAAGAGCTTGACTCGCTGGAGCTCTACGTTCCGCCGCTCAACGCCGCGTCCCGGGGCGGCGACCGGTTCATCTTCCACTCGGCGATGCTGGCCGAGGCGCTCACCACCGCGGTGACCAAGGCGATGTCGCAGCTGGTGCGCGACGGCTTTTCGCACGTGAATCCCGTGTTCCGCTGCAACCGTTTTGAGCCTGGTGACGCCAATTTCCACCGTCACCGTGACACGCCGTATTACGACTCGGCGCGCCATCATGTCTCCCGCTACACGCTTCTGCTTTACATGACCGGCGGCTCGGCCACGCCCGTCCTCGACCTCACCGACGGCGCCGCGCTCAAGGAGATCGAGCCGTTCACCTGTGTGGTCTTCGACCAGCGGTACGAGCATGAGGGTGCGCCTTATGACGATGGCCGCAAGGTCTTCCTGCGCACCGAGCTGGTCTTCACCGATCCCGAGGTCACGCACGATCCCGAGATCGGCGCGCTGTTCAGCAAGGCCACCTACTGGACGGGCGAGAGCGTCTTCGCTCCCGAGCTCACCCGCCACGCCGACGACTACTACAACCGGGTCAGCGCCGCGCACTGGAGCGGACTCGCCCCTGCTGCCGCCGCCCGCGAGCCGTTCGTTCACAAGCAGTTTCGCGGCGTGCACTTCGTGGCGAACGGCTACGACTTCTGGTTCGCCAAAGACGACGACCCCTCGCTCGCCGAGTGCGCCGCGATCACACTTCTGGACTACTTCAACTGCAAGCTCGGCGACACCGCATTCCGCTCCGCGTGCGAGTCGGAGGTGATCGAGGCCGACGGTACCGACTGGATCCCCGGTTTCCTCCGGGACAAGCGCGGTGAATCGGCCGTCGTGCCGTTCGACAAGTCCATGCTGTTTCCCGAGCCGGAGCAGCCCGACACCCAAGAACTACCCGACTGCGCATGTGGGATCTGCAGCGGGGGTCTGATCAGCCCCAATTTCGACACCACGCGCAACGCCGACGTCATCCAGCACTACACACGCGCACAGGACTCTGCGAAGGCGGACATCATGCCGGCGCCGATTCTGATGCTCGGCGAGGACGTACTTCTTGACCCAGACATGTTCGTTGTTGAGGGCAACCGCATCCACGTTCTCGGCAAGGAATCGCTGACGCCGGTGAACTTCGCCTCCTGCCAAGGCGGTCCACCCCTTCCCTCTGCCGAGAGCCTCATCACCACCGCAGCCACCGTCGACGTGGCGCACTTCCTCGTCCCGCCGATCCTGTTCGCAGAGACCGCCGACTGCTATCACCTGACGTTCGACTTCTTCCGGAACACCTGGATGGTGAATCACGAGCAGTCCACCGTGTCCGTCCCGAAGATCCGCTTGTTCGAGTTCGCCGACATCGACGAGGACTGGGAGGACCGCATCTGCGGTTGTTACTGCGACTGCGATTGTGACTGCGACGAGGACGACTGTGTCTGCGACGGCGACGCCGAGTGCGAATGCGAGTGCGACTGCGTCGATGAAGAGGACGAAGATGACGAGGAGGGCGAGCGCGAAAAGGAGGGCGAGCGCGAAGAGGAGGACGCGCGCGAAGAGGAGGTCGCCGGCTCCTAGGGGCGTGCGGAGAGTTCGGCCATCCGGGCCAGGGCGGCCACCCAGAAGCGTTGCCGTTCCGGCGTCTGCCCGACCAGGTAGGTGGCCCTCAGCTTCGGCGGCAGGTACGGCAGGAGCCGGGCCACCACGTCGAGATGCTTTTCCAGCTGGGAGACCTCGGCATTGGAGAACACCTGGTGGACCATGTCGGTGTCGTCGGTGCCCTCCGTGGCCGTTTCGGTCGCGGCTGACAGCCGGGTCTCCCAGCTGCGGTGGTTTCTGGCGATTTCGCGCAGACCGATGCGCGGCCGGCCGGCCAGACGGGCCTCCAGACCGGTCAGCGGCACCGGGGCGTACTCACCGTCGCCGAGGTAGATCAGTCCCGACTGCAACGGCATGTCCGTCTGGTGCAGCTTGATCAGCCGTTCCAGGGTGCGCTTGGTGATCCAGTCCCGGCCCTCGTCGTCGATGTCGTTCTTCCACCAGTCCAGGACCGTCTCGGCCGTCTCGCCGTACGTCGAGATCAGCCATTCGTTGGCCGGGATGTCCTCGGGGTGCACCTCGTAGCTGACCGTGAACCGGCTGGCCTGAGCCACGTTGTTGCTGGAGACCAGCATCTTGCGGCCCAGGTGGTACGGCGGGTTCTGCAATGCCACCTGCGCCCGCAGGCCGGGGATCGGGCGCCCGGCGAGCGTCCATTCCTGGGTGATCTCCATCAGCTTGGCGAAGGTGGCCTTGTCTTTGGGCCGGTTGTACTCGTCCCAGATCAGCACCTTGGGCTCCGGGGCGAGCAGCGACCGGGCGAGCATGGCTTCCAGCGCCCCGTCCGGAGTGGGCACCGGGACGCACAGGTCTTCGACATTGGTCACCGGCAGCGAGAAGTAGACCGGTTCGCGGCCCGTCTCCTCCCGGGCGATCTGCTTGGTGATCTCCGTTTTGCCGCAGCCGGGCGGCCCCTGGAGGAGGACCGCCCAGCGGTGTGTCATCGCGGCCCGGAGGATGCGGCGGACCGGGTCGGCCACGGTGGCCGGGTTCCTCACCCCGACGGCCGCGGCGATGCCGTCGAGGACTTCGGCCGTACGGTCCCGGCCCGGCTTGCCGTCCTTCCTCTCCTCGACCAGCGCCAGCCTGCTGCCGTTCAGCAGTGGCAGCCCCCAGACCAGCGGGAACCCGGCGCGGGCGCAGTCGAGCACATGCTGCAGTGTGCGCGGTGAGAGCAGGTGGCGGAGCTGTGGGTTGAGTGAGGCCCACTGCCGGAACACCTCACGCAGATTCCAGTCGGGGTACCGCTCGGCGAGGGCCAGCCGCCACGCGGTGTCGTTCGCCGTCAGCCGGATGGTGACCATCCGGTCGAGGATCGCGAGGTCAGAGCGGCGCACGCTGGTTTCGGCCAGCGACTCGTTGTCGGTGAGGAACACCCCGACGCAGCCCAGCTCGCGCAGGTCGTACTCACCCAACGTCCAGTCGCAGGCGATCTGCATGAGTTGCGACTGCACCGTGCTGCCGGCCTGCAACGAGTCGTCGATGAGCAGGACGAACGGCCTGCCCGGGACGAGCTGCCGCATGACGAGCTGGCGGAGGACCAGCTCACCGCTGCGCTCGTCGCGTACAGGGGCGTTGACCAGCAGGTCGTCCGGGGTGAGGTTGGCGGCGGGGACGACCACCAGGGTCGTGCCGGGAAACCGCTTCGGGATGTACGACACGAACGTGGACGTCTTGCCGATGCCGTGCTCGCCGAAGATCTGCCCGGTCTGGCCGGTGGCGATCATCGCGTCGATGAACTTCTCGAGTTTCGCGGTGGGGCCGTCCTCCGGCGGATCCGGATAGGTGGCGGTGGCCTTCCACTGGCGCTCCACCTGGTGAGCCCCGCGCTCCATCGGCATGGTCTCGGACACTGTTGAGCTCTCCTGGGTCATCGAGTGGACGTGACGCGGTGGCAGGCCATCGGGGGATGATGCCGGTCCGGCCAGTCAGCGCCGTTGTCGGTGATCAGCCAGATCCATCGCTCGGGGTCGGCCGGGGTGACACGGGGCGCGTATCCGTCGGTCACCATGATGATCGCATCGGGTTGCTCCTCGAACCGCTTGCCGTTCACCTTGAGCCGGCCCTCGGCGTAGTCGACGACGTTCTGGAAGTCCGTGCCGCCACCACCCGAAACCCGCTCCCCAGGGACGAACGGCATCACCACGCCGTCGAAGCTGAGCCAGTGGCTCTCCACCCCGTCGGTCTGCCCGACCAGCGTGGTCAGCCAGTCGACCACGGAGTCGGGCATCGATCCCGAGGTGTCGAACGCGATGAGCACCACCTTTTTCCGCTGCGGTCCGCGCCGGGTCAACATCGGGTCGTGGCCCAGGGCCAGCAGGATCGCGCCGTGCTTCTTCGGGTAGACGAGGCGTTCGCTCTCGTCCAGCTTCGAGGCGAGCACGTCGACCAACCAGCGCTGCCACCAGTCGACGCGGCGGGTCTTCGGGGTGGTGCCGCGAAGCTTGTCCAAGCCCAGGCTGCCCCAAAGCTGATCCAGCCGTTCTCCACCGTCGGCCGTGCGGTCGGCCAGATCGAGCACCTCGTCGCGCGCTGCCGGATTGCTCCGTAGCGCGGCCTGGATCACTTGGCGCAGCACCTCGTCACCCAGTTGCTCCACGGTCTCGGCATCCATGGGAACGTCCTCGGCGAGGTCACCCTGATGAAGGCAATATCCCCACCCGACTTCGCCGAGCGTCTTCATCCGTCGCAGCTCGCCGTACACCGTGAGATCGGTGTAGACGAACTCCTCATACGGCAGCGGCGTGAGCTTCTGCTGCCGCAAATCTTCCTCATACGCCTGGTAGACCAGCCTTGGGTCGACTCCGACCGGCTCCTGCGAGCCAGGAATCGTGGGCAGGCTGGACCGCCGCAGCCGTTGCAGTGCGACGTGATTGATGGCTACCTCGGCGGCCAGCGTGAACGCAGGATCGGTACGCAGCTCCTCCTCCACGTACAGGTGCCGGTGCATCAGATGCCGCGCCTCATGAAACAGAACGAACTTGACCCCTTCGAGGTCCAGCTCCAGGAAGAAATACGGGTTGTAGAGCAGGGCGCAACTGCCGTCGCCGGTGGCCATCACCGCGGCGGTGGGGATCGCGGTGGTCGGAATGTGGTGATGGCACTTGGCGTACAACCAGGACGCGACCACGCTCTGCCCGACACCGAAGTCCAGCAGTGCGGCCTCCTTGCGCCGCCGCGCCTCCTCCACCACCTCCGGGTCGGCCGGCTCTTCTTCCAACAGCCGCCGCAGATCCGACAGAGGGGCCCCAGTTCGGCGCTGCCGGTCCGGGCGAACGCGCCCGCCCCCAACCGGATGATGATCCCCCGCCCCAAGGCTCATCGAAGCACCCTCAGTGGCTGGAGCAACCGCACCCATGCCTCCAGATCCCCCCTGCGAGGGTGAGCTCCAGGATCCGTCATGTGGTGTCCCGCCGTGACTCGTCCCCTACTGACCGCACGCACGATATCGGGTCGATACGACAAAGCACGCCGAAATGATCATCAAGCCACGGCGCCGAGCACCGGTCCGTTCACGGCCACGTGCCCCACACGGGAGTCGACTCGCTGGCCGCCTGGAACTGCCGCGCCCTACTCACACATTGCGGGCAGATCGGCTCGTCGGTCGATCTGGCGACAGCCTCCGGCGTGGCCGGTCGCAACGAGCCCAGCACCGTCATCCCCGGCGGCAGACCGGTCTCAGGATCTATGAGAATCGTCGGAACGCTCCGAGGATCGAACTCAAAGGTCTGCTTGCACACGACACATGTGCCTGCGGTCAGAGACTCCCCATCCGCCATCCCGGCCGAACCCCTCTGCTCCTTCGTAGCCCTCCTGGCTGTACTACAGATGAACGTAGCGCCTTCTCAAGTCGGGTCGGCTACCGCTTGCCGGAATGGCTCCAGCGCTGCGGCCACCTTGTGGGCTTGGTCTTCCCACACTTCGAGCCACTCGTTGTTCTCGGCTTCCAGGGCATGAGTAAACGCCTTGGCAGCCAGCGTTCGCATTTCTTCGTCCCAGGCGAACGGGTGTGAGTCCAGGAAGTCTTCGACAGTGCCCGAGACTGAGGCGTCAGCTCCTGCTCGTAGCGCTATCAGGGCGGCCGCCGCGACCGCTTGATCTGCGCTCTTGGAACTGACCATCTGCGAAGGGGCCAAGAATGCCGTGAGGGTCTGGCGCAGCGCATCAGGCGCCGCCGCAGTGCCTATGTCCCTGAGGCTGGCCAGATAGTCGTATGCGCCATCGTTCTCAAAGGGTCCGTGGCCCCATGCACCCATGTATATCCCTCATTCCATGCCCGGAGTGCGAACAAGATACCGGCAAGGGATGGAGATTCGCTTCGCGGTTAACCCAGGTAGTACGGGGTGGACAGCGGGGAGCGTTCAAGATACGGGTTGTGATTCAGGTCTCTTTGGGAAGTTGAACGTGAGCTGCCCGGACTGCCGTGTATTGGCCTGAAGGGTCTGGCTAGGGGAGCTGGACCCTCGAGGAGAGGGTGCTCCATGAATCGCAGCATCACCATCACGGCCGTAGCGGTCGCTGGACTGGCGTGCATGGCGGCGCCGGCCGCTGGTGACACGGGTGCGTTCTTCGCCACCAGTCTCAACGGGGCCAACGTCGTGTCGGGCGGTGACAAGGACGGGAGCGCGGTCGCGTACCTGGGGGTCAAGGGCGACCAGGTGTCGTTCGCCATCGAGTCCCGCGACATCGGGGTTCCGACGAGCGGTGAGCTACACCAGGGCGCGAAGGGCACCAATGGGGACGCGAAGATCTCGTTCTTCACACGGCCGAGCGGGCTGGGGTCGGTGAGCGGGACCGTGCGGGTCTCCGACCAGAAGCTCCTGGATCAGCTCCGGAACGATCCGGGGAGCTTCTACATCGACCTGCACAACCGGCAGTTCACCGGCGGGGCCGTCCGCGGGCAGGTCCACAAGCTGACCAGCGCCATCGACATGAAGCGCGCACTCCGGCAGAACTTCAAGGCCTCGGTGCTCAAGGGGGTTCAGATCTACGCATGTACGCAGCAGGCCAACGGCACGTTCGCGTTCACCCAGGACAACGTACGTGCGTCGCTGCAGCGGAAGATCTCGCACTTCTTCGTCAATCCCGGACCGGCCGGCCCGCCGAAGTGGCTGGCCAAGGACGGCTCTGCGGTGACCGGCAGCGTGATCTCCCGGACGCCGAACGGGAGTGGCAACATCGCGGAGCTCGACCTGGCCGCGACCCAGGCGGGCGAACCTGAGGGACTGCTGTCTGGGATCAACGAGATCCTGCGGCTCAACACAGTGGGTGGGGTCGCACCGGCCGGGTCCTGCGAGCCGGGCAGCAAGGCAGAAGTTCCGTATCGCGCCGACTACGTCTTCATCGACGCTGTGAGTTGACGCGGGGACCAGGCGGTGCGTCCATAAGCGGGGCGCACCGCCTGTCTGTGTCCGGATGCGGCGAATCAGGGACTGCCGCTTGCCGCCGCCTTTCGCATGATTCTCCTCGTCGGGCGGCTACTCCAGGGACTTGTCTCCTAGCGATTCAAGGACGCTGCGCAGGGTGTTCTCCAGTTGGTCGCGCTCTTCGGACCCGAGGCTCGCGAGCAGGCGCGCCTCGTTCTCCACGTGCGGTCCCACGATCTCGTCGACCATGGCGCGGCCCTGGTCGGTGAGGCGGACGCGGATGGACCGGCGATCCTGGGGATCGGGGACACGTTCGACCAGGCCCTTGGTGGCGAGGCGGTCGATGCGGTTGGTGATGGCACCGGAGGTCACCATCGCGGCCTTGTTGAGGTCGCCCGCCGTGAGGCCCTTCGTCCCACCGGCGCGGCGGAGGGTGGCGAGCACGTCGAACTCCCAGAACTCCAGGCCGTAACCCGCGAAGAACTCCTTGAGCTCCCGGTCCAGCAGGCGCGACAGCCGGCTGATCCGGCCGACGATGCCCATCGGCCAGGTGTCCAGGTCAGGGCGCTCCCGGCCCCACTGCGCACGGATCTCGTCCACTGCGTCGGACATCGTCCACTCCTCTCAACGGAAATAATCTCAACGTTCATCTACTTGACGTTGAGGCAGTACCCGTGATGATATCTCAACGTTGAGATTATCAATGAGGAGTGATCCAGATGGCCAGCATCGCCGCCCCGCACGCCGCGTCCTTCCCGCACCTCAAGGACCTCGCGCTCACCGCCTACGCACCCGCGACGTGGGGCACCACATACGTGGTCACGACCACGATGTTGCCTCCCGACCGGCCGCTTCTTGCCGCGACATTGAGGGCCCTCCCCGCCGGGTTGATCCTGCTGGCAGTGACCCGGCGCCTTCCGTTCGGCTCCTGGTGGTGGAAGTCGGCGGTCCTGGGCCTGCTCAACTTCGGTGCGTTCTTCCCGCTGCTCTTCTTCGCGGCCTACCGCCTGCCCGGCGGCGTCGCCGCCACCATCGGGTCGGTGCAGCCGCTGATCGTCGCGCTGCTCTCGCTGGCGATCCTGCGTCTCCAGCCGACGCGCAGAGTCCTGGCTTCGGCGCTCGTCGGAACGAGCGGTGTGGCGTTGCTGACCCTGACCTCCGCGGCACGGATCGATCCGCTCGGCATCGGGGTCATGCTCATCGCGACCTCGCTGATGGGGCTTGCCGTCGTCCTCACCAAGCGCTGGGGACGGCCTGACGCCCCGCTCCTGGCCGTCACCGGCTGGCAGCTCACGTTCGGCGGTCTCATGATCGCGCCGTTCACCCTCGTCAGTGAGGGACTGCCCAGCACGCTCACCGCGGAGAACCTCGTCGGCTTCACCTACCTCGGTGTGATCGGCACGGCCATCGCCTACGCCTTCTGGAACCGCGGGATCGGCAACCTGACACCCACCTCCGTCTCCCTCCTCGGCCTGGTCAACCCGCTCGTCGCCACCCTCGCCGGGATCGTCTTCCTCAGCCAGACCCTCAACCAGTGGCAGACCCTCGGCCTCGCGATCGCCCTCGGGGCGCTCGTCGCCGGCCAGACGCGTGGCCAGGCCCGCGGGCAATCGCGCGGCCAGGCGCGCGGGCAAGCGCGTGGCGAGGCGCGCGGGCAGGCGCGTGGCGAGGCGCGCGGGCAGGCGCGTGGCGAGGCGCGCGGGCAGGCGCGTGCCCAAGCCCTCCGCCAGGCGCGTGGGCAGGCGCGTGGCCAGGCTCTCCGTCAGAGCTGACGCGCCGGATCTACGGCACACCGCGCAGCACGGCCCGGACCGGAATGATCCCGGTCCGGGCCGTCTTATTCGAAAGTTGTCCAAAAGGCCCGTGCACCGAATACGGTGGAGCCCGGTTGATCTACGTTGGTTCTCGCCGCAGGGGGCGATGGCATGCGGATCAAGGGCAAGGGCACGCCCGACGCGGACGCGCCGTGGCATGAGATCATTCCCGGCCTGTGGATGGGCGGCCATGTGTACCGCGACGCCGCCGGCGTACGGATGCGCGCGGTGGTCACGGCGGAGTTCGACCTCGTGCTCAGCCTCTACCGGCTGGACGGTCACGGACCTGACGCCGGAGTCGAGCACCACTGCGTCGAGGTTCCGGACGGGCCTCTGGTCCCAGAGCAGATCGAGGCGGTCTGCGGGCTGGCCGACATCGCTGCCGCGGCTGTAGGTAACGGACGCCGGGTGCTGGTGCGATGCCATTCGGGCTACAACCGCTCCGGAGTCGTCATCGTGCAGACCCTGATCAACCTCGGCTACTCGACCGAAGACGCGATCTTCCTCGTTCGCTACCGGCGTTCCAAGTGGGCGCTGAACAACCCGCTCTTCGTCGACTACCTCACCTCCGGCCTCGACGTCGCGCGGCTCCTCACCGGACTGGGCGCGCTGGACGGGTGACCCCCGCTTCCGGTTTCCCAGGGTTTTCCCAGTCAACTCCAGGTGGTTTAGCAGCAGCCGCCGCTTGGCTGACGTCATGAGAATCGACAGGAAGACCGGCGTGGCGGCGATCGGCGCGGCGGGACTACTCGGTCTGGGCTTGTACCTCGCCGTTCCGGCGGCTGCGGCCAAACCGTCGCCCACTCCCACGGCTTCGTCCTCGGCTGCCCCGGACCGCCACAAACACAAGCATCCACGCCTGCATGCGGCACGTGCCGCGCGCGGCGTGCACGGCGAGATGACGGTGCGCCGGGACGGCAAGTTCGTGGAGATGGCCTGGCAGCGAGGTCAAGTCACGGCGCGCACCGGATCGAGCCTGACCGTGCGCAGTGACGACGGCGTGAGCTGGACATGGAACACGACCGCCGACACCAAGGTGCGCAAGAACCGGGCCAAGGCCGCCCTCAACGACGTGGCCAACGGCGACCGGGTGATGGTGTGGGGCGACCAGAACGGAACGACCCGCACCGCCAAAATCGTCCGGGTGCCGGATAAGAAGGACCGGCCACGAACAACCCCGAACTAGCCACCAACCGACCTGGTGCCGGGTTCTCCTCGTTGGCTGGCTGCAGTAACGTCGAGATCCGGGGGGCGGGAGGATTCAGCGTACGGACGCGGCGGGGAGCCCATGAGCGAGGACCGGCAGCGCGTTCTCGTCGTGGACGATGAGGCCAACATTCGCGACCTGATCGAGGTGGCGCTGCGCTTTCACGGCTTCCAGCCCACGACTGCGGGCAGCGGCGCCGCCGCGCTGCGCGAGGCCCGTGACCGGCCGCCGGACCTCATCCTGCTGGACGTGATGTTGCCCGACCTCGACGGCTTCGAGGTCTGCCGGCGGCTCCGGGCCGACGGCGACGAGGTGCCGGTGATCTTCCTGACCGCCAGGGACACCCCCTCGGACACCGTCACCGGCCTCACGCTCGGCGGCGACGACTACGTGACCAAGCCGTTCTCCATCGACGCCCTGGTGGCCCGGGTGCGCGCCGTCCTGCGCCGGACGGCGCCCAAGCCGGTCCCCGACGGTGCGCCGGGCGCGGACGGGGTGCTGCGCGTCAGTGATCTGGAGCTCGACGAGGTGCGTTGGACCGTACGGCGGGCGGGCGTGGAGGTGGAACTGTCGCCCACCGAGTTCCGGCTGCTCGCGCACCTGATGCACAACGTGGGCCGGGTACTGACCCGCGCCCAGCTGCTGGAGGCCGTCTGGGGCTGGGAACACCACGGCAACGGCCAGGTCGTGGAGACCTACATCAGCTATCTGCGGCGCAAGCTCGATCCGCTCGGCCCGCCGCTCATCCACACTCGGCGCGGGGTGGGTTACGCGCTCCGGCCATGACGTTGAACGCGCGGCTCACGGCCGGGCTGCTCGCGGTGACGCTGGCCGGGCTGTTGATCACGGGGTTCGTCAGCGCGTTCTTCCTGCACGGCTACCTCATGGACCGGGTGGACGATCAGTTGAGGTCCGCGCGTGACAGGGCGGTGGCACGGCTTATCCGGCCTGGGCTGCCCGGCGAGGGGGTCGCGCCGGCTCCCTTCATCGTGCTGTCGGTGACGCCGGAGAACCAGATCCGCGTGCTCAGCGACCAGGAACCTGATCCCGCGCCTGCCGTCGCGGAGGTCCAGCGCCTGGGGTTCGCCGGGGTCAATGACCGCTCGCGCACGCTCGACCCGTTCTCGCTCGCGGACATGCGCGCCGTCGCCCGGCCAGCCCCCCGCAACGGCAATCTGATCGTGGTCGCGACGCCGCTGGAGGAGATCAACTCCGAGGTGCGCAACCTGGTGATCGCCGAGCTGGCCTCGGCCACGGCACTGGTGGGGCTGCTGGCGCTGCTGGGGCGGCACCTGATCGCGCGCGGGCTGCTGCCGCTGGGGCGGATGGCCGAGACCGCGCACGGGATCGCGACCGGCGGTGACCTGCGGGCCCGCATGCCGGTCGCGGATTCGCGCACCGAGGTCGGCCGGCTGGCCGCGTCGATCAACGTGATGCTGGAACGCATCGAGCAGGCGTTCTGGGCGCGCGGCCGGTCCGAGGCCCGCGTGCGGGAGTTCGCCGCCGACGCCTCACACGAGCTGCGGACGCCGCTCACGACGATCCAGGGGTACGCGGAGCTCTACCGGCACGGCGCGCTCGACCCCGACCAGTTGCCGGACGCGATGCGCCGCATCGAGGAGGAGGCGCAGCGGATGAGCCGGATCGTCGGTGACCTGCTGGAGCTGGCCCGCCTCGACCGCGGGCAGTCGTTGCAGCCCGCCGAGACCGACCTGGCCACCCTGGTCCGGGACGCGGTCGCGGACGCGTCCGCCGTCGCGCCGGATCGTTCGTACGAGGTGGACGCGCCGAAATCCCTGACCGCCTTCGTGGACGAGGCCCGTATCCGCCAGGTGCTGGCAAACCTGCTGGCGAACGTGCGAGTGCACACGCCTGACGACACGCCGGTGACCGTGCGTGCGGCCCGTACGCCCCATGGAATCCTGCTGGAGGTCGCCGACCGGGGGCCGGGCATGAGCGCCGAGGATGCCGCCCGCGCGTTCGAACGTTTTCACCGCGCCGAGCATCACTCCAGCGGAGCGGGCCTCGGCCTCCCGATCGTCGCCGCGATCGCGGCCGCCCACGGTGGCCGGGCGGACCTGCTCTCCGAGCCTGGCGCGGGTACGACCGTCCGGGTGACGATCCCCCGCGGACGCGCGCCACACCCGCCCGGCGGCATCGCGATCCAGTCGGCGCCCGAAACCCCCGTCGACAAGCCGATCACGCAGCGCTGACTCGTTCCTGTATCGCCGGTGTCAGGCGTCCATCGGCCGATGTCAGGCGCTTATCTGCCGATGTCAGGCGCTGCGGAAGGCTCGGCGGGCTGCCTGTTGCGTGGTCCGGCGTTGCGATCCGGCTTGGCGTGCCCGGTCGAGGCTGGCGCGGACCTTGGCTGCGCCTCGCAAGGCCGTGGTGGAGTCTTTTACCCGGCCCGCATAAGGGGCCAGGACCTCGGCGATGGGCGGCGGAGAGGCCTCTTCGCGGACGAGTGCGAAAGGTGTGGCGGACGGAAGGGTCGTTTGGCTCCCCGCGGCGGGGACGAGCGTGAGAGCCGTTTGGCAATGCGGGCACCGCAACCCCGGTTGGGAGTCTCTGCTCATACCACGGATCATTACCCGTAGGTCTGACATTTGAGCCCAGGGGCCGCCTGAACGGCACCTTAACTGCCGGAAGAGTTTCCAGTGTCGAAAAGATGATCAAAGGGCTCGACCGCGGCCGGGGTCCTGTGGAACGTTCAGGATGATCGTGGTTCCAATGGAGGGACATCCTTGTGATCTTGGTGTCGGGTGCGACCGGTAACGTCGGCGGGGAGTTGGCGCGGCGGCTGGCCGAGGCCGGGGTGGCGGTCAGGGCGCTGGTGCGGGATCCGGGGAAGGCACCGGCCGGCACCGAGCCGGTGAGCGGGGACCTCGATCATCCAGAGTCGCTCGCGGGTGCGCTCAAGGGAGTGGAGGGCGTCTTCCTGCTGAGCGGGTACGCGGACATGCCGGGGCTGCTGGAGGAGATCAACCGGGCCGGGGTTGGCAGGGTCGTGCTCCTCTCGGGCGGCGCGGTGCTGGCCTCCGACACCAGGAACGTCATCTCCCGCTACATGAACGAGTCCGAACGCGCCGTACGGGAATCCGGCGTGCCCTGGACCTTCCTGCGCCCGAGCGGATTCATGTCCAACACCCTGCAATGGGCCCCGCAGATCCGCGCAGGCGGCGACGTGGTGCGGGCGCCCTTCCCACAGGTGCGGATCGCGATGGTCGATCCGTACGACATCGCCGCGGTGGCGGCCGAGGCACTGCTGAGAGACGGCCACGAGGGGAACGTCTACAACCCGACCGGCCCGGACTCCCTGCTGCCCGCCGACCGCGTCCGCATCCTCGGCGAGGTGCTGGGGCGTGAGCTGCGCTTCGAGGGGCAGACCAAAGCCCAGGCGCGGGAAGACATGATCGGCACCATGCCGGTCGAGTACGTGGATGCCTTCTTCTCCTTCTACGCCGACGGCAAGCTCGACGAGTCCCACGTCCTGCCGACCGTACGCGAGGTCACGGGGAACGCACCGCGGACGTTCGCCCAGTGGGCAATCGCGCACGCCGACGCATTCCGCTGAGCCCCTGAGGCCTTAAGCCCCTGGGTCCTTGAGCCTCATGAGCCCCAGGCATTGAGCCCCGCGGTTGTCACGCGGATTCGGCCGGGGCGGCAGCGGCCTCCTCGGGTGAGCGGACGCGGATCCAGGTGTGCAGCAGCAGGAGGAGCTCGACCCGCCTGTCCGGCTCGTAGAGATCGTCACCGAACATCTCCTCAAGACGCCGGATCCGGTAGCGGACGGTCTGCTCGTGGACCAGCAGCCGTTCGGCCGCCGCCACCGCGTTGTCGTGGCACTCCATGTAGGTCAGCAACGTCCGGGCGAGCGGCTCGCGCCGATGGACAGGGAGGTCCATCAGGGGTGCGAGCCGGGTCCGGAGCGCGACGTCGATCAGCTCCTGGCTCATCGCCGTCACCAGGGTGGGGACGTGGTCCAGGCAGCGGACCGGTTCCTTGGCAGGCAGCACGCCGCGTTCGATGAGCCGCAGCGCCTGGCTCGCCCAGCGCAGCGACAGCGCGCCGCGCGTCATCGGGACGGTCGGTCCCACGGCGGCCTGGCAACCGCGGACGAGGGACGCGATCAGCCGCTCCTGCCCGGGGCCGTCAGGATCGGGCACGATCAGGTACGGGGCCGGACCGTGCCAATCGGCAAGGACCGCCGGCGGCAGCACGGGCGCGGTATAGCCCTCCGGCGGACGCACGGCGATGACGGCCAGTGTGCGCGGCAGGTCCCAGCGCGCCGGCCTGGCGAGTTCGGTGATGGCCTCGCGGCTGGCGGGCGGGTCGACGATGAGCAGGTCCCGCAGCCGCCAGCGGAACCGCTCCCGCTCGGTGGCCAGCACTTCCTGCGCCTCCGCGTAGCCGCGGGCCGCCGCTCCGGCGATCTTCTCCAGGAACACGAACAGCGACTCGGTGATCTCGCCGAGCGTCTGGAGCGACCAGCTCAGGCGCTGGGCCTCCTTGATGAAACGGCGGCAGGCCACCTGGCCGCTCACCCTGATCGCGCTCTGCAGGCCGTCCAGGCTGCGTCCCTTGCGCGCCTCGTACGCGCCGATGCCGACGAAGATGTCGGTCACGGCGACCCAGGAGATGTCCTTGTTGCCGAAGGCCTCCACGAACTGCCGGACGCTCTCGGTGACCGCCCACTGCATTCGCTGTCCGTACGGGCTCTCGGTCGGCCGGGCGTACTCCGGTACGAGTGCCTTGATCTCCCGGACCATCTCTTCGGCGGCGGCTTCTAGGTGGGGGCGGAGTGGCTCGGCGAGCTCGGCCGAGATCTCGGTGAGCGGACGGCAATCGGCCGCGGGGGGCGCCTCGCCCATGTGGACCTCCCTGGGAGCGCGGTGCCAGATTCCTCTGACGGTCCAGGATCATCTGACTCAACCCGAGTCAGAAGTGGCTCACAGACGAGTTTGGGGAGTCTGAATTGTCACATTTTTAACAATTACGTCACGTCGTGTCGTGTGCTCGCCGCCACAATCTGCAACCTTCGGTATAGGTGGCCAGGTCGTGGTCGGTGAAGTGAGCGAGGTCCCAGTCATACGGCTCGGTCGCGTTCTTCCAGGCGTACGCCCACGATGCCCGGCCGTCATCGAGAGAAAGCGGCACCAGTTCGTAGAGATCGCTCTCGTAGTCGTCCAGCAGACTCTGTTCCGCAGGCGTCAGCCCGGTCATCAGCAGACCTTCGGCGACGCCCTCGGGGTCTGCGATGAGGCCGGGATAAACGACGCCGGGAAGCGCCCGAACGCGCCAGCCGGTCGCGGTCGCCGGGGACAGGTCCGGCACCCGGCCGAGGAGGACCTCCAGCACGGCCGGGAACCGCAGGGTCCCGTATACGAAGAGTCCAGCGGTCATGCCCTCGCAGCGTACGCGGAGAAGTAGATCTTCGGCACGCCGGAAGCCCCGGCGAGCGGCTCAGCATGCCGGTGAACGCGCGGCCGGGCCACCGCCCGGGCCGTCGTCATGTGGTGGACCGACCGCCATCGCGCGGAGACCCGCGATCGGTCTACTTCCTGCGGAATGGGCGGGTGATGCCCTTCTGCTTGGCCTTGGCGGCAGCGTGTGAAGCAGGGCGGCCGCTCAGGATGCGGCGACTGCCGAGCATGCGGCGGCCGCCCGGGATGTGGCGGCTCCAGAAAGTGCGGCGGCTCCTGAAGATGTGGCGGTTGCCGAAGGTGCGAAGGTTGCCCACGATGCGTCGGTTTCCTGATGTGCGGTGGCCGCGCAGGGTGCGGCGGCTGTGCGTGGTGCGGCGGTTGCGCAGGGCGCGGCGGACGACGATCAGGGCGACGGCTGCGGCGGCGGCGCCGGCGGCCACGGGCCTCGGGCGCTTGCGTACCTGCTCGGCGGCCTTGGTGGCGGCCTCAGGTGTCGCTTCGCGGGCACGTTCCTTCAGTTCTCCGGCCTTCTGCTGTGCCCGTGCCTTGACGTCCGTGCGCGAGGCGAGTTCGCCCACCGTCGCGCCAAGGTCATTGCGGGCCTGTTCGGTGCGTTCACGCTGCGCTCGGAGTTCCTGGTCACGCTCGGTCATCGGTGGCCCCTGTTCTTGATCTCCTGAACGTCGGCCCGGACGCTTTCGGCGGTCTGCTCGGGCTTCGGCGGCGTGGCCATGGCCATTTCCTTCTTGCCCCGCTGCGCGAGCACGGCCGCCACGACGAACAGGACGGCGGCCACGATCGCGGCGGCCGCCCAGGTGGGCAGGGCCAGCGCCAGCAGCGCGATGACTCCGGCGATCAGCGCACCGACGCCGTAGAGAGCAGTGATGCCGGCGCCGCCGTACATCTTGGCGCCCTTGGCCGCGCTCTTCCCCTTCTGCCGTAGCTCAAGCTGGGCTAGGCGCAGCTCCTCGCGTACCAGCTGGGCACTCTGCTCGCTCAGCTGCTTGACCAGTTCCGACGTCGGCGCACCCGACGTCGGCATGCTTGTCATATCGCTCATCGGTTTCCTCCTCGATCAGTCCTCTCGGATACCCGCTGTGTCGGAGTCCTAACAGGTCCGCCGGTTTCGGCGGGCCCGGGAAGGCGCAGGTCACGGGCCTGGCGGCGGCAGGCCCCTTATTTGGCGGAGTGCGTACTATGGCCCGGTAGGGGACAATGGCTGGGGGAGGTGCCCGCGGTGCGGGCCTGGCCGCCGTTCGTGGTTGAACGGGCCGATGGCGGCCGGTGCCCCGATGGCCGAGTGATCATCGGGAACCGGGGGCATGATCGACGTATCTGACCAATAGCGAAACTCGTCCGTTCGACTGTTGTTCATCTTGGCCAGGGAACATTAAGAACATGAGCGTCAATCCAGGACATTTCCCCTTCGACGAGGAGTCACTACCCGACGACCGGTTCTTGGACCGTGAGGAGAGCTGGCTCCGCTTCAACCAGCGTGTCCTGGAGCTCGCCGAGGACCCGCAGCTGCCGCTCCTGGAACGGCTGCGCTTCCTGTCGATCTTCGCCAGCAATCTCGACGAGTTCTTCATGGTGCGGGTCGCCGGCCTGGCCCGCCGCATGGCCACCGGGCTCGCGGTCCAGTCCGCCAGCGGCCGGCAGCCCCGCGAGGTGCTGGAACGCACCGCCACTCTGGCCCATGAGCTGATGCTCCGGAACGCCACGTGCTTCCGCGACGATCTGCGCCCGGCGCTCTCCAAGGAGGGCATCGAGATCCTCCGGTGGGCCGACCTCGCCGAGACCGAGCAGGAACGGCTGCGTCGGCTCTTCCGCGACCGCATCTATCCGGTGCTGACCCCGCTGGTCGTCGACTCCGCCCACCCGTTCCCCTACATCTCCGGCCTCTCGCTCAACCTCGCGGTGATCGTGCGTGACCCGGAGACCGAGGCCAGGATGTTCGCGCGGGTCAAGGTGCCGCCGGTGCTGCCCCGCTTCATCGAGGCCTCGCCCAACCGCTTCACGCCGCTCGAAGACGTCATCGCGGCGCATCTGGGCCAGCTGTTCGTGGGCATGGAGGTCGTCGAGCACCACGCGTTCCGGGTCACCCGCAACCAGGACCTGGAGATCGACGACGACATCAGCGAGGGGCTCCTCCAGGCGCTCGAACGCGAGTTGCTGCGCCGCCGCTTCGGGCCGGTCGTCCGGCTGGAGGTCGAGGACTCGATCTCCGATGCCGTGCTGGAGTTCCTCACCGAGGAGCTCCCCGTCGACGAGGGCCAGGTCTACAAAGTGGACGGCCCCCTCGACCTGGCCGGCCTGGCCGCGATCGCGGACCTGGACCGGCCTGAGTTGAAGTACCCCCCTTTCGTGCCGTCGAAGGAGGCGATCCCGGAGGACGCCGGCATCTTCGCGGCGATCCGGGAACGTGACATCCTCCTGCACCACCCGTACGACTCGTTCACCACGAGCGTCCAGCGCTTCATCGAGGACGCCGCGGCCGACCCGCGCGTTCTGGCGATCAAGCAGACGCTCTACCGCACCAGCGGCGACTCCCCGATCGTCCAGGCGCTGATCAGCGCCTCCGAAGCCGGCAAGCAGGTCGTGGTCGTGGTGGAGCTCAAGGCCCGCTTCGACGAGCGCGCCAACATCGCCTGGGCGCGCGAGCTGGAGAAGGCCGGCTGCCACGTGGTGTACGGGTTCGTCGGGCTGAAGACGCACTGCAAGCTCGCCTTGGTCGTACGGCAGGAACGGGACGGCACGCTGCGCCGCTACTGCCACATCGGCACCGGCAACTACCACCCCAAGACCGCCCGCCTGTACGAGGACTTCGGCCTCCTCACCGCCGAGCCCGAGATCGGCGAGGACGTCAGCGTCCTCTTCAACCACCTGACCGGATACTCGCGGCAGAACTCCTACGGCCGCCTGCTCGTCGCGCCGCACAGCCTGCGGTCCGGCTTGGTGCTGCGCATCGAGCGGGAGATCGAGAACCACCGGGCCGGGCGGGCCGCGCGGGTGCGCATGAAGTGCAACTCGCTGGTCGACGAGGTGGTCATCGACGCGCTCTACCGCGCCTCCCAGGCCGGTGTCCCGGTCGACATCTGGGTACGCGGCATCTGCGCGCTGCGGCCGGGCGTCGCGGGCCTCTCCGAGACCATCCGGGTGCGCAGTGTCCTGGGGCGTTTCCTGGAGCACTCGCGGGTGTTCGCGTTCGAGAACGGCGGTGAGCAGGAGGTGT
Organism: Actinomadura sp. 6N118; assembly: GCF_044326415.1. Classification (NCBI taxonomy): domain Bacteria; kingdom Bacillati; phylum Actinomycetota; class Actinomycetes; order Streptosporangiales; family Thermomonosporaceae; genus Actinomadura; species Actinomadura sp. 6N118. The sequence goes on along the minus strand of NZ_JBIRAZ010000011.1, from coordinate 326,468 downwards.
GGTTCGGCAGCGCCGACCTCATGCACCGCAATCTCGACCGGCGCGTGGAGGCCCTGGTCCGGGTGACCGAACGGACGCAGCGGGCCAAACTGGTCGGGCTGCTCGACCAGGCGATGGACGACGGCACCCAGGCATGGTGGCTGGACGGTGACGGCACGTGGACGCGGCGTTCGGCGATGACCGACGAGAAGCTCCTGGACATCCAGAGCCATCTGGTGAAGAGCCGCCGCTGGAGGACCGTGGATGCAACCTCTTGATCCGTCGGACATCGAGGAGGACGACGTGGGGGAGGGCGACGACGTGATCCGAGCGGCCGGCGCCCTGTTGTGGCGAGACTGTCCGGAAGGTCCCGAAGTCGCGTTGATCCATCGGCCCAAGTACGACGACTGGTCGTTCCCCAAGGGGAAGCTCAAGCACGGCGAACACATTCTGCGCGCCGCGGTGCGCGAGGTGGAAGAGGAAACGGGCGTCGTGCCCCGGCTCGGCCGCCGCCTGCCGACCAGTTCCTATCCCAAGGACGGCAAGACCAAGCGCGTCGACTACTGGACCGCCCGTGCCGCGTTGGCCGGGCCGTTCGAGCCGAACGACGAGGTCGACCGGCTGGAATGGCTGCCGATCGTGGACGCCTATGAGCGGCTCAGCTACTCGCACGATGTCGATCTGCTGCGGGAGTTCGAGGCGGGCCCGCCGGACACGTGGCCGCTGGTGATCCTGCGGCACGGGTCGGCGGGGGAAAAGCGCGAGTGGAAGGGGCCTGACGAGCTCCGTCCCTTGGACGAGCGCGGGCGCGCTGAGGCGTCCCTGCTTGCGGGACTGCTGCGCTCGTACGGGCAGGCCCGGCCGATCAGCTCGGCGACGGCGCGATGCCTGGAGACGCTCCTGCCGTACGTCCGGCGGGAGGGTGCGAAGGTCGTCACCGAGGAGGCCTTCACGGTCGGCGCCACCAGTGCCGAGCAGGCGTGCGAACGGCTGCTCGAGCTGGTGGCCGACGGTGCCCCGGCCATCGTGTGCACGCACGGCGAGGTCGTGTCCGATCTCATCACCGGGCTGTGCAAGCGCCTCGGCGAGAAGGTCCCCGACGATCCGAGCCTGCGCAAGGGGTCCTTCTGGGTCGCGCACATCGCCTCGGACAGCGCTGGCGAACCCACCATCGCCGCCCTGGAACGCCACGCCCCTACCGCCGGCCGAGCCGGCGATGGGGTTCCGCGACGAGCCCTGTCACCAAGGCCATAGGTGACTAGAAGGACGGTTTGGGGGTGTTCTTCCAGGTCTCCGCAAGCGTGGCGATCGTGGCCTTCGCCTCACACTGCTCAACGCCATAGAGGACACCGAGAGTGAAGGCCTCCGATGTGTCGCTCGTCCGTGACAGGGCGGCCTTGAGGTGTTCCATGGCGATGACGCCGTCCTGGTAGCCGCCAAGCACCTCCTGCACCTGTTTGGCGCGCTTAGAGGTCTCCATGGCGGGCTTGCCGAGCACCGGCCTGGCCAGATCCGCCGCGTACCTGGCCCGCTTTCCCGCCTTGCGCATCTCGTGTCGCGCGATTTCGGGATCGTCGCTGCTCACGATCTCGTCGTACGCCCTGGCGAGCTTCTTCCACATCCGCATGACCAGGCCGGGCAGCTCCTTGGTGGCCTTGCGCCCGGCCCGATCGGTCAGCGGGGGATCGGTGACGAGAGCCTCAAGCGAGTCCAGGAGTGCGAAGTAGCGAGGCTGCTTCAGCGTCACGTTCAGCCGCCGGTAGGCCGCCGCCTCCTGGCGTCCGATCTCCGTCAGCCAACTCTGCGACGGATTCTCGCCGATCTCCTCCAGCCGCTCCGTGAACCGCATCCGGAGGACCTCAAGGTCGCGGACCTCGCCCAGCTCGTCCGCGAGCCACTTGAGCTCCACCCTGAGCGCATCGGTGTGCCGGCGGTCAAGGATCGCCCGATAGCTCTGCAAGGCGCTCCGGATCCGGCGCGTCGCCACGCGCATCTGGTGCACCGCGTCGTCCTCGGCCAGCCGCACCTTGGGATCCCATTTCAGAATGGCTGTCACCTGCTCGCGCAGATAGCCGACCACCGCGTCGCCAGCCGTGTCCTTGGACTCCGCAGGAGCCGTCCGCTGGATCGACCCGTTCAGCACCCGCCCGAGCTTTGACGACGACTCGGCCTTGCGCGCACCGGCCTTGATGAGCCGCTTGCCCGCCGCCTTCAGCAGCGCGGCGTCACCCGCCGCAAGCTCGACCTCGATCTCGCGCCAGGACTGCCCGGCGGCATCGTCGGCCACCACCCGCCCGGTCACCGCGTCGTCCGCGATCTCCGCGAGTTCCTCGCCGTCCTCACCCAGCAACCGGACCACCGTCCGCGAGGTCTCCAGCATGGCGACCGGTGCCAGCTCCTTGCCCCGCGTGTAGGCGGCGACCAGCGAGGCCAGCCGGGCCGGTACGACCTGCGCCCGCCCCAGGGGAGCACGTAGCTCGTTCTTGCTGTCCGGGCCTGCCGGAATCTTCAGATGCCAGCCCGCGTCCGCGCCGCCGCGTCTCCGCCGAAGCGTGATGCCGTGCGCCGCGAGGCGCAGATCGTCGGTGTCGAAATAGGTGGCGACCAGATGGTGGGTCTCCGGCGCGCTGACTCCTGTGACACCGGGAAGCCCGGCCAGATCGGGGACGGCGTACTCCGGCTCGGCATCGTACTTGCGTTCGACCTCGAGGTGCTTTACGGCCATGCTTTGCGGCTCCTTCACGCCCAGGTGACCAGCATTCCACGGCGAGATGAACAGCAAAAGTAGAGATCCCTAACAGAAGACCCCCGGGAGCCGGGTCTGGAAGTCCAGCAGCCCCACCCAGGCGGGGCGCAACGCGATGCGGGCCATCCTCGTCTCGGGGTGCGCCGCCCCTGCCGCATAACCGGCTCCGCCCTCGTCTCCGAGAAATCTACGCGCCGCCTCCGCCTGCTCGGGCACCATGCCGTCGATCTCCGTGATCGACACCCGGCCCCGCAACAGCAGCACATCGGGTGGATGAGGCTCGGTGTCGATGGTCACAGCGACCTCGGGATGCGCGCGCAACGCGCGCACCCGCCCCGCCGGCCGCCGGATCCCCAACGGCTCGCAGTGTATGAACGTGGCCATCACCAGTTCATCACCCGTCCATGTGAACCACGTCGGCGTCACCCGCGGCGTCCCATCCATCGCGAGCCGCTCACTCCGGAAAACTGATCGCCCAGTCGGTGCGGCCGGCCATGGCGGCCCGGTGCTCCATCGGGCGGCCGGTCACGAGTCCAGGCTGACGCTGTTCTGACCTGGGTTTACCAACGTGTTTCAATGGCCATCGCCACGACGCGGTCCGTATGATGTATGTCTCATGACCGCACCGGCTCCGACGGGTAACCTGCCGGTCGCCGTCACCACTTTCGTGGGGCGCCGACGCGAGATCACCGAGGTACGCCGGCTGATGTCGGTTTCGCGGCTGGTGACGCTGACGGGTGTCGGCGGCGTGGGCAAGACACGCCTCGCCCTGGAGGCCGCCGCCCAATCCCGCCGGTCCTTTCCCGACGGTGTGTGGCTCGTTGACCTGGCTGCCCTGGAGGACGGCTCGCAGGTGGACCAGACCGTGGCCAACACGGTCGGCGTCCTGGACCAGTCGACCCGCCCGCCGGCCGAGAAGGTGGCCGAGCTCCTCCTGCGCCGGCAGGCGCTGATCATCCTGGACAACTGCGAGCATCTGCTCGACGACTGCGCGGCGTTCGCCGACGGGTTGCTGCGCGCCGCGCCCGGCGTCCGGGTCCTGGCCACGAGCCGGCGACCGCTGGCGATCACCGGTGAGCACCTGTTCACGGTGCCGCCGCTGTCGATGCCCGATCCCGAGCAGGCCGTGGACGCCGAGGCGCTCGGCCAGTACGACGCCGTGAGCCTGCTGGCCGAGCGGGCGGCGGCCATCCATCCTGGTTTCGCCGTGACCGAGCGGAACCACACCGCCGTGGCCCGGCTCTGCGCCCGCCTGGACGGCATCCCGCTGGCGATCGAGCTGGCCGTGACCCGCCTGCGCGTGTTGTCGGTGGAGGAGCTCGTCGACCGGCTGGAGGACCGGTTCGCGTTGCTGACCAGCGGCAGCCGGGTCGCGCTGCCCCGGCAGCAGACCCTCCGCGCCTTGATCGACTGGAGCCACGCCCTGTGCTCGGAGCAGGAGCGGCTGCTCTGGACGCGGCTGTCGGTGTTCTCCGGTGGGTTCGACCTTCCCGCGGCGGAGGGCATCTGCTCCGGAGACGGGCTGGAGCCCGCGTCCATCGTCGACCTCGTCGATCAGCTGGTCGCCCAGTCGATTGTGATCGGCGAGCACCGTGACGGGGGCGTCCGGTTCCGGCTGCTGGAGACCATCCGGCAGTACGGGCGGGAACGGCTCGCCGAGTCCGGCCAGGAGGCCGCGCTGCGGCGGCGGCACCGCGACTTCTACCTGGCGCGCGCCCAGCGCGTGGCCAGCGGATGGTGCGGTCCCGGCCAGGAGGCGGCCCTGGCGCTGCTGCGCGCCGATCATGGCGACCTGCGCGCCGCGCTGGAGCTGTGCATGTCCGATCCGGACGGCCCGCGGGCCGCGCTGCTGATGACGGCGGCGCTGCGGCAGCACTGGTACGCCGACGGATTCCTCCCCGAGGGACGGCGCTGGGTCGACCGGGCGCTGGACCTTCCCGGCCAGCCGCTCGCGGAACGGGCCACGGCGCTGTGGGTGGCCGCCTGGGTCTCCCTCCTGCAGGGCGATCACGACATCGCCAAGTTCCGGCTGGAGGAGTGCGAGGCACTGGCCAAGGAGGTGGACGACGGGACCGCGCAGGCGGTCGCCACCAGCCTGCGCGGCACTGCGGCGCTGTTCGAGGGCGACCTGCCAGAGGCGATCGCGCACTTCGAGAAGTCCGTCGTGACCCTGCGGGAGTCGGGCAACACCCATGGCTCCCTGATGTCGATGTTCCAGCTGGCGATCTCGCTGGCGCACGCGGGGGAGCTCGACCGCGCCGCGGCGACCTGCGAGCAGGCGCTGGCGATCAGCGAGCACTGCGGCGAGCGATGGGTCCGCTCGTACATCCTGTGGGTCCTCGGCTTCGGCACCTGGCAGCGCGGTGATCCGGCCGCCGCGACGGAGCACACCCGCGAGGCGCTGTCGATCCAGCGCGGCTTCAACGATCATGTCGGGGCCGCGCTGATGATCGAGCTGCTGGCCTGGCTCGCGGCCACGCAGTCGGAGTTCACCCGCGCCGCGCACCTGCTCGGCGCGGCGCGTTCCATCTGGCGGAAGGTCGGCACGACGATCGACGCCCTCGGCCCGCATCTGGGAGCGCACCACGCCCGCTGCGAGCAGGCGGCTCGGCGGGGGCTGCGCGACAGCCAGTACCGCGCGGCTGTCGCGGGCACCGAGAACCTCACCGTCGCCCAGGCGATCGCCCACGCGCTCAACGAGGAGCCCCAGCCCGCGGCCTCCGGCGGCGAGCCGGGCATGGTGCTGACCCCGCGCGAGCGGCAGGTCGCCGACCTGGTCGCCCAGGGCCGGAGCAACCGGGCGATCGCGGAGTCGCTGGTGTTGTCGACCCGCACTGTGGACGGCCACGTCGAACGTATCCTGGCCAAGCTGGGATTCACCGCCCGGACGCAGATCGCCGCCTGGGTGACCGAGCAGCGCACCCGCCCTGAATCGCCGCCCCCTGGGCCCGCAGGCCCTCCGTGACCACCTGTCCCCCTGCGGACAGGTACCTGCGGGGGTAGTTCTACGCATTTCCCTCATATGTCCTGTGTGTGACTCTCCCCTCAGAACCGATCGCGGCTCATCGCGCCTGATTGTGGCTGATCGCCGCGACGGCGGTGTGGCAGGGACCGCGGAGGCGGAGGAGGCGGACGATATGACGGCGACTGAGACGTCGGCGAGCGTTCCCAGGGGACGGGACGTCGACGTGGCACCGGGACGGCTCTTCATCGGCGGTGAATGGGTCGAGGCGGCGGACGGCGCCACGCGCGAGATCATCAACCCCGCGACCGGCGCGACCATCACCACGGTCGCCCACGCGGGCGCGGAGGACGCCGCTCGGGCCGCCGCCGCGGCGCGCACCGCCTTCGACGACGGCGGCTGGGCCAACCTCCATCCCCGGGAACGCGGGCGGATCCTGCTACGAGCCTCGGAGATCCTCACCGCCCGCGCGGCGGAGTTCGCCGAGCTCGAGTCCCTGGACGTCGGCAAGCCGGTCATGTTCACCCGGACGGTCGACATCCCCACGGTGATCGAGACCTTCGAGTACTACGGCAACCTCGCCGCAGGGCTGGAGGGCGCCGCCCGGCCCACCACCGTGCCGGCGCTGGCCTACACGCGCCGTGAGCCGATCGGCGTGGTCGCGGCGATCACCCCGTTCAACTTCCCGTTCATCCTGTCCTCGACGAAGATCGCCCCCGCCCTGGCGGCCGGGAACACGATCGTGCACAAGCCCGCCGAGGAGACCCCGCTGACCGCGCTGCGGCTGGCCGAGGTGCTGCGCGACGCGGGCGTGCCCGACGGGGTGTACAACGTGGTGACCGGCGACGCCACCGCCGGGCAGGCGCTGGTGGCCGACCCCCGGGTGGACAAGGTCGCGTTCACCGGCTCGACCGGCGTGGGCCGGCTGGTCGCCCAGCAGGCCGCCCAGAGCCTCAAGAAGGTCACCGTCGAGCTCGGCGGCAAGGGCGCCAACATCATCTTCGCGGACGCCGACCTGGAGGCCGCGATCAACACCGCGGTCGCCGCGTTCGTGTTCAACACCGGGCAGTTCTGCATGTCCGGCAGCCGCCTGCTGGTGGAACGGCCCGTCTACGAGGACGTGGTCGGGGCGCTCGGCCAGGCGTGCGCCCACATCCCCGTCGGTGACCCCTTCGCCGAGGGCACCGTGGTCGGGCCGATGGCCGGTCCCAAGCACCTGGCCAAGGTCCAGTCCTATCTGGATCGTGCCCGGGCCGAGGGCGTGCGCGTCCTCGGGGGCGGGACGGTGCCGGGCGACTCGGGCGGCTTCTTCGTCGCCCCGGCGGTGCTGGCCGACGTGGAGCAGTCCTCGGCGTACATCCAGGAGGAGATCTTCGGCCCGGTGCTGACGGTACAGCCGTTCGACACCGAGGAGGAGGCCGTCCGGCTGGCCAACGACACCCCCTTCGGCCTGGCCGCGGGCCTGCAGACCCGCGACATTGGCCGGGCCCACCGGGTCGCGGCGGCGCTGCGGGCGGGGATCGTCTGGGTCAACGCGTGGGCCGTCCTGGACGTCGCGATGCCGTTCGGCGGCTACAAGCAGTCGGGCTACGGCAGGGAGAACGGGCCTGAGGGGCTCGATGAGTACTTGCAGACCAAGTCCGTCGTGGTCTCGCTCGCATGACGCTCTTCAGGGAAGGGAACGACATGATCACCACCACGGCCGCGATCGTCGAGGAGCCGGGGGCCCCGTTCACCGTGCACGAGGTTTCCGTTGAGGAACCGCGCGCCAGCGAGGTTCTGGTCCGCATGGTCGCCGCCGGGCTCTGCCACACCGACCTCACCGTACGGGCGGGCGGCATCCCGTTCCGGTTGCCCGGCATCCTCGGTCACGAGGGCGCTGGCGTCGTCGAGCAGGTCGGCGCGGGCGTCACCAAGGTCAAGCCGGGCGACAAGGTGCTGCTGAGCTTCACCTCGTGCGGGCACTGCGGGGCCTGCCGCGACGGGCATCCCGCGTACTGCGACACCTGGCTGCCGAGCAACCTGATCAACGGCTCCCGCGACGACGGCAGCTCCACGGTGTACCGCGGCGAGGACCCCGTCGGCGGGCACTTCTTCGGCCAGTCCTCGTTCGCGCGGCACGCCCTCGCCGACGAGCGCAGTGTCGTGCGCGTGGACGACGACGCCCCGCTGGAGATCCTCGCGCCGCTCGGCTGCGGCGTGCAGACCGGCTTCGGCACGGTGTGGAACATCCTCAACCCCGCGCCCGGCTCGACGCTGGCGGTGTTCGGCGCCGGCGCGGTCGGCCTCGCGGCGATCATGGCGGCGAACGAGCTGCCGCTCAAGGCCATCTTCGCGATCGACCGCGTGCCCGACCGGCTGGACCTGGCCACCGAGCTGGGCGCCACCCACACCCTCGACGTGGGCTGGGTCGACACCGCCAAGACGCTGATGGAGCTCACCGGCGGGCGCGGCGTCGACTACACCATCGACACCACCGGCAACCCAGGCGTCCTGCGCACCGCCGTGGACACCCTCGCCGCCCGCGGCACCTGCGCGATCGTCGGCGCCCCGCCCGGCGGCACCGAGGTGTCCCTGGACGTCCAGGGCATGCTCACCGGCAAGAAGGTCGTCGGCGTGACGCTCGGCGACGGCGAGCCCGAGACCCTGCTGCCACAGCTGGTGGACCTGCACCGGCGCGGCCGGCTGCCACTGGAGAAGCTCGTCCGGCACTACCCGCTGGAGGCCCTGGACCAGGCCGCCCACGACATGCACCAAGGCCAGACGATCAAGCCCGTGGTGCGGTTCTAGGACACGCCCAGGCACGCTCGGCGGCGCCTTTCGCCGCTCCGGAGGCCCGCCGAGCGTTGGGGGGAGATGACGCCCCGGCCCTGTGTTCCCCAGGGCCGGGGCGTCGTCATGCCCGCGAGTTGGTCACCTGTCAGGAGATCTTGGAGAGATCGACGAGTAGGTACGAAGTGCTGCGGGCGTAGTAATGGAGACGGCTACCGTCGAGGAGATAGGCGCTTTCACCCCTGCGCAGGCTGACGGTGCCGCCCTTGCCGGTCTCCAAATCGATCAGAGTCTGCTGGGACGTCTCGCTCATGCTTGGCTCAGGATGCATGGTGACGAATCGGTCGAGGGCGGGGCCCCAGGCGGTTCCGTTGAAAATTTGGCCGGAAGAGGGCCGGACGATACGGCGGCCGTCACGCGAGCTGGCCTGGCGTTCGTCGACGCACCAGGTGAGGGCGCAGGTCCAGCGCCTCTTGACCTCCGGGGTGAAGGAGCGGCGTTCGCCGGTGACAAGGTTGCGGATGTCCTTGTAGGCCACCTGAAGGGGGGCGTCATCGGCGAGTGCACTGCCGCCGTCGGAGTAGGCGGGACCGCCCACCCATGGCCACGACACCAACTTCATCCGATCGGTACCGGGGAGCTTCTGCACGGCACCTCCAGCGAGGGCGGCGCGGAAGACCCCGCCCGTGGTGAGGCTCCAGTAGGCGGAATCCCCAGCGAGGGTCAGGTGGGTGACGTCCGCCGCAGGGAAGACCGGGCCGGTGTACAGCCTGGCCGCCGGGCCGCCGGACAGGGGAGCCGTCCAGATCTCCGAGCTGGTCTTGGATTTGCTCAGCCAGCCGACGCGACCGGACCCAACCGTCCAGTCATGCGTCGCGGTCACCTTGGCGGGCTGGACGGGAAAGGCGAGCTTGTGGACGCCGTGAGTCGTCAGGTCGTAGGTGAACAGGGCCGATGCGACGCCGCGGGACCGCCAGGTGGCGATCAGCAGGGTCGTGTCGTTGACATAGTCCAGCGGGGTGAAGCGGGTGCCGTTGGAGAGCTTGGCGGGGATCTGCTTGACCGCGCCTGGCCACTGCTTCTCGATCGGCTTGGACTTGGGTGTGACGACGGCGGGGGTGGTCAGAGACGGGTCTCGGTTGTCCTGGGCGAACTCCTGGATGCCGAAGGTCAGGGCCGCGACGGCCAGCGCCACGGAGGTGGCGGCACCCGTCACCCGGGTGACCCGGCGGCGGCGATGCTTGACTTCCACCCGGCGCGACAGATCGTCCGGGGGACGCGGGGCCCGCTCGGCGTGGCGGGCGAGGGCCCCGGCGAGGGCGTCTTCGAGGTCGTTCATCGCTCGCTCCGTTCGAGAACGTCGGCGGGATCCCAGGCGGCGCGGAGTTTCTCAAGGCCGCGCGAGGCCTGGGAGCGGACCGTTACGCGGGAGATGCCGAGATATGAGGCGATCTCCGCGTCGCTGAGGGCCTCGTAGTAGCGCAGGACGATCACGGCACGCTGCCTGCGGGGCAGCATGCCGAGGGCCTGCCAGAGGGCGTCGTCCAGCGGAACAGGATCTTCGTAGGACCCTTCCGGGACGGCCTCCGTCAGCGTCTCGCGGCGGCGCCTGCGCCACATCGAGATGTGCAGGCGGGCCATCGTGGTCCGCACATAGCCCTCGGGATTGGCCTGGTTCTTCACCCGCGGCCAGGCGCCACGGAGCTTGATCAGCGCGTCCTGGACCAAGTCCGCGGCGTCGTGCGGATTACCGGTGAGCACATAGCCATAGCGCAGAAGCGCCTGCGCGCGGCCGGCCACGAAATTCTCATAGGCCTCGTCCACGTTGGCATCTCTCCCTTCACGACCTGGACGCCGTCAGGGCTGGAACTGTTGCACGGCGACGCAGATACGCGGTCGGAAGGCTGCGCTGGGCAACAGGCGTTCGTCGCGGCGGCACCGAGGATCTGCGTCGACTCGTTAGATCTGGCGTGCCCTCGGTGGGACGCAGCGCATGCAAGCGCGAGGAGTCAGGCGTCTTTCAGGTGGTACTTCATGCCCATGTGTGAGGGGCGGAAGCCGATCTTTTGGTAGAAGCGGATCGAGTCGGGGCGCTGGCGGTCGGTGGTGAGTTGCACCACACGGCAGCCGCGGGCCCGGGCCTGGTCGATGGCCCAACCGATCATGGCCTGGCCGACGCCGTGGCCGCGCTGTTCGGAGGCTACGCGGACGCCCTCGATCTGGGCGCGCTCGCCGCCGGTGTAGGTGAGGCCGGGGATGTAGGTCAGCTGCAGCGTTCCGGCGATGGTGCCGCCGATGACGGCCACGATGAGGGTGTTGTTGGGGTCGTGCTCGATCGCGTCGAAGGCCTTCCAGTACGCGTCGGGAAGATCGCCGGGGGTCTCGCGCGCGGCGCCCAGCGGGTCGTCGGCGAGCAGGCGCACGATCTCGGGGACATCGTCCCTGGTCGCGGGGCGAAAGGTCACTTCACGGTGCACGGGACCAGGTTATCCGGACGTTGTGTAGCAAACGTCACCTTGGCTTGTAGTACTACGGGTTGTAGTACTACGTTATGTGGACAACCACCCCGACTCTCCGCGAGGCGTGTCATGAAAGCCACCAACGAGGAACACTGGACGGACCACGCCATCTGCCGTGGGGCCGACCCGGACCTCTTCTTCCCCATCGGCTACTCGGCCGAAGTGCTCCAAGAGCAGCAGCGCCAGGCCAAAGAGATCTGTGGCAACTGCCCGGTGACCGCCGCCTGCCTGTCCTGGGCCCTGCGAGTCGGGGAGCCGGACGGGATCTGGGGCGGGACGACTCCAGAGGAGCGCCGGCACCTGCGCCGCCGGGCCGACGCCCCGGCGCGGCACCGCCTGCCCGTGATCTCCGTACACGACGACGTCGAAGAGCACGAGCAGGCGGCTTGATCTACGCGGCCTGATTTACCAGGGCACCGCCATCACGTTCACATGGTCGTTGGCCGGGTCGTAGTAGGACATCAGAAGATTGCTCGAGGTGCTGAGTGCCGGGTGGCCGAAGTACGCCCGGCACAGGTCGAGGCCCTGCTGGTCGCCGCACGGCGCCGTGCCGGTACGGGTGACGCTCCAGCCGCCGGTGAGCGAGCTCGAACGCCAGACCCGGAAGTTCCCGCCGATGTCGGTCTGCTCGACGATCACGAAACCCTTGCCGAGGGCGCCGAAGTTCTCGGCGTGGACCGCCAGGGGCTTGGCGCCGGGGAGGATCGACGTCGCGGCGTTGTGGTCGGCTGACCACGCCGACCCCGTCCAGTAGCGGTAGTTGGACCCCGTTCCCCACGAGGACGCGGTCGCGCTCACGCGGGCGAGGGTGACACGGCCGCTCCCGCAGGCACCGAACGCCTGCGAGTCACAGTTGTAGCCGAAGAGGTAAAGGAAGCCGCCAGAGAAGATCGGCGAGCCGAGGATCTTCTGGAACGGCAGCTGCGACGTGGACGAGAAGACCTGCTTCTGGCCGCTCAGCGTGTTGGTCGACGGGTTGTATTCGACCAGGCCATAGCGCTCGGCGGTGATCCCGCCGCCATGGACACAGACGTCGGCGTACGGGATGAGCACCCTGGCGCTGCCGGACGGCTGCGCCGCCACTCCCGACGCCCACGACGCCGGGTAGGACGAGCCCGGCACCTGGCAGTTCGCCCCGTTCGGCAGGACGAGCCCGGTCGGCACGGGCAGCAGGCCGGCGGGTGGACGGTTGCTCGGCGCGTTGATGGGGGCGGTCGGGGTCGGGATCTCGGTCAGCGTGGTGGGGACCTGGCCCGCGGTGTACGGGCCGATGGCCGCCGTGACGCCCAGCCAGAAGCCGGAGGACGTCCCGCTCCACGCCGAGTCGCAGAAGATCCACAGCGCTTGGTTCGTGGTGTTGGGCGCCTTGGTGCTGTAGCCGCAGTCGCGGCTGACGACATTGCCGGCGGCAGCGGTCTCGTAGCGGGACAGGACCTTGGACGGCGGTGGTGCGTCGGCGGCAAGAACTGCTGTCGGCGCCAGCGCGAGGATCGCGGCACCGGCAGCGAACGCGAGTCTGCGGAGAACAGGGGGACGGAGCTTCACGCGGCCTCCCGATGTGGAAGTGAGCTCGCCCACACGGTAAGGCTCGACGATCTTGAAAAGGAGACCTGGAAAAGGCCGGTTCAGGGCAGCAGCGCCACCTTGCCTACAACCCGGCGACTGAGTATGTCGTCCAGCACCTTGCCCGCTGCCTCCAGTGGCTCGGTGCGTGGTGGCACCGGGTCGAGCCGCCCGTTCCGCACGTATCCGAGCAGCTCCTCCAGGAGCGCGCGCTGCTCCAGCGGCTTGGTCGTCGACCACGAACCCCAGTCGACGCCCACCACCGTCCGGTTGCGCAGCAGTACCTGGTTGAGCGGCAGCGACGGGATGGTGCCCGACGCGAAGCCGATGACCAGATAGCGGCCGTTCTCCCGGAGGGCTCGCAGCGCCGGATCCGCCAGCGCGCCGCCGACCGGGTCGTACACGAGGTCGACCCCGCCCTCCGACCATGCCCGCGCGGTGGACTTGAGGTCCTCCGTGGACGTGTCGATCACCGCGTCGGCTCCCGCCGCAAGCGCCGCGTCGCGCTTGCCCTCGGTCGAGGCCCCGGCCAGCACACGTGATCCGAGCGCCTTCGCCACCTGAACCGCCGCCAGCCCGACGCCTCCTCCGGCCCCGAGCACGAGCACGTTCTCGCCCGCCTTCAGCTCTCCTCGCTCACGGAGTGCGAAGAGCGCGGTGCAATGGCTCTGGGTGAACGTGGCGGCCTGTGCAGCATCGAGCTCGTCCGGGATCGGCACCGTCGCAGCCGCGGGCACCACGACCTGACTTGCGAAACCGCCGAGACCGCAGCCGGCCAGCACGCGCGTTCCGATAGCGGGCTCGGTGACGTCCGGTCCGACAGCCATCACCGTGCCCGCCACCTCGGACCCCGGTACGAACGGAAGCGGCGGCTTGATCTGGTACCTGCCCTGGACGAACAGCCCGTCCACGTAGTTGACCCCGGCCGCCTCGACCGCGATGACGACCTGTCCTGGCCCCGCTTCGAGAGCCTTGGTCTCGGATACGACCACCGAACCGAGCTCTTCACACACCACAGCACGCATTGGCCCAATATGGCCGAAACCGAATGCCGTTCGCTACGTCCAAGCAGGTATGAAGGGGAACGTCCCTGGGCACCAACCGGGATGGTCGAACGTTCAACTCTTGACGGCAGCGTCACGATCACGGGCGGCACACATGAGTTATCCGGCGGTCCCCCAACGCAACCGCTCCGAAGGCCTGGCGACCCACGGCGCCCGGGCCGTCTCCGCACTCGCGCTGGTCGGCGCCATGACCGCGGTCATGTGGGTCCTTGAGATCGCCGACTACACCACGAACGGCGCGCTGGACACCTACGGCATCCAGCCCCACGACGTGGACGACCTCCCCGACATCTTCACCGCCCCGTTCATGCACGGCGGGTTCGAGCACCTGGTCGGCAACACCGTCCCGTTCGTCATCCTGGGCTTCCTCGCCGCCGCCCGCGGCATCGGCAAGTTCCTGGCCGCCAACTTGATCATCATCGTCGCCGGCGGTCTCGGTGTCTGGTTCACCAGCTCCGCCAACACCCTCGGCTCCAGCATCCTGATCTTCGGCTACTTCGGCTACCTGCTGGGCCGAGGCCTCTTCGAACGCCGCCTCCTCGACATCGCCATCGCCGTCGGGGTCGTCCTGCTCTACGGCGGCATCATCGTCGGAGTCCTGCCCAGTGACCCCGGCATCTCCTGGCAGGGTCACCTCTTCGGCCTCATCGGCGGCGTCCTGGCCTCCTGGACCCTCCGCCGCCGATCCTCTGCCTCTGACTGACCGTCGGTAACGCCAGGTCAGCTGGGGCGGATGGTGATGTCCGACACCACGGCGTCGCGCGGCATCTCCAGAGCAGCGAGCACACCGCGTGCGACCGACATGGGGTCGGCGAAGTCGGAGGCGTTGTAGGGCTGTCCCTCCTGCGCGCGGACCTTTTGCTGCATCTCGGTGGCAGTCCGGCCCGGGTAGACCGTGGTGACCTGCAGAGCCGTCTCCTCGGCACGCAACGAGTCCGCGAGGGCCCGGAGCCCGAACTTGCTCGCCGCGTACGCGGACCAGTTCGGGTTGGCCTGGAGGCCGGCGGTGGAGTTGACGAAGACGACGTGGCCCTGGGCGGCGCGCAGCGCCGGGAGCAGGATGCGGGTCAGTTCGGCGGCCGAGACCAGGTTGACCATGAGCTGGTCGATCCAGTGGTCGGCATCCTGTTCTGCCACCGGCCCGAGATCGACGACTCCGGCACTGTGGATGACGCCGTCGAGCCGGCCCGGCATGGCGGTCTCGGCCAGGGCGGCCTCCAGGCGCCGTGGCTCGTTCAGGTCGAGGGCGATCGTCTGGATCGTGGCGCGCTCGGGGGTCGAGGTGCGGACCGCGCCCGGTGCGCCGTTGTGGTCCCGGAGGATCACCTGGGTGTGCGCGTGAGCGCCGCTGCCCAGCGCCCTGGTGAGCGTGCCGAGCCGTTCGGGGGAGCGGCCGGTCAGGATCAGGTCATGGCCCCGGTCGCGGAGCAGTTCCGCGACCGACTTGCCGATGCCGCCGGTCGCGCCGGTGATCAGATAGGTGCCCATAGGGCCCCATTCTCGCGGATCTAGGGGATCCAGTGGTCAGTTCGGGCGCAGAACGCGGGTCACCCCGGCGATCAGCGCGGTGGCCAGCACCCAGCCGACCGCGATCAGGGCATAGGCCACCCAGCGGGACCAGCCGACCGGATCGAACGTCTGTTGCTGGCCGAACGTGTCGATCGGGATCAGCAGGTCCAGGGTGTAGACGAACGCGTGGAACGCGGGCTGCTCGGCGGGCTGCTTGATCCCCCGGGGATGCTGGATCGAGAAGACCGTCGTGCCGAGCGCCACCAGGGCGCCGAACCAGGCGAACGCCAGCCATGGGCGGTAGCCGTAGCCCACCGTCCAGTCGAGGAGGAAGTTCCACGCCTTGCCGATCGGATTGAGGGCGCGGCGGCGGGCACGCAACTTGGCCAGCTGGATGCGGCGGGCGAGGTTGTCGTGGCCTATGGCGTGGTACCAGGCGGCGAGCTGCTCGTACGGCTGGAGGTGGAACTGGTTGTCCCGGTCCACCCAGCTGAGGCGGTCCTTGAATTCGCCGCCCTGGAGCCTGTCGTAGACCAGGCCGTTCAGCCAGACCTTCTCGGGATAGATGTCCGGCGAGTCCATCAGCACGCCGACGCGGGAGTCTGAAAGGCTCACCGTTCCCTTGATGCGTTCCTCCGGCCAGAGGATGAACTCGTCCACATGCATATGGCTGGCGTGCACCGCCATGCGCTCGGGATCACACGAGTCGAGGAACCCACGGGAGAACGAGAGCGTCCCGTTCACCCGTAGGCCGCGCAAGCGCATGGTGCCCTCGGCGCGGAACCCGCGGCTGAACTCGGCGGCGTCGTCGACGATCATGTTCTGGCCGTCGAGGGCGATGCGGCCGGGGTTGCGCAGGATCGCGCGCTCCATGAAGAGGCCGCCGCTCATCCGCGCGCCGACGAGCCGGACCCCGCCGGTGATCTCGGCGTCCCGGGCGAAGCAGCCGACGTCGACCACCAGCCCGCCGCTGAACAGCGCCCACTTCGCCGGATCGGTCTCGGTGATCTTCGTGCCGTTCATCCGGAGGCCGCCGGTGAGCTGCGCGCGCGGCAGCCTGACCTGCCCCTCGATCACCGACCGGGACAGGCTGAGGTAGCCGTCCGCGTGCAGCCCGCCGCCGTCGAAGCCCGGCATCCGGCAGTCCGAGAACCGCAGCTGGCGGGTCGTGCAGTTGGAGAACTTCGGCGCCTCCAGCAGCCGGCAGAACTCCAGCCGCAGCTCGTGCTCCACCGTCCCGCCGGACACGTCGATCCGGCCCATGACGTACGCGCCGCGCAGCCGCACCGCCGACACGAAACCCTCACGCGTCTCGGCCGCGCCCAGCAGCAGCTGGGTGATGATCTCGGCGCGGACGATGCGGTCAGGGTCAGGCCCGGCGGGGGTGTCGTCGCCGAGGACGACCTCGGCTCCCGTCGGGAAGGCACGCCAGAGCCGGCGTTCGGTCGCGCTCAATCCGGGGGGTTCGGCCACGGACTCACTTTCTACGGTGGATCCCCTCCGCGATCAAGTGCGCGGGTCGAGTGCCGGTCGAGTGCGCCGGAGTCGCGCGTTGAGTGCGCCGGTGCGATCGGCCTAGAAGAACCCCCGCCGGCGGCCCGCCTGCTGCAGGAAGCCGTCGAGCTGCTGCTCCCAGTTGGTGTGCTCCACGGTGGCGTAGTCCACGGTGAAGCGGGCGAACGCGTCGTGGCTCTCGGTGACGAAGCCGCCGCGCTTGTCGAGCTCCAGCACGACCTCCATCGAGGTGGGGTAGGAGACGAACGTCACCTCAAGCTGCTTGATGCCGCGCGCGTACTGCTGCGGCGGGTAGAACTCGATCTCCTGGTAGAACGGCAGCTCCTGGTGGACACCCCAGATGCGGCCCTTCTCGCAGTCGGCGTTGCGGAACTGGAAGCCGAGGTTGGCGAACGCCGCCAGGACGCGCTCCTGCGCGGGCAGCGGGTGCACCGAGATCGGGTCCAGGTCGGTCGCGTCGACCGCCCGCGCCACTTCGAGCTCGGTGGCGAGGCCGACGGTGGTGCCGCGCAGCGAGCGTCCGTAGAAGTGCGTGAGCGGCGCCTCCCACGGGATGGGGAACTGGAACGGCACGGTGTGCCGGGCGCCGTCGTCCAGCCGGAAGCTGCCCGCGATCGGCAGCTTGGCGTACTCCAGGTTGGAGGTGTACTCGTTGTCGCCGGACTCGACCTCGACGCGGGTCTTCAGAGCCAGGTTGACCGCGATGATGTCGGAGTCGTGCTTGCCGCCGAGGATGGTGACCTCTCCGGTGATGGTGCCACCCGGCGTGGTGTTGGGGTTGTGCAGGACGGTCTCGATCTCGGGACCGCCGACGCCGGCCGCCTGCATGAGCTTCTTGAAGACCATGTGGATTCCCCTCCCGTGATGGGCGCGATGACGGGCGTGATCACGCCCTCGTCCACTAGACGCCCGTACGGGAGGTTACGTTCCCGCAGGTGCCCGGCGCATTAGGATCGCCCCGCCTGCCCCGGTCCGGTAGCGGACAAGGGCGAGGCGGGGCGCTTCTTTGGAGTCGCCTCAGTGGATCCGGCCTCAGGCGCGGCCCAGGGCTCGGTATTCCCAGCCTGCTTCCCGCCACTGCGTCGCGTCCAGCGCGTGCCGGCCGTCCACGATGCGCTTGTGCTTGACGACCATGGCCAGGGCGTCGGGGGCGATCTCGCGGAAGTCGGCCCATTCGGTGAGGAGCACGACGACGTCGGCGTCCTGGGCGACGTCGAGCGCGCTCGCCCCGTACCGCAGCTCCGGGAAGGCGCGGCGGGCGTTGTCGAGCGCGGCCGGGTCGTAGACGCGCACGCGCCCGCCCAGCCCGTGCATCGTGCGTGCCACGTCCAGCGCGGGCGCGTCGCGGATGTCGTCGGAGTTGGGCTTGAACGCGGCGCCCCAGCAGGCGATCCGGGCACCGGAGATCTTCCCGCCGAGCACCTCGCGCACCAGGTCGACCGTGCGGGCCCGGCGCCGCCGGTTGATGTCGTCGACCTCGCGCAGGAACGCGACCGCCTGGCCCACGCCGAGCTCCTCGGCGCGGTGGGCGAACGCCCGGATGTCCTTGGGCAGGCAGCCACCGCCGAAACCGAGGCCGGGCTTGAGGAACTTGCCGCCGATGCGGTCGTCCAGCGCGAGCGAGTCGGCCAGGTCCTTGATGTCGGCGCCGACCGCCTCGCATACCTCCGCCATCGCGTTGATGTAGGAGATCTTGGTGGCGAGGAACGAGTTGGCCGCCACCTTGACCAGCTCCGCGGTGGCCAGGTCGGTCCGTACGACCGGGGTGCCCAGCTCCAGGATCGGCTTGAACGCGGCGTACAGCCGTTCCTCCGCCCATGCGGAGGCGACGCCGAAGACCAGCCGGTCGGGCCGCATCGTGTCGTCGACGGCGAAGCCCTCGCGCAGGAACTCGGGGTTCCAGGCGAGCTCCACCTCCGTCCCGGCGGGAGCCAGCTCCTGCAGGACGTCGGTCATCCGGGCGGCGGTGCCGACCGGGACGGTGGACTTGCCGACGACGAGGGTGCGGCGGTTCAGATGCGGTGCCAGGGACCGGACCGCGGCGTCCACGTACGTGAGGTCCGCCGCGTCCGAGCCGGGCTGCTGCGGGGTGCCCACGCACACGAAGTGCACGTCGCCGAACTCACCGGCCTCGGCGAACGAGGTGGTGAAACGCAGCCGTCCCGATTCGAGGGCCTTGGCGAGCAGTTCGGGCAGGCCCGGCTCGAAGAACGGGACCTCACCGGAGGCGAGTCTGGCGATCTTCCGTTCGTCCACGTCCACGCCGAGGACATTGAAGCCGAGCACGGCCATGCAGATCGCGTGGGTGGCACCGAGATAGCCGGTGCCGATCACGGTGAGGCGCGGGGCCTCGTTCTGCGGGGGAGTTTCGTTCATGAGCACGTGCCCTTCTTGGTCAGCCGGCCACCCCGGACCTCGTTGTCACAGGCGATCTTGTTGCCGCCCGCGGTGTCGTTGATGCCGACGCCCTTGCCGCCGGCGAGATCGATCGAGTTGTTGCGGAACGTGTTGCCGGTGCCCCAGCCGTCGACGATCTCGTGGGTCTGGAAGCCGTCCATCGGGGTGCCGACGCCCTTGTTGCCCTCGATGACGTAGCCGTTGCCCTTGACGTCGATCCACGAGTCGTTGTGCTTGCTGCCGCCGGTCTTCGAGCCGTCGAAGACGTTGCCGACGATGCGGCCGCCGGTGGTGCCCTCTTTGATGTCGATCGCCTCGGCGGTGGCCCGGATCACGTTGCCGCGGACCAGGTTGCGGTCGCTCTTGTCGACCTTGCCGCCGGAGAACTGCCCCCAGTTGGACTCGGCGGTGCCCAGGTAGACGCCCTCGCCGAACTTCTCGCGGCGCAGGCCGGTGTTGTAGATCTTGTTGTACTGGACCGTGTTGCCGGTGGAGAAGTTGCGCAGGTGGATCGCCTCGTCCCCGATCTCGTGGACGGTCAGGCCCTGGATGATCGACCCGTTGCTGGTATCGGCCATCACACCCTTCTGGCTGTTGCGCACGGTGAACCCGACCAGCCGCCAGTGGTTTGCCTGATTGAGGTGGAACGCGTAACCCTTCTTGATCCCGCCGCCGTCGAGCACCGCGTCCTGGCCGCCGCACAGGAAGATGGGCTTGGCCGCGTTACCGGAGGTCCGGGCCACGAACTTGCCCTCGTAGGTGCCCGCGTTCATCTTGATGACGTCGCCGGGCTGCGCCGAGCTCAACGCCTGCTGCAACTCTTTGGCGTCGCCGACGGTCTTGGTGGGGCCGGGGCAGGCGATCTTGTCCGGACCGCTTGGCGCCGAGAGGGTGAACGGTTGACCGGCCGGCGCGCCACCGCCACCGTCTCCGTCGCCGCCATCCCCGCCGTCCCCGTCCCCGCCGCCGCCCTTTGTGATCTCGGGCGCTGCCCCCGGCGAGCCGCCGGTACCGGTCGTCCCGTTGCCTGCGGCGTTGCCGGACTTCCCGTCGTCGCCGTCCAGGCCGGCCACGAAGAGCGCGAGAACGGCCATGAGCGCCGCGCCGACCACCAGCCCGACGATGAACTTCAGATCGAGCTTGGACTTCATCTCTGGATCACTCCTTGGCGTTCCAGCCGGCGTACGGGGCGTTCCTCGATCTTCGTCTGCTGCGCGTAGGGGTGGACGCCCCGGCGGCCGATGCGGAGCCCGGTGGTGGCCCGCGACCGGTACATCGAAATGCCCACGAGCAGGAAGACGCTGAACCAGATGACGTTCATCGGCTTGAACACACGCTTCACCCACGTCCAGAAGCCCGCGGTCTTGTGCCATCCGGCGACGTTGTTGTTGACGTTGGTGTAGCCGCCCTTGGCGAGGTCCACGTCCATCACGCTCAGGCCCGAACCGCTCAGTGTGTTGCCGGTGATCCGCGTTCCGGCGACGTTCCCCTTGAGCGTGAGCCCATGCCGGTGCGCCGACTGTACGGTGTTGCCGCTGATGGTGGCGACGGCGTCCCGCAGGGACAGGGCGGTCTGGGCACCGTTGATGATGTTGCCGGAGACCGAGCCGCCGCTGACACCGTCGCGCAGCACGATGCCCTGCCGCTGCGGCCGGTCGATCTGGTTGCCGATGAGCTGGACCCGGACGGCACGGTCCCAGACCACGATGCCCATGTCGCCGCCGCTGATCCGGCTGTTCTGCACCTGGACGGTGTCGCCGCCGAGGATCTCCACCCCGTTCCGCCGGTTGTTCTTGATCGTCGCGCCGCTCACCACGTTGTGGCCGAACGCCGTGATCGTCTCGCCGGAGGCGGAGGGGCCGTCCGCCAGCGGCTGGCCGTTCAGGGTGAACCCGTTGCCGCCGTTGCCGCTTGAGGTGCAGTTGGTGACGCGCACACCCTCGGTGCCGCGCGACAACACGAAGCCGTCGCCCCGGCTGCGCGTGACCGTGGTGTTCTCGATGACCGCGTTCTTGGCGAACCGGTGCAGCAACACGCCGTGCACCAGGCTGCCGGTGATCGAGACATTGGTGATCTGCGCCTGGTTGGAGGCGGTGACGAAGATCCCGTACGCGTTGCCCGAGACCGTGGTGTGGTCGATCGTGCCCGTGACGAGGGTGGCCGCGGGCACGTAGAACCCGGTGGCTCGGGCCTTGGCCGCGCCCGCCGGAGTGACCTCGATCTCCTCGCGGCCGCCCGTCGTGGTGTCGTTCTCCCCGTTCGGCAGCCGGATGCCGCTGCGGACGTCGCCTGTGCCGGGCAACTGCTCGGCCGCCGTGTCGGCCCGGTCGGAGCCGGTGAGCGCGATGCCGCCGGTCCGCCCGCTCCAGAAGCCGAGGTCGGAGATCTGGGCGTACTTCATGGTGAACTCGCCGCCGATCGCGCGCACGTACGCCCGCCCGTCGGCGACCTGTGTGTCGGGCTTGCGGGTCCCGTTGTTCCAACTGGTGAAGCGGACCGGGTTCTGCGCCGACCCGTTGATCCGCACACTGCCGCCCGCGCTGACGATCGAGACGAACGAGCCCGGGATGCTGCGCATCCGGATGGTCAGCGGCCCGGAGGCGCTCTGCAGGATCAGCTTGCCCCCGCCCGCCAGGAAGATGTTGACCCCCAGCAGGTAGGAGCCGTCGCTCTGGCGCTGGAAGTCTGGCCCTGCCAGCCGCACCAGCTCCTGGACGTAGTAGGGCTGGCGACGCTGGGGCAGCACAAGCGTCCGCCCATTGGCGGAGCTGAGGATCCTCGGCTGACGGGCTTGGGCGGCCTGTGAACCGCCCGCCGCCAAGTCAGAGTCCTGCTTGGCGCGGATCTGCATGACCCGCATGTCCTCGGCGTCGACGAGCGTCGCCTGCTGGTGCGCCGCCTCGGGTGCCACGTCGTTGACCGCGGGCAGGTCGGGCGTGTGCTCGGCGAAGTACTGCTGGTAGGTGTACGTGCCGCCGCCCGCCAGACCGAGGACGAGCACGGTCGTCAGGACCTTGCCCTTGCGTCGCTTCCTGGGTGGCGCCTCGTCCAGCGACGGTGCTGCCGGTGCCGACGGTGCTTTTGGGTGAGCCGGATCCCCCGAGCGCTCTTTCATTAAGCCCCTTCTCCTTCGGGGCGGGGGGCGCTCTGCTGTGTCGCGGCGCGGACTAGATCCGATCCGTTCAGGCCGAGCATGTCGGGCAAGTGGTGATGGGAGCTGGGCATCGGATGGGAACCCGGCATCGGATGGGAGCCGGGTAGCGGATGGGAGCCGTGCAGACGGTGGGAGACCGCCTGTGCGGGCTTGGCGGCGGCCTCGACGCGGCGGGGCAACCTGAACGCCGGCCGTTCTTCCAGCGGGCGCTGGAGTTCGTACGGGTGAGCGCTGGTGCGCCGGATGTGGAGACCTCTGCCGCCCCGGGCCCGGAGCATCGAGAGGACGACGAGCGCGAAGACGGCGAACCAGATGAGGTTCATGGGCTTGGCGTAACGCTTGGCCTTGGTCCACAACGAGGCCGTGTCGTTCCACCCCTCGGTGTTGTTGTCGACTCGGTTCACCTTGCCGTGGGCACGTGAGTCGCTCACGGCGCTGGTGCCGGAACCGCTGAGGGTGTTGTTGCGCACCTGCGAGCCCTTGGCGTCGCCGACCAGCGTGATGCCGTGCGCGCTCGCGCCCTGCACCACGTTGCCCACGAGCGTTCCGCTGGCGTTGCGCAGGTAGATGCCGGTGCGCGCGCCGATCACGGTGTTGCCCGCCAGGCTGGCGTCGCGGACGCCGTCGCGCAGGGCGATGCCCTGCTCGCTCTGCTTGAGCAGCCGGTTGCCGGAGATCTGGACGCCGAACGCGCCGTCCCGGACGACGATGCCCATCGCGCCACCGATGATCCTGCTGTTCTGCACGGCGAGCTTGTCGCCGCCCAGCAGCTCGACGCCATGGCGGCCGTTGTCCTTGGCCAGGCTGTTGTTGATCGAGCTGTCGCCGAAGCGCTCCAGCGACTCGCCCGAGGCCGAGGGCCCGTCGGCGAGGGCCTGGCCGTTGACCGTGAAGCCGTTGCCCGTGTTGCGTTCGGCGGTGCAGTCGGTGACCCGGATCTTCTCGGTGGCGCGCGACAACACGAAGCCGTCGCCGCCGCTGCCGGTCACCGTGGTGTTGTGGACGTTGGCGTTCTTGGTGAACCGGTGCAGGACCAGCCCGTCGACCAGGCTGTTCTCGATCTTGTTGTGGGTGATCTGTGGCTGGTTGGAGCCCGAGACGAAGAGCCCGAACGCGTTGCCGCTGATGGTGCTGTGATCGACGGCCCCGGTGACCAGGTCGGCGGCCGGATAGTGGGTGGCCGTGCCGCGGGGCTGCTCGGTTTCGAGATCGCCCGGTCCGCCGCCACTCGGCGTGCCTTCCTTGTTCTTCTGCAGCCGGCGTTGCTTGGCCGCGTGCCGTTGCTCCTTGCTCAGCCGCTTGACGACGCTGGCGGGGCGGTCTGTCCCCGTCAGGGCGATGCCTCCGGTGCGGCCGGAGTAGAAGCCGAGGTGCGACACCGCGGCGTACTTCATCTTGAAGTCACCGCCGACCGCACGGAGGTAGGCGCGGCCATCGGACACCTCGGTGTCGGGCCGGCGGAGCCGCGGGTTCCAGCTGGTGATCTTGACCGGCTGCCGCGCGGTGCCTTCGACCTTGATGCTGCCGCCGAAGCTGACGATCGAGCTGAACGCCCCTGGCAGGCTGCCCATCCGGATGGCAAGAGGCCCCGAGGGATTGTGGAGAAGCAACTCGGCTCCGTCGGCGACGAAGACGTGCACGCCCAGCAGGTACGAGCCGTCTGCCAGCTTCCGGAAGTACTTGCCGCCGTATTTCTCCAGATCGGCCACCGTGTAGGCCTTGCCGCTGACGGACGGCGGAAGGACCAGGGTCTTGCCGTGGGCGGAGCCGAACAGCTGCGGCCGCTTCCACTGCGCAGTCGCGTTGCCGCCGATCTGCAGGATCGCCGCGAGGACGGACCGGGTCTGCATGATCCGCTGGTCTTCTTGATCGACCAGCGCCGCCTGCTTCGCGTGGTCGTTCCGCGGCGCGATCTGCGCGTCGGCCGGCGCGTTGGTCCGCGAGTCAATCTGCGAGTCGGTCTGTGGGGCGGTCTGCGCGTCGGCCGAGGCAGGGCCCGCCAGCAGTCCAGCGCCGAGAGCCGACGCCAGTCCCAGCGCCGGGCCCAGCCTCAGCCAGCGGCGCGCGGAGCCGCTCAGCAAGTCGTGCGTGCCCACGTCACGCAACTCCCTGCAGCGACTGGGCGTTCTGGCCGGCGCCGCCCACCTGGTCGGACGAGCGGGTCAGCCAGCCCTGCTTGTTCATGGTCACGAACGCGTACAGCTTGATGGGCAGCGAGATCATGATGATCACGAGTGCCGTCAGCGGCAGGAGCAGGATCTCCTGGGGATGGCGTTTGAGATGCGACCAGCCCCGGATGCCCCGCCCCAGGATGACCCAGCCGATCGCCAGCGAGATGCCCAGCGGGTGCAGGTTGTCCAGGATCCGGCTGAAGGCCAGGTAGGCCAGCGTGACGCCCATGGTGACCGGGGTGAGCAGGATCTGCAGCACGGTGACCTTGGTGACGAACGGCGTCTTCCACAGCCAGCCCTTCCACAGGGCCGTCAGGTAGCAGCGGTAGGAGTTGCGGCTCCACCGCACGCGCTGCTTGACGAAGGCGCTGAACGTGTCCGGGAACATCGAGATCGCACGGGCGGACGACTGGTGCACGGTCTTGTAGCCCTGCGACAACGTCAGCCAGGTAAGGCGGCCGTCGTCACCGGCGATACAGCGGCGGCCCATGAAGAACTCGTTCTCCAGGTTCTCCACGACCGGCAGGACCACCGAGCGGCGGTACGCGGAGGTGCGGCCGGACAGGCAGGCCACGCCGCCCTTGCTGCCCATGGCGGGCACGTAGTCGTAGTAACGCAGGTTGACCAGCCAGTCGGCGATCCTGCGCCAGATGCTGGTGGTGCGCTGGTAGACGTTCTGCTGCGTGCCGACGCCGCCGACCTGCGGGTCCTCGAACGGCATCTGGACCGCGTCCAGCAGGCCGGGCTGCCACCAGGTGTCGGAGTCGGCGAACACGATGAGCTCGCTGCGCGCCGCGCGGATGCCCACGCCCAGCGCGGAACGTTTGCCGGAATGCTCGTAGACCAGTACTTCCAGCCGTGGATCGCTGACCTCCGCGAGCCGCCGCTGCACTTCATGATCACCAACATCGACGACCATGATGATCTCGCTCGGATTCTGCGCCAGCCAGGTCTCCAGGCATTTCAGCTGGATATCCGGATCCTCGCGATAGGACGGCACGACCACCGAAACGGTGGTGCGGAAATTGTTGACAACCGGCTTGTCCATCCGCGACAAGATCACTCTGTAGAGCCAGAGCGACCACACCAGCAGGCCCGCGAACCCGAGCGGTATGAACCTGCGCCAATCACCCCCGGCTGCGGCGTCCTGGATCATCTCCCAGGCGTCGTCCAGCCACCCCGTGACAGCTGACAACTGCGTCCCCTCTCCCGTCGCACGGCGTCGGGAGGGGTGCGCACACCCCTGCGCGCCCCCAGCTGCCCCGAGCCAACCCCGTAAGAGTGGAGGGCATCGTGGTCAATCCACAATTGCCACATCTGGCCACTCTTGGAACGGAGTCCCCAGGTGTTGCCAATTCGTTGCTGATCAACTTTCGTAATTAACGAAAAGGGCCCCGGGTGGTGTGCTGGCAATCAGCTGGACTGTTCTTTGACACGCGGCCGAAACATTGGCGTGGTGGGGCAATGGGGTGTTTTGGCCTTGATGGTGCGCAATGAGTTGAATGTCCGTTTATCGAGGTCCTATCGAACCGCGTTCGAGAGTGCCGCGAGAACGCGCTGTGAGTTGTGTCACGTTTTGCCTGCCCTTGAATCCCGATGTGATCCAGCACGGGTGAAATCGGGCGTTCGGGATGGGTTGTCACCAGTTACCAGCGGGTAGCATGATGGTGAGTTACTGACCAGTACGTGCAGCGGGGTCCGCGCGGCGCCGCAGGATCTGACGACGGAGTGTTCGACCATGGGGCACTACAAGAGCAACCTCCGGGACCTGGAGTTCAACCTCTTCGAGGTGTTCAACCGCCAGGACCTGCTCGGCAGCGGTCCCTACGCGGAGCTGGACGAGGACACCGTGCGGAGCATCCTGGACGAGGTCACCCGCCTCGCCGAGGGCCCGCTCGCCGACTCGTTCGAGGACGCCGACCGCAACCCGCCCAAGTTCGACCCGGCGACCGGCGACGTGGCGATGCCGGAGAGCTTCAAGAAGTCCTTCAAGGCGTGGATGGACGCCGAGTGGTACCGCATCGACCTGTCGCCGGAGTTCGGCGGCACCGGCGCGCCGCGCAGCCTCACTTGGGCGATTTCGGAGCAGGTGCTGGGAGCCAACCCGGCCGTTTACATGTTCGCCTCGGGCCCCGGCTTCGCCCACATCCTGTGGAACATCGGGACCCCCGAGCAGAAGAAGTTCGCCGAGCTGGCGCTGGAGCGCCAGTGGGGCGCCACGATGGTGCTGACCGAGCCGGACGCAGGCTCGGACGTGGGCGCCGGCCGCGCCAAGGCCGTCCAGCAGCCCGACGGCACCTGGCACATCGAGGGCGTCAAGCGCTTCATCACCTCGGCCGAGCACGACATGTCCGAGAACATCTTCCACCTGGTGCTGGCCCGCCCCGAGGGCGCCGGCCCCGGCACCAAGGGCCTGTCGATGTTCCTGGTGCCCAAGTACCTGGTGAACGTCGAGACGGGTGAGCTGGGCGAGCGCAACGGCGCCTACGTCACCAACGTCGAGAAGAAGATGGGCCTCAAGGTCTCCACGACCTGCGAGCTGACCTTCGGTGAGAAGCAACCGGCCATCGGCTACCTCGTGGGCGACGTGCACGAGGGCATCAAGCAGATGTTCATGGTGATCGAGTACGCCCGGATGATGGTGGGCACCAAGGCCATCGCCACCCTCTCCACCGGTTACCTCAACGCGCTGGAGTACGCCAAGGAGCGGGTGCAGGGCGCCGACCTCACCCAGATGACCGACAAGACCGCGCCGCGGGTGACGATCACCCACCACCCGGACGTACGGCGCAGCCTGCTGACCCAGAAGGCCTACGCCGAGGGCATGCGGGCGCTGGTCCTGCTGACCGCCTCCTACCAGGACGCGGTGCAGATCGCCGAGCACGAGGGGCGCAAGGACGAGCTCGCCGAGAAGATCAACGACCTGCTGCTGCCGATCGTGAAGGGCTTCGGCTCCGAGCGGGCGTACGCGCTGCTGGGCGCCGAGTCGCTGCAGACCCTGGGCGGATCGGGCTTCCTGCAGGAGTACCCGATCGAGCAGTACATCCGGGACTCCAAGATCGACACCCTGTACGAGGGCACCACGGCCATCCAGGGCATGGACCTGTTCTTCCGGAAGGTCCTCCGGGACAACGGCGAGGCCCTCAAGCACCTGACCGGTGAGATCCAGGCGTTCGCGGCGAGCGACGCCGGCAACGGCCGCCTCAAGAACGAGCGGGCGCTGCTGGGCAAGGCGCTGGAGGACGTGCAGGGCATCCTCAACCCGATGATCGGCTGGGCCCTCGGTTCGATGGAGAACCCGAAGGAGCTCTACAAGGTCGGCCTCAACAGCAGCCGCTTCCTGCTCGCGCTCGGCGACCTGGTCGTGGGCTGGCTGCTGCTGCGCCAGGCCGAGATCGCCCTCGGCAAGCTGTCCGGCGGCGACATCTCCGACGGCGACACGAACTTCTACACCGGCAAGGTGGCCGCCGCGCAGTTCTTCGCACAGACCGTCCTGCCGAGGATCGCCGCCGAGCGCGCCATCACCGAGGGCACCACGCTCGACGTGATGGACCTGCCGGAAGAGGCGTTCTAGTCCCCATCCGTCTCCCGCGGACTGGATGAGCCGCCCCCGTCACCCCCGTGGTGGCGGGGGCCGCTCGCTAAGGTTGGGCGGTACCGTCGGCGAGCCCCCACCGGACGGAGAACTCGATGTCGGCCCGCAGGCTCTCTGCTCCCCTCGTTCTTCCGCTCGCCGTGGTGGTCCTCCTAGCCGCGGCCTGTAGTACGGATTCGAGGCCACCGCAGGAGGTGGAGCCGCCGCAGGCCAAGCCCGGGGCCTCGTCCGCCCCGACACAGCCGCAGACCGGTACGGGTCTCATCAAGGAAGGCTGGTTCGGCGGCGGTGACGCGCTGCACGCCAAGGTCGAGATCAGAGAGGTCGAACGGCAGGGCGCCAAGTCCGTGCTGAAGCTCACCGTCACCTCGCTGGACAGCGCCGCCAAGTCGATGGCGTTCCCCGTTCCGCTGATCGACCCGGTCGGCCGCAAGCTGTACCGCCCGGTCAGCCCCAACACGGCCGTCCAGTTCCAGCCGAACGTGGCCCGCGAGCTCATCTCCGAATACCCGGCGATCCCGCAGGCCGTCACGAGGGTCACCGCCCTCACCCCGGGCACCGCGGGGGAGTACACCGGCGTCCCGGTCACCGGCGTCGCGTCGTCGCCCGCCTCGGACGCCCAGCCCGACGCGGCCAATCCGGTCGACCTCTACGACATCACCGAGGGCGAGATCAGGGACGTCACGTCCAGCGGTTCGGACGTGACGGTCAACCTGCGCACCGACGTGCTCTTCGCGGTCGACTCGGCCAAGCTGTCCGGCCGTGCCAAGGCGGTGCTCGACCAGGCCGCGCAGGAGATCAAGGCGAAGGCCGATTCCGCGAAGCAGCCGCTCACCGTCACCGGCCACACCGACAGCAAGGGCGCCGACGACCACAACCTCAAGCTCTCCCGCGAACGCGCCGAAGCCGTCGCCAAGGAACTGAAGACCCGGCTAGGCGAGAGCTACCGGTACTCGACCGAGGGGAAGGGCGAGACCGCCCTGATCGCCAAGGAGGGCGACAAGGACGACGCGCAGGCCCGTGCCCGCAACCGCCGCGTGGAGATCTCCTATGTCGTCCGGCAGCAGACCCAGGGCACGACAGCGACCACGACGGCACCCGCCGGCAACCGCGGCGGCACCGTGCAGCCCGCGACCTTCCGGGCCCAGGACGGCAAGACCGTGGCCAGTCGCTACGGGCGCTTCGGGGCGGAGAAGCGGCGGCTCGACGTGAAGCCGTTCTACCGGGACGGCGCGTACATCGTCGCGGTGTTCGACCTGGTGAGCGAGGGGCCGGGAACGACACCGGCGAACGCCGCCTACCCGCACAAGGACTATGCGGGCGGTGCGTTCACGTCGTTCTCCATCGTCGGCCCGAACGGCAAGGACATCTACCGTGCGGTGCGCGTGGGCCAGTCGGCCGGTGAGGCCACCGTGTACGTGGATCCTGGCCGTTCCACGTACCGCACCGGGCAGAACCAGCCGAGCCGCGCGTTCGTCTACATCCCCGCCCCGCCCGGCAACCTCACCACTGTCGTCTTCGACGGCGGCCCCTTCGGCAAGGTCAACAACGTGCCCGTCCAGTAGTTCCTTCGGATGCGGCGATCAAACCGGGTGTGATGTACGAGCCGAACGGATAATTAAAGAGCACGACAACGGATCGTCTGGCGGAGGTCACATGGGTGTCGGCGTCAGTGTTTTCACGATCACGCTCGGGTTGATCCTCAAGTTCGCGATCCGCGCGGATGCGATGAAGGATCCGGTCGACATCCATGTGATCGGGGTCATCCTGATCATCGTCGGCGGTGTCTCGTTCGCGCTGCAGCTGCTCATGATGGTGCGGATGCAGCAGCGGAGCGCGCACAATCCCGAGAGCAACCGAGACCGCCTCTACAACGGGGACAACCCGCCGCCGGTCTGATCGTCCTGTGCGGATGTTCACCGTCCCGGACGCCCCCGGCCGCCCGCGCGCGACGGCCGAGGGTGTCCAAGCCCTCATGACCGGGTCAGGCCCGGTCTTCAGAGGGAATGAGGGGAATCAGGGGGAAATCAGGCGAAGCGGTCAGCTCACCGGCCGGTGGTGCCGGTCCACCAGAGCGGCTTGCGGCCCTTGTAGAGCACGACGTTGCCGTCGTTCTGCACCGCCAGGAACGCGCCGGGGTGGTGGCCCGGGTTGATCGCCCAGATCGGCTTACGGCCCTTGTAGGTCACGAGGTTGCCGTCCGACTGCATGATCGTGAACGCGCCGGGCTGGCGGCCCGGGTTGGTCGCCCAGAGAACCTTGCGGCCCTTGTGGAGGACCAGGTTGCCGTCGGTCTGCTGTATGAACGTGTACTTGCGGTTGGGCGAGAGGACGGCCTGCCCGGGGTTGAGGCGCTGCGGCGACACGAGCGTGCCGATGTAGATGTTGCGCCACCAGATCGCCTTGCGCCCCTTGTAGAGCACAAGGTTGCCGTCGTTCTGCACGGCCAGGAACGCGCCGGGGTAGCGGCCGGGGTTGGCCGCCCAGAGCGCCTTACGGCCCTTGTAGACGACGAGGTTGCCGTCCTTCTGCATGACGGTGGAGGCGCCCTTGCGCCCGCCCGTGAGGGTGCTCCAGAGCGCCTTGCGGCCCTTGTAGAGGACGAGGTTGCCGTCCTTCTGCTGGATCAGGCGGTACTTGCCGTTCCGGGACTTGCGGTATTGGCCGGGCTTGAGGATCTGGCCGGGCTTGAGCAGGTCCCCGACCGCGCGGGTCGCCTGAGCGGCGGAGGTCGCCTGGGCGGCGGGGGCCGCAGTCGTCTCGGCCTGTGCGGCGGTGCCGGCCACTAACGGTGCGACGACGGCGCCCGTGGCCATGGCCACCGCGGCGAGGCGCAGTTTCTTCACGAAGGTCTCCCTTGTCTCACTCGAAACAACGAAATCGTCCGTTCTGGACGTCACATCAGATGCCGGAACGATCAATTGGGTTCCACTGCGGAATGTGACAAGGACCGCCCCGGTGGAATCCGGGACGGCCCTTGGGCGTGTCTCTTGCCGGTGAGCGATCAGCTCCAGGCGAGCATGCGCATCGGGTCTTCGAGCATGTCGCCGATGTCGCGCAGCACCCGCGAGCCGAGCTCGCCGTCGATGATGCGGTGGTCGAACGACAGCGCGAGCGTGGAGACCTTGCGGATCGCCAGCTCACCCTCGTACACCCACGGCATGTCCCGGATCTGCCCGAACGCGAGGATGGCCGCCTCGCCCGGGGTGATGATCGGGGTGCCGGTGTCGATGCCGAAGACGCCGATGTTGGTGATCGTGAACGTGCCGCCGGAGAGGTCGGCAGGGGACGCCTTGCCCGCCCGCGCCGTCTCGATCAGCGCGTTCAGCGCCTTGGCGAGCTCGGGCAGCGACAGGTCCTGCGCCTCCTTGAGGTTGGGGACCAGGAGCCCGCGCGGGGTGGCGGCCGCGATGCCGAGGTTCACGTAGTTCTTGACCACGATCTCTGCACCGGAGTCGCCCTCGGCCCAGGACGCGTTGGCGCCCGGGTTGCGGCGGAGGGCGGTGAGCACCGCCTTCGCGGCGAGCAGCAGCGGCGAGACCTTGACCTCCGCGAACTCGGGAAGATCACGGAGCCGCCGTACGGTCTCCATCGTGCGGGTCACGTCGACCTGCACGAACTCGGTGACGTGCGGGGCGGTGAACGCCGAGCCGACCATGGCCGTGGCGGTGGCCTTGCGCACGCCCTTGACCGGGATCCGCTCCTCGCGCACACCCGGAGCCGCGGCTGTGGCCGCTGCCGGGGCGGCTTCGGTGGGAGCGGCGGTGAGGGCGGCCTGGACGTCCTCACGGGTGATGGAGCCGCGCGGCCCCGATCCGATGAGGGTGGTCAGGTCGACCCCGAGGTCCTTGGCCATCTTGCGTACGGGCGGCTTGGCCAGGGTTCGTTTATCCACAGGCTGTGGATGACTGGCCGGCTCCTCCCGTACGGGCTGTGGAGGTGCTGTTGGAGCCGCGGTGGCGGCCGGGGCAGC
Organism: Actinomadura sp. 6N118; assembly: GCF_044326415.1. Taxonomy (NCBI): domain Bacteria; kingdom Bacillati; phylum Actinomycetota; class Actinomycetes; order Streptosporangiales; family Thermomonosporaceae; genus Actinomadura; species Actinomadura sp. 6N118. The sequence goes on along the minus strand of NZ_JBIRAZ010000011.1, from coordinate 294,549 downwards.
GGCCGAGGTATCGGCCGGGGTGTGCTCGGACTTGCGCGGACGGCGCTTGGTGGCGCCGGGCTTGACCCCGTACCCCACCAGCACCGGCTGGCGTTTGGGCTTGTCCGGCGCGACCATCCCCGGCTCCTCGACCCGGGGCACCATGTCCTGCTGCAGGGCCGCGGGCTGGGCCGGAGGCTCGGACACGGGCGTCGCGACGGCTGCGGACGGGGGCTCCTCACCTTCCGTGGCCACGTCCACCGAAATGATCGGCACGCCTACGTCCACCGTGTCGCCCTCGGTGACCATGAGCTCTGCCACCACGCCCTCGAACGGGCAGGGCAGCTCCACGATCGCCTTGGCGGTCTCGATCTCGACGATGGTCTGGTTGACCTCGACCTGGTCGCCGGGCTGCACGTGCCACTTGACGATCTCAGCCTCGGTCAGGCCCTCGCCCACGTCGGGCAGCTTGAACTGCTTACGGTCGGTCATCGGGGTCACCAGGCGAAGGTCCGGTCGACCGCGTCCAGGATGCGGTCGAGGTCGGGCAGGTAGTGGTCCTCAAGGCGGGACGGCGGGTACGGGGTCGAGAACCCGCCGACCCGCAGCACCGGCGACTCCAGCCGGTAGAAGCACCGTTCGGTGATGCGCGCGGCCAGCTCGGCGCCGTAGCCGGAGAAGACCGGTGCCTCGTGCACGACCACGCAACGGCCGGTCCGGTTGACCGACTCGGTGACGGTGTCGATGTCGAGCGGGTTGAGCGAACGCAGGTCGATGACCTCCAGCGAACGCCCCTCCTCGGCGGCGGCCGCGGCGGCCTCCAGGCAGGTCTTCACCGCAGGCCCGTACGCCAGCACGGTCACGTGCTCGCCCGGGTTGACCACGTGCGCGTCGTGCAGCGGGCGCCAGTCGGCGGGGGCGGCCTCGACGTCCACCGGGGCCTTGTCCCAGTAGCGGCGCTTGGGCTCGAAGAAGATCACCGGGTCCGGCGAGGTGATCGCCTGCTGGATCATCGTGTACGCGTCGGAGGAGTTGGAGCACGCCACCACGCGGAGCCCGGCGGTGTGGGTGAAGTAGTTCTCCGGCGACTCGGAGTGGTGCTCGACCGCGCCGATGCCGCCGCCGCACGGGATGCGGATCACGACGGGCAGCTGCAGGGCGCCCAGTGACCGCATGTGCATCTTGGCGAGCTGCGTGATGATCTGGTCGGCGGCCGGGAAGACGAAGCCGTCGAACTGGATCTCCACGACCGGACGGTAGCCGCGCAGGGCGAGGCCGATCGCGGTGCCGACGATGCCCGACTCGGCCAGCGGGGTGTCGATGACCCGCTCTTCGCCGAAGTCCTTCTGCAGCCCGTCCGTCACCCGGAACACGCCGCCGAGCTTGCCCACGTCCTCGCCCATGACGAGGACCTTGGGGTCGTTCTCCATGGCCTTGCGCATGCCCTCGTTGAGGGCCTTGGCCATAGGCAGGTTGCTGGCCGACTTGGTCTCCGTCGACTGCGTCACGAAGACACCCCCTCAAAGGACTCCAGGTAGGCGGCGAACTGCTCTTGTTCCTCGGTCATCAGCGGGTGCTTGTCGGCGTACACGTTCTCGAACATGGCCAGCGGCTGCGGGTCGGGCAGCGCCAGGCAGGCCTTGCGCAGCTCGGTGGCGAACTTCTTGGCCTCGGCGTCGAGGTCGTCGAAGAACGAGGTGTCGGCCAGGTCGTTGCGGACCAGATACGCCTTGACGCGCTCGATCGGGTCCTTGAGCTTCCACGACTCTTCCTCGGCCTTGAGCCGGTAGCGCGTGGGGTCGTCGGTCGTGGTGTGGGCGCCCATCCGGTAGGTGTAGGCCTCGACGAGCGTCGGGCCCTGTCCCGTACGGGCGGCTTCCAGCGCCTTGCGGGTCACCGCGAGGCAGGCGAACACGTCGTTGCCATCCACCCGGAGCCCGGGGAATCCGTAGCCCTGCGCGCGCTTGTAGAGCGGGATCCGGGACTGCTTCTCCAGGGGCTCGGAGATGGCCCACTGGTTGTTCTGGCAGAAGAACACCACTGGGGCGTTGAACACCGAGGCGAAGACGAACGACTCGTTCACATCGCCCTGGGACGTCGCGCCGTCGCCGAAGTAGGCGATGGTGGCGCCGGCCTTGTCGGTGCCGAGCACGCCGTCGCGCTGGATGCCCATCGCGTAGCCGGTGGCATGGAGCGTCTGGCTGCCGATCACGATCGTGTAGAGGTGGAAACCGTGCTCGGCCGGATCCCAGCCGCCGTGGTTCACGCCGCGGAACAGGCCCAGCAGGTTGAGGGGCTCGACCTCGCGGCACCAGGCGACGCCGTGCTCGCGATAGGTCGGGAAGACCATGTCGTTGGCCGTGAGGGCCCGCCCGGAGCCGATCTGGGCGGCCTCCTGGCCCAGCAGCGAGGCCCAGATGCCGAGCTCGCCTTGGCGGGTGAGCGCCACCGCCTCCAGGTCGATGCGACGGGTGATCACCAGATCGCGGTACAGGCCGCGGATCTCGTCGGGGGTCAGGTCAAGGGGGTAGTCCGGGTGCCCGACGCGCTCGCCCTCGGGGGTGAGCAGCTGGATGAGCTCGGTCCCGTCTCTGTCCGGCTGGGCGAGCTCGGGGGTGTCGGGCGCGCCGCGCACGGAGTCAATCGTCATCGATGACACTCCTCGTTCGGGGCCGGTACGCGGGATCGCCGCGGTCCGGCCGGTGTCAGTGACATCGGTCCCCAGGTAAAGGGACGAATGCCGCTTAGGTCATCGTGGCAGACATCACACCCAGGGACGCAAGCCCCCGATTACGGCTCTCCTACCCAGCCGATGGCGTGACCCACCGGATTCCGCGTGTGGCTTGGGTCGCTGGGCCCCCGGGCGCGCCGAGTCAGCTTGTCGCGAACGCGGGCAAGTCGGTTGCCGGCGGCCGGTCACTCGCGGGACAGGGCCCGGGTGGCGCCTGCGGCGACGGTCAGGCCGAGGATGAAGCCCGAGATCACCAGGAAGTTGGCGATCCACTGGTAGACGCCCTCGGGGGAGAACAGCCGTTCCTGGCCCAGGTCGCCGATCGGCAACAGCAGGTCGAGGGTGTAGAAGAACGCGTTGAAGTGCGGAGTGTCATCGGCGTTCAGGATCGCCGGCTTGTGCAGGGAGAAGACGATCGTGCCGAACGCGAGCAGCCCGACCAGCCAGCTCGCGGCGCGGAACGGCCGGTAGCCGTAGCCGATCAACAGATCCTGGCCCCAGCCGACGACCTTGCGGGACAGGCCCTGGGTCTGGCGGCGGTCGCGGGCCTTGGCCAGCAGGACGGAGCGGCCGTCGGCGTCCAGGCCGAGCGTCCGGTAGGCGTGGGCGAGCCGTTCGTACGGCTGGGGCGCGTAGCCGTCGGTGTCGCGTCGCAGCCAGTCCAGCCGTTCGCGGGCGGTCATCGGCGGGTCGAGCGTCTCGTACTGCAGGCCGTCCAGCTGGAGGCGGGCCGCCCAGGTCTTCTTGTCGTCGCGCAGCAGGCCGATCTTGGCGTACGACATGTCCGCGGTGCCCTCGATCGGCTCCGCCGGGGTGAGGAGGACCTCCTCGGCCTGCAACCGCTGGAGGCTCAGAGCCGTCCCGCTGGGGTTCTTGAGCTTTGCGCCTCGCAGGCTGAGCTGGCCGCTGATGTGGGCGCCGGCGAAGCTCACCGTGCCGTCGGCGGAGAACGCGTCGGAGCAGTAGACGTCGGTCTCCACCGAGAGATCGTCGGCGTTCAGCGCGGTCCGTTCCGGATGCGAGAGCTCGGCGCCGACGAACGACAGGTAGCCGCCGACGCGGGCGCCGCGCAGGCGGATCTCGCCCTGGGCGGAGAAGCCCCCGTCGCAGAACACGTTGGCCGCCACGTCGAGGCGGCTCGCGTACAGCGCGGCCCCGGACGGGTTGTGCAGCCGGGCCTGCCGGAAGATCAGCTGGCCCCCGACATGGGCGCCCGGGAGGCGCACCTCGCCGTTCGCCATGAAGTCCCGGTCGCAGTAGACGTTCGCGTCGACGGTGAGCCGGTCGGCCAGCAGCGCGTCCCCACCCGGGTTGATCAGGTGGACGCCCGACATGTTGAGGATGCCGGTGATGTGCGCCCCGTCCAGCCACAGCCCGTTGGAGACGCGGCTGCCCTCCAGCCACAGGTGGCCGTCGATCCGCGTACCGGAGGCGACCAGTCCGGGCAGGCGGCAGCGCATCATGTGGACGCTGTTCATGTTCGCCCAGTAGAGGTGCGGGGGCTCGTCGAAGGAGCAGCCGGTCAGGGCCAGCGGAACGGTCACCTCGGCGTGTCCCAGGTTGAGCGCCCCGATGATCCGGGCACCCGTCAGCCGTACGGCCGCGACCTGGCCGGGCTCCGCGTCGATGGCTCCGGCCAGCAGCGCGACCAGCACCTCGGCGCGTACCAGCCGGTCCTGCCCCCAGTGCTCGGAGAAGGCGGGATCGTTCTGCGCCGGATCGGGGCTGGACAGATCGACGGACTCGCCGCGCGGGAACGCCTCCCAGAGACGGCGCTCCTGCGGTGACAGCTCCTCGATGTTCATCGGGACGGCTCCGTTGAGAAGGCGGGTGGGACTGGGATCTGGGTGCGGTGACGAGGGTATGGCTAACGAGCCAGGGCGATGGGTTGCAAGAGGTAATGGTGCCGTACGCTTCAGCCGTACGGAAAAGAGCAGATCAGTGAGGGGGCGGTCGTGGCGCGTGTCGTCGTCGACGTCATGCTCAAGCCGGAAATCCTCGATCCGCAGGGCCAGGCGATCGCCAGGAAGCTCCCGCAGATGGGGTTCGACGGGGTCGTGGGCGTCCGGCAGGGCAAGCGGTTCGAACTCGAACTCGACGGGCCCGCGGACGAGGCCGCGCTCGAGCAGGCGAACAAGATCGCTGAAACTCTCCTGGCCAATCCGGTCATCGAGAGTTACGAAGTGCGCGTTCTCTGAGGCCGGCGTTCACAGAGTCGGGTAGAGGCGTTACCGCGCGTGCACGCGACAGGAGTCAATCCGCGAATGACCGCGAAATTGGCGAAGCGGCAAGAGTGTGATGATTGACACAGTTGGCGCGGTCCAAAGGTCTAGACCCTAAGCAGAAAACCCGCAATCACGGCGTTCGCCAGTGTGGACATCCGTGGTTCATAGGAAAGACCCGTCACTGTAACGATTACGGAAGTAATCGCCGGGGAAGTGTTAGCTGCGTCGAGTCGTCCATAGCGACCCGCACACGGGGTCGGCCAGGGGAGTGCCTGGAAATGACACGAGGTGGCCGGTGGACATGAAGTTCTCCCTCGCGCTACCCCGCGAGGCGCTCAGCATCCCGGTGATTCGGCGCGTCCTCGGTGACGCGCTGCGCGGCCTCGGCGTTTCCGACGACTGTGTCGCGGATATCCTCGTCGCCACTTCGGAAGCGTGCACGAATGTGATCCAGCACGCGCGCGCCAGCGGCAATTACGAAGTGATCGGCTGTGTCGACGACGACGCCTGCGTCCTGAAGATCATGGATTGGGGCCGGGGGCTCCGAAAGGCCGAGTCCGACGAGGATCGCGGGATATTGAGCGAATCCGGACGCGGGATTAAGATCATGCGGGCGCTGGTGGACGACCTCAACATCGAGTCCGTTCCGGACGCGGGCACGGTCGTTCACCTGCAGAAGCGCCTGACCTGGCGCGATGAAGCACTGATCCGCCGCCTCGAGCGCCAGCTCATGCACAGCGCCGGGTAGATTGGTACGCGCGCGGGGGATCCAGGCGCGCATCGCGAGGCGGGGCGGCACCCCGCCAGGGGGCTGGAACCGGCGGGCAATGCCGCCTGTCCCGGCGCCCTCTTTTCGGAGGAACAGAAGAGATGGACGCTGCCCGGGTAGGGGTCATCACCTTCCCTGGTTCGCTTGACGACCGGGACGCCGCACGCGCCGTACGACTTGCCGGCGCCGAGCCGGTGGCACTCTGGCACGCCGACCACGACCTGCAGGGTGTGGACGCCGTCGTCCTGCCCGGCGGGTTCTCCTATGGGGACTACCTGCGGGCGGGCGCGATCTCGCGGTTCGCGCCGATCATGACCGAGCTGGTGGCCGCCGCGGGCGACGGCCTGCCCGTGCTCGGCATCTGCAACGGCTTCCAGGTGCTGTGCGAGTCGCACCTGCTGCCGGGGGCGCTGCTGCCCAACGCCGGACTGCACTTCGTCTGCCGCGACCAGCGACTCCGGGTGGAGGACGCGGAGACCTCCTGGACCTCCGAATACCGTGAGGGCCAAGAGCTCGTCATCCCCATCAAAAACCGGGACGGCCGCTTCACCGCCGACCCCTCCACCATCCACGAACTGGAGGAGAGCGGCAGGATCGTGGCCCGCTACCTCGACGTCAACCCCAACGGCTCGCTCAACGACATCGCAGGCATCCGCAACGAGGCCGGCAACGTCGTCGGCCTCATGCCCCATCCCGAGCACGCCGTGGAGTCCCTGACCGGCCCGTCCACCGACGGGCTCGGCTTCTTCACTTCGATCGTCAAGAAACTGGTCGACGCATGAGCGAGCCGCGGAAGCGAACGGAAAGCAGAGCATGAGCGAGCAGCCGCCAAGCACGCCCGGTGCCCCGCAGGGACATCCCCGCTCGCGGGAGGACGAGCCGAGCCTCGAGTGGCTCGCCGACCTCAAGTCGGACGCCGACGATCCGGAGTTGCAGCCCGTCGACCCCTCGGTCACCCAGGCCTTCGAGGCCCTCGCGGACGAGGCCGAGGCGGAGGCCGCGACCGGCACCGGCCCGATCCCGGCCGTACCCGCCGCCGGGGGGATCCCGATCCCGTCGGCCGGGCAAACCGTGGAGCTCACCGCCGAGGCCGCCGCAGTGTTCTCCCAAGCCACCCAAGCCACCCAGGCCGTCCATGCCACCCCGGCGTCCCAGGCCGAGAGCCGTGACGTGTCCGGCCCTGCAGAGCCCGCACAGGCCCAGCAGGAACACGACGCCCCCGAGTCCCTAGAGCCCGCTCCACACCTCGCGTGGGCCGCTCAGGAGCCCGCAGAGCCCGCTCAGGAGCCTGGGGAGGTCGTCCGGGAGCCAGGAGAGCCCGTCGAGGAGGCAGCGCAGGCCCCGGAGGCCCCGGCCGAGCCCAAGGCGGCCGACGAGGCGCTCGCGGCGCTGACCGGCCTCGCCAACGCCGAGCCGCCCAAGCCCGCCGCCTCACAGTCCACCGCTGATTCGCAGCAGTCCACCGCTTCAGAGTTCGCCACGTCGCAGTCCGCCGCCTCAGAGTCAGCCGCTTCACAGTCGGGTGCGATCTCGGAGGCCGACGCTGCCCTGATCGCCGCCGCGACGACCGAGGAGACCGCCGTTCCGGCCTCGGACACGGGCGAGCAGCCCGCGGTCCGCGCGCCGTCGGCGATGACCCCGCCGGTCGTGCACGAGACCGACACCGTCGCCACCGCCGCGGCGACGCCGGACCGGCCGCAGCCCTTCGCCGAGCTCGGCATGAAAGATGAGGAATACCAGCGGGTCCGTGACATCCTGGGCCGCCGCCCCACCTCGGCCGAGCTGGCGATCTACTCGGTCATGTGGAGCGAGCACTGCTCGTACAAGAGCTCCAAGGTGCACCTGCGCCAGTTCGGTGACAAGGCGCCCAAGACCGACGCGCTGCTGGTCGGCATGGGCGAGAACGCCGGCGTCGTCGACGTCGGCCACGGCTGGGCGGTGACCTTCAAGGTCGAGTCCCACAACCACCCGTCCTACGTCGAGCCCTACCAGGGCGCGGCCACCGGCGTCGGCGGCATCGTCCGCGACATCATGTCGATGGGCGCCCGGCCGGTCGCCGTCATGGACTCGCTGCGCTTCGGCCCGGCCGACGCGGCCGACACCCAGCGGGTGCTGCCCGGCGTCGTCGCGGGCGTGGGCGGCTACGGCAACTCGCTCGGCCTGCCCAACATCGGCGGCGAGACCGTCTTCGACGCCTGCTACGCGCAAAACCCGCTGGTCAACGCGCTTTGCGTGGGCGTGCTGAAGCACGATGAGATCAAGCGCGCGGTCGCCCCCGGCCCGGGCAACCGGGTGATCCTGTTCGGCGCCGGCACCGGCCCGGACGGCATCGGCGGCGCCTCCGTGCTCGCCTCCGCGACGTTCGATGAGGAGTCTCAGGCCAAGCGCCCTAGCGTGCAGGTCGGCGACCCGTTCATGGAGAAGCTCCTCATCGAGTGCTGCCTGGAGCTGTTCCGCGAGGACCTCGTGGTCGGTATCCAGGACCTCGGCGCCGCGGGTGTCTCCTGCGCCACCACCGAGCTGGCCGCGGCCGGCACCGGCGGCATGCACGTCGAGCTCGACACCGTCCCGCTGCGCGACGCGACGCTGCTCCCCGAGGAAATCCTCATGAGCGAGTCGCAGGAACGCATGATGGCGGTCGTCTCGCCAGACAAGGTCGACCGCTTCATGGAGATCTGCGCCAGGTGGGAGATCCCCGCCACCGTGATCGGCGCGGTCACCGACACCGGCCGCCTGGTGATGACCTGGCGCGGCGAGACGATCGTCGATATCCCGCCCGGCACCGCCGCCGACGAGGGCCCTGTCTACGAGCGGCCTTACGCGCCGCCCGCCGACCTCGGCTCCCTCCAGGCCGACACGCCCGGCCGCCTGACCCGTCCGGCCAACGCCGACGACCTGCGCAACACCGTCCTCTGGCTCGCGGGCTCACCCAACCTGGCCAGCAAGACCTGGGTGACCTCGCAGTACGACCGGTACGTCCTCGGCAACACGGTTCTGGCCATGCCCGAGAACGCCGGTGTCGTCCGCATCGACGACGAGAGCGGCCTGGGCATCGCCCTCTCCCTCGACGGCAACGGCCGTTACACGCGCCTCGACCCGTATGCCGGCGCCCAGCTGGCGCTGTCGGAGGCCTATCGCAACGTCGCCTCCACCGGTGCCCGTCCGCTGGCGGTCACCAACTGCCTTAACTTCGGGTCCCCCGAAGACCCCGGCGTCATGTGGCAGTTCGCCCGCGCGGTCGAGGGTCTGGCCGACGCCTGCCAGTACCTCGGCGTCCCGGTCACCGGCGGCAACGTCTCGTTCTACAACCAGACCGGCACCACGCCGATCAACCCGACCCCGGTCATCGGTGTTCTCGGAGTCCACGACGACATCCGTCGCCGCGTGAACATGTCGTTCACCTCCGAAGGCGCCACCCTCGCCCTCCTCGGCGAGACCCGCGAGGAGTTCGGCGGCTCCGAATGGGCGCACGTGGTCTATGACCACCTGGGCGGCCTGCCGCCCCTGGTCGACCTGGCAGCGGAGGCCGCGCTGGCCTCGGTCCTGGTCACCGCCGCCCGCGAGGGGCTCCTGACAGCCTCGCACGACGTCTCCGACGGCGGCCTGTCCCAGACCCTCGTCGAGTCCTGCCTGCACGGCGGCCTGGGCGCCCGGATCACACTGCCGGTTGACCCGTTCGTGTCCCTGTTCAGCGAGTCCGTGGCCCGCGCCGTCGTGGCGATCCGCCCCGGCGGCGAGGCCCGCCTCGCGGCCCTCTGCGAGCAGGCCGGCGTCCCGGTCACCCAGCTCGGCGTCATCGGCGGCGACTCGCTGACGTTCTCCGCCCCGGGCGACACCAAGGAGCTGTTCTCCATCCCCCTCGCGGAGCTCCGCGAGGCCCACGAGCGCACCCTCCCCAGCTACGCCGACTGACCCGCCCAAACGAACCGAGCGCCCGGCACCACAAGGTGCCGGGCGCTCTTTGCGTCTGCCTGGTTCCTGAGGGTTTTTAGGGGCCGCACCCGGGCATGATTGTTGCGGTTAGTAGCGATGCGATTACAGAAAGTGAATTGGAGAGTTTTGTGAAGCGTCTCCCCATGCTGACGGCTACCTGCGCTGCCGTAGCAATCGCCATGCTGCCCGGCGCCGGACCGGCCAGCGCCGGGACCGGTGTCTCCGACTGGCACTGCGTCCAGGCCGGCGGCTCGCTGCTGTCTGTCGGAGATGACTACGTCTGCTACGGCGGCTACCACAACGGCGACCCCATCTTCAAGAAGCACGAGAACCAGGGGCACGAGGGGCACCAGGGCCACGAGAACCAGGGGCACCAGGGGCACGAGAACCAGGGACACCACGAGAACCAGGGACATCAGGGCCACGAGAACCAGGGGCACCAGGGGCACGAGAACCAGGGACACCACGAGAACCAGGGACATCAGGGGCACGAGAACCAGGGGCACGAGGGGCACCAGGGCCACGAGAACCAGGGACACCACGAGAACCAGGGGCACCAGGGCCACGAGGGGCACGAGGGGCACCAGGGCCACGAGAACCAGGGGCACCAGGGGCACGAGGGGCACCAGGGCCACGAGAACCAGGGGCACCAGGGCCACGAGAACCAGGGGCACCAGGGCCACGAGGGGCACGAGGGGCACCAGGGCCACGAGAACCAGGGGCACCAGGGGCACGAGGGGCACCAGGGCCACGAGAACCAGGGGCACCAGGGCCACGAGGGGCACGAGGGGCACCAGGGCCACGAGAACCAGGGGCACCAGGGCCACGAGGGGCACCAGGGCCACGAGAACCAGGGACATCAGGGGCACGAGAACCAGGGGCACCACGAGAACCAGGGGCACCAGGAGACGCAAGGGCACGAGACCCAGGGTCACCATGAGACTCAGGGGCAGGAGACCGAGGGTCAGGAGGGCGAGGGTCAGGAGAAGTCGGCTGGCGACGTCTAGTACTGCACGTCATTAGGCGGTGCCGGGTCTGCTGTCACCCGGCACCGCCTGTTGGCGTATGCAGCGCCCTCGCGCTAAAGCGCAGCGCGCCTAGAAGACCGAGATGTGGACGTGGTCGTAGTGGTTGGCGGTATTGCCGCCTCGGTTGCTCATGCCCCTCCAGCCGGGGCTTCGCATGTCGTAGATGCGCTGGCGCCAGATCACGTACTTGATGCCGAGCTTGCTCGCGTTGGCGATGACGTACGCGGCGGTGCGGTCGCCTAGGGTTTGGGCGCTGCCTGTGGCCATGCGGCCGCCTGTGGTGACCATGAAGTCGCAGGCGTGGCCGGTGCCGTGGTCCTGCGGGTCGCCGGTGGAGCGCACGCAGCCGATCATCGGGAACGGGCCGAACTCCACGTCCAGGATGTCGTGGACCTTCTTCATGCGGGGCGTGACCCCGTTCATCCCGGCGCTCGGTGACTCGGGCTTGTACTTCTTCAGCAGCTCCTTGACCCGGGCCTTCTCGTTGAGAAGCTCCTTGATCTGCTTCTCGAGCTGCTTGACCTTGCGTTGCGCCTCGACCTTGGCCTGCTCCTGCTGGTTCACCAGCTGCTGGATCTGCTGGACCTTGGCAGCCTGGTTCTGGGCCACGTGGCTGACCAGGGAGGCGTTGTTGAGATACGTGGAGGGGTCGTCGTTGGCGAGGACGGCCACGGACGGGTCGGCGCCGCCCGTCATGTACTGGGAGGCGGCGATCTGTGCGACCAGCCCGCGGGCCACGGTCAGGTCCTCTTTGAGGTTCTGGGCCTTCTTGAGGGCCTCCTTGACCTCGTGCTGGGTGTCCTTGAGCTTGGCCAGGTCGCCGCCGTACGCCTTGTCCAGCTTCTCGATCTGCTTGTTCAGCTTGGTCAGACGGCCGCTGTCGCCGGGGTCGGCCTGCGCCGACGGACCGGTGACCGTGGCGCTCGCGACCAGCGGAACGACGCCGACGACGGCTACCAATGCGAGCCGTGTGCGGCGCCAGCGAGTGGAGGTGGGGGTCTCCACGTATCTCCTCTCCTCGATCGCCTACCGGGTTAGCTGACGGGTTCGGGCCGGGAGTCAGCCCTATCGGGTCCGCTGGGTGCGGATCCGGATTCACCCCGGTCGAGCCGCCCAGGACTGAGCCTGGGAGGTCCGACAGGTGGGTCCCCGGTTCCCGCGCGGCATGTCGCGGGACTCGGCGGGTTCGGCCAGACTGCCTGTCTTGCCGAGGCGAGTCACCGACCGAATGCCAATGAACTTTAAAGAACTGTTCGTTGCCTCGCCAAGATTAAACCCCTGACGAGGGTGCGATGGCTGCGAGTCCCGGAAGCAGGGCGCCACGTGGGAGCCGGGACATCCTATGTGAGTCGGTTCACAGCTTTGCCTTGAACAGAAGCTTGTTGGGCGTGCCGGTGGGGAGGCCCTTGAGGCGCCCTGGGATCGCGTTGGTGTTCAGCCACTTTTCTACCTGCGCGAAGCTCGCCTTGCGGTGGGTGGTGAGGTAGAGGACGGCCACGCCCGCCACGTGCGGTGACGCCATCGAAGTGCCGTCGAGGGTCTCGCGCTCGTTGCCGGGGTAGGTCGAGGCGATTCCCACGCCCGGGGCATGGATGTCCACGCACTTGCCGTAGTTGGAGAAGCCCGCCCGGCCGTCGCGCGGGCCGCTCGCGCCGACCGTCACGACCCCGGGCGCACCAGCGGGCGAGGTGTTGCAGGCCGGCTTGTTGTCGTTGCCTGCCGCCACGGCGACGAAGACGCCGGACTTGGAAAGGGCGGCGACAGCGGTGTTGAGCGCGGTGGACTTGGACCCGCCGACCGAGATGTTGGCCACAGCGGGCTTGGCCGCGTTCGTACGGAGCCAGCGGACGGCGGCGACCACGTTCGACATCGGGCCGGTGCCGTCGCAGCCGAGCACGCGGAGGGCACGCAGCTTGACCTGCTTGGCCACGCCGTACCGCTGCGAGCCGATGGTGCCCGCCACGTGGGTGCCATGGCCGTTGCAGTCGGCGCCGTCGGCGTACTGGGCGGCCTTCCAGGCGATCGAGGCGCGACCCTGGAACTGCGGGTGCTTCACGTCGAGGCCGGTGTCGATGACGTACGCGTTCACGCCACGGCCCATGGAGCTGTAGCGGTACGACTTGGAAAGGGGCAGCTTGCGCTGGTCGATGCGGTCGAGCCCCCAGGGGAGGGGCGAACGCTGCGTGCCGCCGCTGATCTTCACGATCTGGTCCTGCTCGATCGCGGCCACGCGGCTGTCGCGGCGGAGCTTGTCCAGCTGGGCGGAGTCGAGCTTGGCGGCGAAGCCGTTGAGCACGCCGTCGAACCGTTCCACCGCGGAGGCCTTCACCTGCTGCGCGGCGGCGGCGGTCGAGGCGCCGCTCTTCAGCGTCACGATGTATTTGCCGGGGATCGGCGTGCCCTCGGCGGCGGTGACCTGAACGAGGGGATCGTCGGGGTCGGCGGCCAGCACGGGGAACGCGGCGGCGGCACCGACGCAGGCCGCGATCGAGCCAGTGATCAGCAGCCTTCGGGGGACAGCCCGCACAAGGGACTCCTTCTGTCGCGGCCACGAGCGGGGGCACGGGCAGGGCGACCATGATCCAGGGGAACCGACAAGGGGGTACCTTATTGGATCCATTGCGATATCTGCAGCTAGACCAGACAATTCGGTCGAGCTGAGTCGGATGCGGTCGAGCTGGGGCGGACGTGGCCGATCAGTTCTTCTTGAGCTTTCCCTGGTAGCCAGGGTTGGCGCCCGGCTGGTGCATCCATGCGTACTGCAGCGTGCCGTCCGACTGGCGCACCACCCGCACGTTGCCGCTCGTGCACGGCTTGGCCACGGTCAGGGACATCTCCAGCCGCTGGGTGGTCCCGCTGGTGAGCGCGAGCGTGCCGACGCAGTTGTTGAACCTGGCCTGCGCGATCTTCCCCCCGGCCTGGAACGTCACCTCGATCGAGAACGAGGCGGCGCTCCTGGCGTTGACGGCGGTGCCCTTCCAGGTGCCGGCGAAGACCTCGGGGATCGTCGACACCGGCCGGTCGTCGTTCGCCGGCCTCGCCTGCGGCTGGTCGCCTGCGTCGCCGTTCAGCTGGGGCCACAGGACCAGGGCGATGATCGCGATGCCGACCAGGACGCCGATGGTCAGCGAGGCCGCGACGCCGAGAACGTGATTGTCGGGCCGCCGGAACTTCGGGATCCGTGGTCTCCGGGAGACCGGGGGAGCGGCCAGCACCGCCGTGTGCTGATGCCGGTCGTCCGGAAGTTGTTGCTGGGCGCCGGTGTCCATGCCGGGGATGAGGTGCGGCGTCCGTCCAGGGGACTCGGCAGGGCCCGGATGGGAGGGCGGCGCTGCCGCAGCGCGCGGAGTGCGCGGAGCGCTCCGAGCCCCCGGCGCGGCCGGGGCCGCAGTCGGCGGGAGCGCGGGCATGGCCTGGGTGGCCTCTTCGGAGCGCGTGGCAGGGGGTGCCTGTTCGACCCAGGCGGCGGCCGGGCGCTCAGGCCTTGTGATCTCCATCTCATTCCGCACGGCGGGTGAAACGGAGATCGGCGGCCGCACCGTGATGGCGGGCTGAGGGCGCTGCACGGGCGAGTCGACCGGCGCGAGATCGGGGATCGGCGCGGTGCCGTCAGCGAGACCGCGGCCCTCGGCCACCATCCGTTCCGGCAGTCGGCCGGCCAGCGTCCCGTCCTCGCCGAGCAGGCGCTGGAGAACGTCGCGAGCCGTTGGCCGGTCCTCCGGCTCCTTGGCCAGTGCGTCACCCACCACCTCGCGCAGGGCCTCGGGCAGTACGGAGACATCGGGCTCGTCGTAGACGATGCGCTGCATCACCTCGGATTGGGAGTCTTCCCCGAACGGAGCCGACCCCGTCACCGCGAACAGCAGCGTGGCCCCCCAGGCGAACATGTCCGCTGCCGGGCCGATGCCCACCCCGCGCAACTGCTCCGGGGACTTGTAGCAAGGATCGTCGGCGACGCGGCCCGTCGGGTTGGCGCAGACCGCCTCCAGGGCTCGCGCGACGCCGAGATCGGTGACCCGGGGGCCGTCCCTGCCGAGCAGGACGTTCCCGGGTTTGAAGTCGTGATGCACCGCTCCGGCGCGGTGCGCGGCCGCGAGGGCGATCGCCATGCCGGCCGCCAGCCGCTCGGTCACCGCGGCGCCGCGCGGGCCCTCCTCGGTGACCAGCTGGTGCAGGGAGGGGCCGCCGACGTACTCGCTGACCACGTACGGGCGGTCGCTCTCCACGTCGGCGTCGATGATCGCGGCGGTGCAGAATCCGCTGACCCGCTGGGCCGCGGCGAACGCGCCGGCGAACCGCGCCCGCGCGGCGGGTTCGCCGCTCAGCCGCAGGTGCAGGAGCTTCACCGCGACGGTGCCGCCAGCCGGGCTGCGGCCCAGAAAGACGGCGCCCTGTTCGCCCACGCCAAGCCGGCCGGTGATCTCGTAGTCGCCGAGACGCTGCGGATCACCGGGCTGCAGGGGCAGAGCCTCGGCCATCTAACGAACCTCCGTGTTCCTCCCGCCGGGACTCCGTCCCGGCCGGCCCCCCGATCCTTGCGTCGGCACCGGTCCCTTTTTACCGGGTGAAGCCCGATTGTGGCGGGTGAGGTGGTCGGACGACCACCGAAAGTCACGCGATAACCTCGGTGTCGATGTCGCGTAACCGCCTAACCCGTGCCGTTCTGGACGAGCAGCGTGCCGAGCTCGGGCTCGACCCTCACACCGGCGACGACGAACCCCGATCGCTCCGCCGCACCGCGTTCGACACCGTCCTGGCGGCCTACGACGCCGGCGTCACCGAACCCGCCAAGCCGGTCGTCAAGGGGGCCGTACGGTTCCTGCTCGACCGGCTCGCCGAACTCGCGCCCGGCCGTTCGGTGGAGGTCCGGGTCCCACCACATGCCGCGGTGCAGTGCATCGACGGCCCGCACCATACCCGGGGAACCCCACCCAATGTGGTGGAGATGGACGCGATCACCTGGATTTCGCTCGCGACCGCCCGCTTGACCTGGGCTGATGCGCTGGAGACCGGAAAAGTGCGCGCCAGTGGCTCGCGGGCCGATCTTTCCGCTCACCTCCCACTCCCTCTCGACTGACGTGAGGGTAGCCCCGTTCGGGCCTTGCCTCGGTCGCGGTGCGCTGGAAACGTAGGGGAGCACACCGGGTCGAGGTGATGCCATGCTCATCGCGCACTGGACGTTCGACGTCGAGGACATCGACGGGTCGCGGGTGAACGACACGACCGGCGGGGGACTGAAGGCCGCCCTCGACGCGGGCGCCGAGATCGTGCCTGGCCGGGACGGCGAGGCGCTGTCCCTGGACGGGGACGGGCGAGCCGTCGTGCCAGCGGGGCCACAGCTCGTGCTGAGCCAGGTCTTCGGCTTCAGCCTGGCCTTCTTCGTCAACGTGAACGCCGAGCCGACCGGCGAATGGCGTGGGCTCTTCTACAAGCCGGTCGCCGAGCATGACGCCCGTGGCATCGGCATGTGGCTCTATCCCGATGCCCAGCGGCTGCGGGTCCAACTGTTCACGGTCAAAGGGCCGGAGTACGTGGACAGCCGAGCCGTACTCACCCTGGACGAGTGGGCGCACGTGGCGTTCGTAGTCGACACAGACGGGATGTTCCTCTACGTCAACGGCAAACTCGATGTGGCCGTGCCACTGGAGCACGCCGTCGTCACACCGGCCGGACCGATCTACCTGGGCGGCGAACCCGGCAAGCCAGGCCTCACCGGCCTCCTGGACGACGTCCGGGTGTACGCGTCGGCCCTGGACGAGGAAGCCGTCCGCGCCCTGGCCGACTGATCAGGTCGCAGTGTGCCGGGCGAACGGGAACTCACGTTCGACGCACAACCGCCGCGCCGGCTCGTCGGGATAACGGGCCGAGTCAGCGCATTCAGCAGCCTTGCTGAGCAGGAAGAAGATCGCCGTCCCGCCTATGACGAGAGTCACAGCCGAGCAGACGATGCCCAAAATGGCGGTGTAGCGCCCAGCCCCCCGCATGACCGCGATGATCCCGACCAGCAGCCCCATCACGGCCAAAGCCAGGCCGACGCCGCAAAGCAGAAGGGCGGGCAGGCCGACGACCCCGAGCACCAGTGACGTGACCGCCAGCCCCTTGCGCTCTGGCGGCGCCGGTGGCGAGTAGATCTGGTAGCCCGGCATCGTCATGGAGTCCTCCCCCGGTGTCGCCCCTCACACTCCCGCGCCGTGGTCTCGGCCCGCCGTTTCGGCGGGTAAAGGTCGGTTAAGGAGATGCGCTGATCGGAGCAGGTGAGGAGGGCATCTAGACTGAGGTACGTGCCTCTCCGTGATGGACGTCTGAGCCACGACATCGACCCCTCCGACCGCTCTCCGCAGGATGCCTGTGGGGTGTTCGGCGTTTGGGTGCCGCCGGGCGAGGCGAGCCGGGCCGAGGTGAGCAAGCTCGCCTACTACGGCCTCTACGCGCTGCAGCACCGTGGGCAGGAGTCGGCGGGGATCGCGGTCAGTGACGGATCCCGGATCGTCGTCTTCAAGGACATGGGCCTGGTGGCTCAGGTTTTTGACGAGTCGATCCTCAACACGCTGCGCGGCCACATTGCTGTTGGCCACTGCCGCTACTCCACGACCGGCTCCCCGACTTGGGAGAACGCCCAGCCCACGTTCCGTTCCACGGGAGCGGGCGGGCTGGCCCTCACACACAACGGCAACCTCATCAACACGCCTGAGCTGGCCGCCAAGCTGCCCGCCGGGGTGTTGACCGCCACGAGTGACACCGAGGTCCTGACGGCGCTTCTGGCGACCCGTGAGGGCGGGCCGCTGTCTGCGGCGCGGGAGATCTTGCCGGTGACGCGGGGTGCCTACTCGCTTGTTTTCATGAACGAGAGCACGCTTTATGCGGCACGGGATCCTGAGGGCATCCGGCCGCTGGTGCTGGGCCGTTTGGGTGAACGCGGGTGGGTGGTGGCCTCGGAGACAGCTGGGCTCGACATCGTGGGCGCGCAGTTCGTCCGGGAGATCGAGCCGGGTGAGCTGATCGCCATTGACGCTGATGGGGTTCGGTCGGAGACGTTCGCGGAGCCGCGGCCTAAGGGCTGTCTGTTTGAGTACGTCTATTTGGCCCGGCCTGACACGACTATTGCTGGGCGTAGTGTGCAGGCCACGCGGGTGGAGGTCGGGCGGCGGCTGGCCCGGGAGCATCCGGTCGAGGCCGATTTGGTGATCCCTACGCCTGAGTCGGGGACGCCGGCTGCCATTGGGTATGCGGAGGCCTCAGGGATTCCGTATGGGCAAGGGCTTGTCAAGAATTCGTATGTGGGGCGCACGTTCATCCAGCCCTCCCAGACCATCCGGCAGCTGGGCATTCGGCTCAAGCTCAATCCGCTGCGGGAGGCCATCGAGGGCAAGCGGCTCGTGGTGGTCGACGATTCCATTGTTCGCGGCAACACCCAGCGCGCCATCGTGGGCATGCTGCGGGACGCGGGCGCGGCTGAGGTGCATGTGCGGATCTCCAGCCCGCCGGTGGCGTGGCCGTGTTTCTACGGGATCGACTTCGCCAGCCGTGCCGAGCTGATCGCCGGCAACCTCTCGATCGAAGAGATCCGCGACTCGATCGGCGCTGACTCCCTGGGCTTCATCTCGCTGGACGAGCTGATCGCCTCCTCCCAGATCGCCAAGGACCGGCTGTGCCGCGCGTGCTTCGACGGGGTCTACCCGATCCCGGTCGAGGAGGGCGCCCGCGGCAAGCATCTGCTGGAAGTGACCGCCAAGTGAGCACGTATGAGGCGGCCGGGGTCGACATCGCGGCTGGTGAGCAGGCCGTTGAGCTGATGAAGTCGCGGGTGGCGCGGTCGCGGCGGCCGGAGGTCGTGGACGACGTCAGCGGCTTCGCCGGGCTCTTCGACGCATCGGCGTTCCTGAAGTACCGCCGGCCGCTGCTGGCGACGTCGACCGATGGGGTCGGCACCAAGGTCGATCTGGCCCGCCGGCTGGGCGTTTACGACACCGTGGGTCACGACCTCGTCGGCATGGTGATCGACGATCTGGCCGTCTGCGGCGCCGAGCCGCTGTTCATGACCGACTACATCGCGTGCGGCAAGGTCATTCCCGAGCGCATCGCCGACATCGTCGGCGGCATCGCGGACGCCTGTGCGCTGGCTGGGTGTGCGCTGATCGGTGGCGAGACCGCCGAACATCCGGGCCTCCTGCAGCCCGACGAGTTCGATATCGCGGGTGCGGGGACCGGTGTCGTGGAGGCCGACGAGATCCTCGGCCCGGATCGGGTCAACCCCGGTGACGTGGTGATCGGCATGGCCTCCTCGGGCATCCATTCCAACGGGTATTCGCTCGTTCGCCACATCCTGGCGACTACTGATCTGGCCCTGGAGACCCAGCTGGCCGATCTCTCCCGCCCGCTCGGCGAGGAGCTGCTCACGCCCACCCGCATTTACGCCCAGGACTGTCTGGCCCTTGTGCGCGGGGGAGGGGTCCGTGCGTTCGCCCACATCACCGGCGGCGGCCTGACGGCCAACCTGGCCCGTTCGCTGCCTCCGACGGCCGACGCCGTTCTCCAGCGGTCTTCCTGGGAGATTCCGCCGCTTTTCATGGCCCTCCAGACATACGGCAGCGTCCCGCAGGCCGAGATGGACAAGACGTTCAACCTGGGCGTCGGCATGGCCGCCATCGTGGCCCCGGACGCGGCCGACGACGCCGTACGGACCCTCGCCGACCGGGGTGTCCCCGCCTGGGTCCTCGGCGAGATCACCAAAGGCGGCGGCACCGCGAACCTCATGTGACGCCCAGGCGTCACATGAGTGTGATGATCTCCCGTGCGCTGGCCTGGGCCAGTCCTTCTCGCCTGCGCCGCCTCGCGTTGCCGCTGTTGATCCTTGGCGCCCTGCTGGCGTACGGCGTCATGGCGCCGCTGGGCTGGGCGTACGCGGAAACGGCTCGCTACCGGCACTCACCGGAGAACGTCCCGGAGACCCCTGTGGCCCTCGTCTTGGGCGCGGGCGTCTGGGGTGGCCAGCCGTCGATCCTGCTGGCCCGTCGCCTGGACGCCGCCGCGGACCTCTACAGGCGCGGCAAGGTCAAAGTGATCCTGGTCTCAGGCGACAACCGGGTCAAGGGCTACGACGAACCCACCGTCATGCGCGACTACCTCACCACCCACGGCGTGCCGGCGCACAAGGTCGTCCGAGACTTCGCGGGGCTCGACACGTGGGACTCCTGTGCCCGTGCAAAGCGCATCTTCCAGGTGGAACGGCTCACCGTGGTGACCCAGAACTTCCACCTGCCGCGCGCCGTGGCCCTCTGCAGGGCCGCCGGTCTCGAAGCCTTCGGCGTGGGGGACGACAGCATGGCCGATCGCCAGGACGCCACCGTCAAGGGCTACGTCCGCGAGCCCCTCGCCATGATGAAGGCCGTGAGAGACCTCACCGTCCCGCGAGACCCCAAGCTCCTCGGTCGACCGGAACCCGGCGTCCAGCAGGCCCTTGCGACACCCTGACCAGGGATCAGGCGCAGGCCAGAGATGTTAGTTGGACCGCCTAAGAGTTCGAGCCGCCGGAAGACATGAGAAGGCCCGCAAGCTTCGCTTGCGGGCACAGCTCATCCCGAGGGTCAGCCGGAGGTCCCGTCCTTACGGTCGTCCTCAGCGGCGCCGTATTCCTCGGCGTAGTCGGCATACTTGTCGGCGAGCTCGTCGTACGGGTCGGTCTCCGTCGAGTCGGGGACTCCCAGCTCACTCTTCAGGCGGTCGAGGTCCGTGTTGCCGCTGTTGTACTTGAGCTGACGGGCAACCTTCACCTGCTTGGCCTTGGCTCGGCCGCGACCCATTGGCTCGACCCCCTCGATGGTCAGGGCTTTCGTGGGCCCATCAACGCGCGCGTCCACCACACGAACCGGTGCCTGATGAGCCATGGTTCAGTCACGGATACAACCGTACCCGTTTTGCGCCCGGCTCGGTACATCGTCAGTCCGGTGGCGGCCCGCTCACTGCGGAGAACCCAAGTGTATCGGGTGATTCCAGGTTCACAGACCTGGGGCGACACGCTGTATCGACAGCCCCTGCAGACTGGCCCCTAGGCCACGGATGGGCATGGGCCGCCGGGCCGAAAACGTCGGCCCGGCGGCAGGTTTCACTGAGCTGAAGGAATTTTCAGCTAAGCCAGATGCCGCGGAGTCTGCCTACGGCTGACATTCGCTGCTCGGCCAGGCGGTCGGCAGCGACGGCCGGCGGGACGCCCTCGTCGGCGGCCAGGACGAAGATCTGGCGAGTGGTGTCGAAGATCCCCGTGGCCCGGGCCTTGGCGCGGTCGAAGTTGAAACCCTCGATCTCGTCGGCGACCTGGATCACACCGCCGGAGTTGACCACGTAGTCCGGGGCGTAGAGGACACCGCGGTCGGCCAGCTGCTTCTCGATGCCGGGGTGGGCCAGCTGGTTGTTGGCGGCCCCGCAGACGATCTTGGCGTTCAGGATCGGAACGGTGTCGTCGTCGAGGGATCCACCCAGCGCGCACGGGGCGTACACGTCGATCTCGGAGCGGATGAGGGCGGCGTTGTCGGCGACGACCTCGACCCCGGGGTGCCGTTCGAGGACCCGTCCGACGGCGGCCTCGCTGACGTCGCAGATCACCACTTCGGCGCCGTCCTCGCGCAGCAGGTCGACCAGGCGGTGGCCCACCTTGCCCACGCCCTCGACGCCGACGCGGCGGCCACGGAGTGTGGGGCTGCCCCAGACGTGCTCAGCGGCGGCGCGCATGCCCTGGTAGACCCCGTACGAGGTGAGAATGGACGAGTCGCCGGCGCCGCCGTGCGCGACCGTACGGCCGGTCACGTAGCGGCTCTCACGGGCGACGATGTCCATGTCCTCGCTGAACGTGCCGACGTCACAGGCCGTGTAGTAGCGGCCGTTCAGCGACTGGACGAACCGTCCGTACGCGCGCAGCAGAGCCTCGGACTTGTCGATGTTGGGATCGCCGATGATGACGGCCTTGCCGCCACCGTGGTCCAGCCCGGCCAGGGCGTTCTTGTACGCCATGCCGCGGGACAGGTTCAGCACGTCGGTGAGCGCCTCCTCCTCCGACCCGTACGGGTAGAAGCGGGTGCCGCCCAGCCCGGGGCCGAGCGCGGTGGAGTAGAGCGCGATGATGGCACGCAGGCCGCTGGCCTCGTCCTGGCAGAAGACGACCTGCTCGTGTCTGGGTTCTGTGCCCTTGTGGGGCGACCCGAAGACGTTAGGCACGGTAGTGCCCTCCTCTCAGTCTTAAGGATCAGACTAGAACCGGACAGGGCGGCACGGGCGAGTCTCCAGGTAACACAGGGATCTCGGTGGGGTTGTCGGAACCGTGTCCGAGCCGGGCTCATGCCACGATGCGGAGGTGCTTCCGTACGCCGCATACCTACGGGTTTATGAACCGGTGACAGCCTTTCCGGAACCGGCACGGACCCTGTGGACGGCCTACGCCGACTCCCGGCGGCGCCCCCGGCGGATCCACACGCTGGGCGCCGAACAACGCGAGGCCGCGCTGCGGCTGGCCGCGTTCCCGCCGGAGCCGGTGCCGGAACGGGAGAGCCGGAACGCCTATGTGCGGCGGTCGGCGGACACGATCTATGTGTGTCCCTGGGAGACGCGGCTCCGCTCATGGCTGGCGTTCGACCGTTTCCGCACCGCGCTCCCGTCGGGCGTGGCGGAGGCGTTCGTGCCGTCGACGGTGGCGGACCAGGTGGAGCACGAGTTCGAACGCTGGAAGGCCACGGGCCGTTCGCTGCAGCCGCACATTCTCTCCAGTACCTGGCACGTCCCCCTGGCCTGGTTCGTGGCGTTCGGGCGTACGGAACGTTGCCTGCTGCTGGGTGAGCCCGTCGGCGACGAACGTAAATCCACGACGTGCTTCGGGGAAAACCCAGGTCGTGGGCCTGCGACGGCGGCTGTGACGCGTACCCTCATCTACGTCACGGCGATGGACGAGGCGCGGCGCCGGGTCGCCACGGCCCTCCGCATCGTCCGCGACACCCTCGGCGAGGGAACCGGTGAGACCACCCTGCTGGCCGCCGGGCAGGTGGACGCGCTGGGCCGCTGGCTCGGCGGATTCCACCCCGGCGCCCTGGTCGAGCTCGACTATGGCGGTCTGGTCCATCTGCTGGACGACCGGACGCTGCGTGCCGACGAGTCGGTGGCCGAGGTCGGGGTCGCGCTCGAGGCGATGGAGCGCGGTGAGGCCGAGCTGGCGGTCGCGATGTACAAGCGTCTCCTCGCCCGCTGGCGGCCTGTACGCGCCCTTGAATCGGCGAACTGAACAAATTTCCCGAATCTGCGCGCGATACGACTATACGTGTCGCTAGAATCACGCAGCGTGACCCAGTCGCCACTGAACACGCAACTACGCTCAGGGACTTGCTTGTTGCGTTGAGTGGTGGCAAGGTTACACGTTGTGATGTCATAGTGGCTCTTTCGGGCCATAGGGGACATCAGTGACCGCGCGAGGATCAATCGCAGGATCGCTGTCATCGGTCCACGGAGGAGAGGCCGCACAAATGTCAGCACGTACGCCAGAGGCTGAGCCCCTGCTGACGCCGGCAGAGGTGGCGACGATGTTCCGCGTCGACCCCAAGACCGTCACGCGGTGGGCGAAGGCCGGAAAGCTCACGTCCATCCGCACCCTGGGGGGTCACCGGCGCTACCGCGAGGCTGAGGTTCGTGCGCTGCTGGCGGGTATCCCGCAGCAGCGCTCGGAGTAAGGCACTCCGGCCGGCGAGTGGGGGCTCGCCGGGCGCACACAGTGGAATATTGGGGGGCGACCAGGAGGCCGCTGAACAACCTCGCACCCGGCAGTGGGTGGATGTCCTGTTCAGAGGCCCCCTGGGTGAAGGTCCAGGGCTGTGATCATCCGAGAATCAGCCGTCCTGGGCCGCGCACCGTTCAACCGGATGTCCCGCTCGCGCTCATGCGGGCGGGGCATTCCGCCTGTGCCGCCCCCAGCCCACTGACAAGGGCCTCGGGCCCTGTTCGGGCCTCAGCCCTGTGTGGACCTCAATCCACGGCCCAGGGCTTCAGCTCTTTGCGGGCCTAAGCCTGTGGGTGGGCCTCGGCCCCCGGTGGGCTGGGCCTCGGTCCCAGTGGGCCTCAGTCCTCGGCGGGCATTTCTTCCTGGGCGAGCCGGTCGAAGAGAGCCGCTATCGCCGGTTCGTGCTGGCCTGCGACATGCATCAGCACCACCAGATGGTCGACCAGCAGGCGCTCCAGCTCCTCGCGGGAGACATCCCGGTTTTCCAGCCAGTCCAGGCCGGCGGTCTCGACCGATGCCATCCATGAACGCAGCGTGATGCGCAGCACGGGCGTGGGGGTCACGACGTCCATCGCGTGCAGGATCCGGCCCAGCAGCAACTGGCGGATGCCGTCGACGATCTCGCCGACCTCACCCGACCGGTCCGCGGGGCCGCCGCGCAGCAGCGCCGTGAACCCCGGCGCATGGCTCTCCACGAAATCGAAATAGCGCTTCAGAGAGATCTTCAGGCGTTCGAGCGGCGTGCCCTCGGTGGGGGGCTCCAGCAATACCGACAGCTGCTTGGCCGCACTGCCCAGCGCCGCGATGTAGAGCTCGTACTTTCCGCCGAAGTAGTGATAGACGAGCGCGCGGGAAGCGCCGGCCGCCGCCGCGACGTCGTCGATGGAGACGTCTTCCGGCGACTTGGTGCTGAACAGCTCCAGCGCGGCCTCGATCAGCTCGTCGCGGCGTTCGTCGACGCTCAGCCGGCGCCTGCCGCGTTGCTGAGCCGGGGTGGAACCCTGCCCACCCCTTGCCTTACCGCCTGCCACCGCACGATCTCCCACTTGGGCAGCGTATCTGAGGGCGGAGGCAGGGTCGGTGTGGGCAGCCTCGACGGGGGCCGTTTGTCCCGGGATCCGCCCTGTGATCCAGGACACCACAGGCAAGAACTGGCATTGGCGGATGCCCGTTACTCACTGTTGCGACGATTTGGGGTGAAGGCGAGGCATCATGGCATCTCCCCCCGAGTGGGGAAGGCGTTCCGTCCCTGTGCCAAAGGGCTCGGAGCGCCCTGGCGGCAGGTCCTGCAGGCCCCCCGGACGGAGAGCCATGTCAGCTGGTGATGTAAGGCCCCCCAAGCCCACCATCCGCAATGTAGCCGAGAGGGCCGGTGTCTCGAAGTCGCTTGTCTCCCTCGTCATGCGCGGATCGCCGCACGTCAGCGAACGCCGCCGCCAGGCGGTGCTCCAGGCTGCGCGAGAGCTCGGCTACCGGCCCAACGCCGTGGCCCGGAGCCTGGTGGAGGGCCGCACCCGCCTCATCGGCGCCATCGTCGCCGACTTGCACAACCCGTTCTTCGCCGAGTTCCTGGACGGCCTGCAGGAGAGCCTGCACGGCGAGGGCCTCCGGATGCTCGTCGGCAGCGGCCGCTGGGACCCCCTCTTCGAAGCCGAGGCCGTAGAAGCCTTCCTGGAGATGCGCGTCGACGGCCTCGTTCTCCTGAGCGTTGTTCCCGACTCCCTCAAAGAAGCAGCCGCGAGCGTCCCAGTTGTCGTCGTGGGCGAGCGCGACGTCTCCGGCGTCGACATCGTCGTCGACGACGACGAACTCGGTGCCAGTCTCGCCGTCGACCACCTCGTCGAGCTGGGCCACCGCCGCATCGCCCACATCGAGGGCGCGCCCTCGACCACCGCCCGCTACCGGCGCGCCGGCTACGAGAGGGCCATGGAACGCCACGGCCTCGCCGCCGAGGTCGTCGTGGAAGCCGGAGACTTCACCGAGGAGGGCGGCTACCGGGCCGCCCGCGCCCTCCTCACGCGGACCCCCCGCCCCACCGCCATTTTCGCGCCCAACGACCTCGTCGCCACCGGAGCCCTTTCCGCCGCCGACGAGCTGGAGCTCACGGTCCCCGGGCATCTCTCGGTCGTCGGCTATGACAACACCCACCTGGCCGCCATCCGCCATATCTCCCTGACCAGCGTCGACCAGCCCCGCCGCGACATGGGCCGCGTGGCCGCCGAACTCCTCACCGCCCGCATCGACGACCCCGCCCGCGCCGCCCGCCAGAACCTCGTGGTCCCCCACCTGGTGGTCCGCTCCACCACAGGCCTGGCCCCCGCGTGACGGCCGGTCGGGATGATCGGGTGGTCTTGGGGAGGTCGATCAATGGCCTGAAGTGGTAAGGGGCTGGCCAAGCCTGCCGTAATCGGCGGGCCGCAGGGCGTTCGTGGGGCCTTAATGGGTGCACCGTTCGGCGGGTCGGGGGAACCGCATGCCCGGGCCGGTCTCCGGCCGGGGACTCTGCCGAGTGGACACGGAGAAGGACCATGTTCACCCAGGGGGGTTTCATTCCGTGCGTGATCCGGAATTGGTGTCGTGCGCGCAGCGCGCGGCGAGTGAGTTGGAACGCGCGTGGTCGGAATGGCGACATGCGCGTGGACTGGCCGAACAGGTCTCGGAGTCCGTCGCCAGCTATGTGGCCCACTCGATTGATCATCCGTGGGGGCGACCCCGCGTGGTGCTGGGCCTCGACGCGGACGAGGCGCGCGCTCTCGCCGCGCTCCTCGGCAAGGAGGACCTGCTCCGCTGACTCTGCTCGGCTGACTCGTGGTCGCGGCCGTGCGGGGGCACGGCCGCGGCTGCGTTTGTGCGGACTTCGTTTGACGAACCCATGCTGATGTGCAGACTGGCAGGGTTGGTAACGAAGAAATCACAGGGGGACGAGTCTTGCTATTCCACCGAAGCGGCGCGATGGGCCTGGTGCTGTGCCTGGCGGCCCTCACCGCGTGCAATGGTGGCTCGTCCACCAAGGGCAGTCAGGCTGCGCAGCCGCCTCAGGCGGCTCCTTCCGGGGCTTCCGGGGCACCCAAGGAGACGCCCAAGCAAGTGCGGGACACGGGCTCGCTCAAGGGCAAGGTCATCCTGATCGACCCGGGACACAACGGGGGTAACGCCAAGCGCCCGGAGGTCATTAATCGGCAGGTCAGCATCGGGAACGGTCGCAAGGCGTGTGACACGACGGGCACCGCGACGGCGGCCGGCTACAGCGAGGCGGCCTTCAACTGGGACGTGTCCACCCGGCTCACCAAGCTGTTGAAGGCCAAGGGCGCCAAGGTCGTCCTGACCCGGGACAACAACACCGGGGTGGGGCCGTGCATCACCGAGCGCGCCGCCATCGGCAACCGTGCCAAGGCGGACGCGGCGATCTCGGTGCACGCGGACGGTGGTCCGCCGAGCGGCCATGGCTTCCACGTGATCGAGCCGCTGACGGTCAAGGGGCAGAACGCCCAGATGGTCCCGGCGTCGCGCAAGCTCGGCAAGGCCATGCGGGATGCCTACAAGAACGGCACAGGCATGCCGTACTCCACCTACATCGGCACCAACGCCCTTGATTCCCGGGACGATCTGGGCGGGCTCAACCTGTCCACGGTGCCGAAGGTCTTCGTCGAGACCGGCAACATGAACCACCCCGGGGACGCTGCCAAGCTGTCGAGCGCCTCGTTCCGGCAGCGCATCGCTGAGTCTTTCGTCACAGGGCTGATCCAGTACTTCCGCTGACCGTACTTCCGTCGACCGTGAGGCGGGCAGGATAGGGCGGGTGTCTGATTCGCTGAGCCGCGTTCGCGGCGCTTTCGCGGAGTACGCGGAGTACACCGTCGCGGGTGTACGGGAGTTGCTCGGCCCGGTCGCGGGCGGGGCGCTGGCGCGGGACGAGATCGTGCCGGCGTTGCGGGCCACGGGTGGCGGGTCGCCGCTGGAGGCGTTCATCCGGCTGTTCTGGCTGCAGGTGGCGGTCGACGAGGCCGCTGTGAAGGATGTGGCCGACGACCTCGTGGCGGTGGGGCTGGCGGAACGGTCCGGTGGCGAGCTGCGGGCCCTGGTGCATGCCGAGCCGTTGGAGTCGGTGAGCGGCACAGGCCATGCCGGATACGCGGTGTCCGATCTCAAGGCAAGGCCTGGGGCCGGTGTCCTCCTCAAGCCTGATCATGTGGTCGGCGTGGGGGGTGCCTCGGGCAGCCTGGCGCGGCTGGTTGTCCACAGGCCTGTGGATAACGCGCTTGATCTTGGGACGGGATGTGGCGTTCAGGCTGTGCATCTGGCGCGGGAGCTCGGGCCGCGCGCGATCACAGTGACGGATGTCAACGCGCGGGCCCTCGAACTGTCGGCGCTGAGCTTCGCGCTCTCCGAGGTCGAGGGAGTGGAGGCCCTACAGGGGTCACTGCTGGAGCCGGTACGGGGCCGGACCTTCGACTTGATCGTCTCCAATCCGCCGTTCGTGATCGCGCCACCCGAGGGCGGTTTCGTCTACCGCGAATCGGGGCTGCACGGCGACGAGTTCTGCCGCCGTCTGGTCGTTGAGGGGCCGGGGCTGCTGAACGAGGCCGGCACGTGCCAGTTGCTGGCGAACTGGCTGCATATCGAGGGTGTGCCGTGGGAGGAGCGCGTCGGCGCGTGGGTCCGCGAATCGGGTTGTGACGCCTGGGTGGTGCAGCGCGACGTCCAGGATCCGGCCGAGTACTGCGAGCTCTGGCTGCGCGACTCGGTCGAGGCCGGGACGCCCGAGTACGCGGCGCGGTACGACGCGTGGCTGGAGTACTTCGAGCAGCAGCGGGTGACGGGGATCGGATTCGGCTGGATCACCTTGCGGCGCACGGACACCGCCCGGCCCGTCGTACGGATCGAAGAGTTGCGGCATGCCGTGGAACAACCTGTCGGGGCCTATGTGGACCAGGTCCTCGCCGGGCTGAGAGAGGCCGAAAAGTTTTCCACAGCCTGTGCACAGGAGGGGGCCCTGGCCCGGCTGTCACTTCGTGCCGCCGGCGGGATCGTTCAGGAGCAGATCGGCCCGCCCGGCGCCGAGGATCCAGAGCGGATCCTGCTCCGGCAGACCGATCGGCTGCACCGCGCGGCCGGGGTCGGGACGGTGGAGGCCGGGCTGGCCGGCGTCTGCGACGGCTCGCTACCGCTGGAACCCCTGCTGTCCGCCATCGCCCAGCTCACCGAGATGGACCCCGATCGTGTACGGGCACACGCGGCCGCCGTCCTGCCCGAACTCATCGCCGACGGCTTTTTCGAGATCGCCTGACCGGTCTCCGGCCGCGACGTCCTCTCCGGGGGGCGCGACGTCCTCTCCGGGGAGCGACCGCCATCGCCATCGCCTTCCCGAGCTCGCGGTGCCGCATGATGAGGATCGAGAACCCGATCGCCAGGTAGACCACCGACAACCACAGCCGGGCCGCCTCCCCCGGCAGCACGAACTGGATCGCGAACAGCACGAACAGGAGCGCCGCCTCCGCCCGCCTGAAGTAGAGGTCGATCAGCATGGCCAGCCCGAGCACGGTCTGGGCGGCGGTCAGCAACACCTCTTCGGTCTGCCGGGAGTCAAGCGGAAGCGACCAGTCGCCGCCACCGGCCTTGTAGGCCAGTGGCAGGCTGCCGATGAGCAGCGTCCATTGGTTCACCTTGCTGGACAGCAGCGCGCCGATCGCGTCGTTGTCGCGCAGCCGCCAGGCGAAGACCACGGCGACGATCAGCTCCGGCGCCTCGGAGGCCAGGGGCGCCAGCCACTGCACGAGCAGGAACTCGTCGATGCCCAGGCTTGCGCCCGCCTCGACGAGCGACTCGGCGAACGGCTCGGCCGAGGCGAAGATGATCAGTGCGCCCAGCAGGAAACCGCCCCCGGTGACCGCGCGGCGCTGCTTAGTGGGCAGCTCGACCAGCACGGCCGGGACGCCGACCAGTTGCTCGACGTCCTCGGCGCCGGATCCGGCGATCCGGACGATGTACGCGATGTAGAGGGCGATGAGCAGGATGGAGACGTACCAGCCGATCTCACTGACCAGCGGCGGGATGAACGCGATGACCGCCGCGATGGCCAGGAACCCGAGCTCGATGCGGTGGTGTCCGGCGAGGTGAACGTCCCGCCGGGCCGGCACCGGTTCGCCGCGCTTGGCCAGCCGCCGCGCGCCGAGCGCGAACGCGAGCACCACCAGCGCCCAGCCGACACCGACGAGCAGCCGGTTCGCGCCGGTCATGTTGGCCGCGGCGTACGAGGTGTACTCCGGCTTGGAACCCGCCTGGAACGCGTAGTAGAGGTCCACCGCGTACTCGGGGAGTACCGCGATCAGGGCCAGCAGGGCCAGTGCAAGTGCCCCCGACATGTCCGCGCGCGCCGTCTCCGCCGCCCACATCAGCACCACGGCCGCGGCGAGCACCCCCGCACCGAAGACGATCATGCCCGCCACCGGTGCCACATGCATCCCTGACAACCGGAGCACGACCGCCGGCAGGGCGATGGCCAGCGTGACGGCGACACGGGTGTTCAGGGTCGCGCGCGACATCGTCTCAGCGGACATACCTGCACGGTGCCGCCATTCGGGTCTGGAAACACCATAGCCCCCGTCGCCGGAGGGCAAAGAAACGCTTCTCGCATTCAGTTGGCTGAGTGCCACCCCAGGGATCGACTAGATCATCTGCGTACGGTGAAATGCCTGCTCAGAAGGCTCGGAATGGGCGTTGCATCGATCGATGCACGGCCGTCTGGATTCTATTAAATGGATGATGCCAGCCATTTCTCAGGGAAATGTTATGGCTCCGTTTTAGTGGCTCAGCCCGCTGAACGAGAATTGCCAGCCAGGTCGGTGATGGCTCCAAAGGCGCTGCCGCGCAGGCGGCGGGAGAGATCGCGATTGATGCGATGTGCCCAGAGCGGACCGCCGTAGATCATCCCGGTGTAGCCCTGGACGAGGGTGGCCCCGGCGCGGAGGCGTTCCCACACGTCGTCGGCGGTCTCGATGCCGCCGACCGAGATCAGCACCAGCCGGTCGCCGGTGCGAGCCCGGAGCCGCCTGAGCACCTGGACCGAACGCTCCTTGAGGGGCGCACCCGAGAGCCCGCCGGTCTCCTTGACCAGTTCGGGATCGCTCGCCAGTCCCTCGCGACCGATGGTGGTGTTGGTGGCGATGATCCCGTCCAGGCCCAGTTCCAGGGCGAGGTCCGCCACCGCGTCCACGTCGCCGTCCGCGAGGTCGGGGGCGATCTTGACGAGCAGCGGGACCCGGTGCCGGGTCACCCGGTCGGCGGCCTCCCGTACGGCGGCCAGCAGGGGCCGCAGGTGCTCGACCGCCTGCAGGTCACGGAGGCCGGGAGTGTTGGGGGAGCTCACGTTCACCACGAGGTAGTCGGCATAGGGAGCCAGGCGCTCGGTGCTCGTCACGTAGTCGGCGGCGGCCTCCGCCTCGGGTACCAGTTTGGTCTTGCCGATGTTGACGCCCACGATCGTCCCCGGCCGCCGTTCGCGCAGCCGTGCCGCCGCGGCCGCGGATCCCTCGTTGTTGAAGCCCATCCGGTTGATGACGGCCCGATCTGGCAGCAACCGCCAGGACCGGGGCTTGGGGTTGCCCGGCTGCGCCTGCCCGGTCACCGTCCCGATCTCGACGTGGCTGAAGCCGAACGCGCCGAGCGCCTCGTACGCCACGGCGTCCTTGTCGAATCCGGCGGCCAGCCCCAGAGGCCCGGAGAACTCCAGGCCGAGCGCGCGCACGGTCAACGCGGGGTCGCGCGGCGCCAGGATCCTGCGGATCAGCGGGGCGGCACCCGCACGCTGGATCGCGCGCAACCCCCGCATGGTCGTGTGGTGCGCCGTCTCGGCGTCCATGAAGCGGGCGATGACCTGGGTGAACAGCAGCTTGTACATCGTGGCCGATTGTCTCAATGAATCAGTTGAGCCCGTGCGCCGGGGTCCGTTCGTCAGGTCCGGCGGAACGAGCGGCGAATCTGGAGCCGGACGTCGCGGCCGGTCTGGCGTACGGGGGCGACGATGCTCGCGTTCATCCAGCGTGCGGGTTCGCGGACGGTGATCCGCCAGATCTCCCGGACCATGGTCCTGGCCGGGCGGAGCACGGCGTCGCGGACCCAGCGAGCCGGGGTGGCGACGAAGACGTTCCAGAGCCAGCGCAGGAAACGACCGGCCATCCGGGCGCCCTCGGCGAGGCCATGAAGGACGGGCCTGAGAACGTAGTTCCAGATCGCCAGCGCGGGGATCACGAAGAGGACGCGGCCCAGCCACCGCAGGATGCGGCCCGCCATGCGCCACGCCCAGCTGAGCGCGCCCGCGGTGGCGCGCCATCCCGCGAGGAGCCCGGTGCCGATGCCGCGGCCGATGTAGGCGAGCCCGGTGCCGATGCCGCGGCCGACGTAGGCGAGCCCGGAGCCGATCAGCCGGCACAACCAGGCGAGACCGGCCAGGGGCGGGCGCAGAACGTACTGCCACAGCAGCGCCAGCGGCAGCACGATGAGCACTGCGAACAACCATGCGATGCCGGTGGCGACGCCCTTCGCGACGTACGCGATCACGTGACCGGCGCCGACAAGGAGCCACTTGAGACCGCCGCCGACGAAGCTCAGAGGGACGACGATGAGGACGTTGAGCAGCCACAGGAGCCCCTGCCACGTCGCGAGGAGGCCCGCGCCGACGCCCCTGCCCACGTACGCGAAGAAGCGGCCGATCGGGGAGAGCACCATCCGGTAGAACCAGCGGCCGAGGCGACCGCTGCCCCGGCCGAACATCCGCAGGAAGCCGAGCACGACGACGTTCAGCAGCCAGCCGAGCGGGCTCACGATCGTGACGTTGAACAGCCAGGCCAGACCGGATCCCACCCAGGCCAACCCGGCACCGATGGCCCGGCCCACGGCCGCGATGCCCAGGCCCAGGGGGCGCAGCACCCACGTGTAGAGCTGGCGGAACGGCCACGCCAACGCCCACAACACGCCGTTCAGGCCCGCCTTGAGGCCGCGGCCGGCGACCACGAGCAGGTCGTACACGAGCCGGATCGGCAGCACGACGACCAGCGCGACGATCCGGGCCGGGATCACGATCCAGGCCGGCCCCGCCGGGACCGAGGAACGCGCTGGTGCGGCGGGGAACGCCTGGGCAGGACCCTCGGATCCCTCCGACGGTGCCTTGGTCAGATTGACCGGTTCTTCGTCTGTCCTCCTTGCCGTGGTCACCGTCGTGCTCCCCTCGTTCCGGCTGTTCGAAGTCTGACGCATTGAACCCGTTCGCCGTTCACGCCCGTACTGCCCCTCGATCCGGGGAGAGCGGTGCGGCTGCTCCGCCTCGAGCGAAAGCGACTCACATGGAGGGCACGACATGGAATTCCCACGCTGGGCGATCCCCGCGGCGGCCGCCCTGACCGCGTCTGGAGTTCTCCTCACGGCCTGTGGCCAGGAGACGGGTGGAAATCAGAAGAACACCTCGGCGGGTTCGGCGCAACAGGTACAGCAACCGCAGCAGCCGCAGCAACCGGCCAATGAGCCCGCGGCACCCGAGAGCCCCGCCCTGGAAGTCGCCAGCGTGAGCAAGCTGGGCAAGGTCGTCACCGACGGTGAGGGCCGCACGCTTTACCGGTTCGACAAGGACACCGCCAGACCTCCTGCCTCTACGTGCCTGGAGGAGTGTGCGACGGCCTGGCCGCCGGTGATGGCCAGCCAGGCCGCCGTCCAGGTGAAGGGTGTGGACGAGTCGCTCGTCGGAAAGGTCAAGCGGCCTGACGGCAAATGGCAGGTCACCCTCGGAGGCTGGCCGCTCTACCGGTACGCCAAGGACCAGAGCCCGGGCGACGCCAACGGGCAGGGTGTCCAGGGCACCTGGTACGCCGCCGCGCCCACCGGCAAGAAGGCCGCCGCCAAGGCGGCCGAGCCCAACCAGCCGCCGCAGCAGAACGAAGGCGGCGGAGGCGGGGGTGGCTGGGCAGGCTGGACCACCATCAAGGTGCGCCAGGACCCGGCCCTCGGCATGATCGTGACGGACGGCAAGGGCCGCACGATGTACCGGTTCGACAAGGACAAGCCGAAGGTCAGCAACTGCTTCGGCGACTGCCGCGCGAAGTGGCCGATCGTGCGCTTCAACGGCTTCAAGAAGCTCAAGGTCTCGGGCGTCGACAAGAGCCTGATCAGCTTCATCGAGCGCAAGGACGGCAAGCCCGGTGAGTGCCAGCTCCTCATCAACGGCTGGCCCATGTATTACTTCGCCAAGGACGCCAAGGCCGGCGACACCAAGGGCCAGGCCGTGCAGAACGTCTGGTGGGCCGTCTCCCCGGAGGGCAAGAAGATCACCGCCAAGGCCGGCGGCGGTGACGGCGGCGGCTACGGTGGCGGCTACTGAGCCGAATCCACTCCAAGAGCCAGTTCCGCTCTAAGAGCCAGCTAGCTCCGCTCTAGGCGCCATATCCGCACCTCTCGACTTGCGGCGTGTTGGTCATCCGGTGGGTCCCCGGGTGACCAACACGCCGCAACTCTTTCATCCCGGATTCATGCCCTGTCGTTCATGCCCAGCGTCGGATTCATGCCCAGCGCCTTGCCGGTGATGCTCGATTCACGGTTGATGCCCGTGTGAATAATGTGTCTCTTGGGTTGCCCTTTACTCACCTGTCATGCATCCGTGCTCGACAGCCTCCGATACCGGTGTTTGAGTGGAGATCAATCCGCCCGCTCGGCCGCGGCCTCGGAGAGGCGAGTCCGCGCAGGTCGAGCGGAGCTTCGGGAGGCCTGATGGGCAAGGTCGAGCGAGCACGGGCCGGACGAGGACGACGCGGCGGCGGGCGGCGTGGCCGCCGGAGCCGGACAAGCCGTGCGGGCCCCCTGCGCGCTTCGGTGGCGCTGGTCCTGCTGGCGGGCGGCCTGACCGCCTGCGGCGGCGAAAGCGGGACGCCGACCCTCACCTGGTACACCAACCCCGACAACGGCGGGCAGGCCAAGCTCGCCGCGGCCTGCACCCAGGCCGCGAACGGCAAGTACCGCATCAAGACCTCGGTGCTGCCGAACGACGCGACCCAGCAACGCGAACAACTCGTCCGGCGGCTCGCCGCCAAGGACTCCGGCCTCGACCTGATGAGCCTCGACCCTGTGTTCATCGCGGAGGCCGCCAACGCGGGCTTCCTCCGACCGTTCAGCTCGGCGGAGGAGACGCAGTTCACCCAGGGCGTCTTCCCCGCCTCGGTCGAGAACGCGCGGTGGGAGGGCAAGCTCTACGCGGCGCCGTTCTGGGCCAACACGCAGCTCCTCTGGTACCGCAAGTCAGCCGCCCAGAAGGCCGGCGTCGATCCCACCGCCGCCGACTTCACCTGGGACAAGCTGATCGACGCCGCCCTGCGAAGCAACACCACGGTCGCGGTCACCGGCAACAAGTACGAGGGCTACATGGTGTGGATCAGCGCCCTCATGGCCTCCGCGGGCGGCCGCATCATCACCAACCCCGAACGCGGCTCCGACGCGACCGTCGAGTTCGAGAGCCCGGCGGGCCGGGCGACGGCGGCGATCATCTCCAAGCTGGCACGGTCCAGGGCGGCCAGCCCGACGCTCTCCACCGAGATCGAGGACCAGGCGCGCAACACCTTCAACGGCGCCCGCGGCGGCTTCATGATCAACTGGCCGTACATCTACGCGGCCGACCTCGCCGACGCCGAGGCGGGCGTCATCGACAAGAGCATCCCCGCCGACATCGGCTGGGCGCGCTACCCGCAGGTGACGGCCGGCCAGCAGAGCAAGCCGCCGCTGGGCGGCATCAGCCTGGGCATCGGCGCGTATGGCAAGCACGAGAACGAGGCGGTCGAGGCCGCCCGATGCATCACCAGCGAGCCGAACATGAAGGCCTACATGCTCGCCGAGGGCAATCCGGCGGCCCGCCCGGCGGTCTTCGACGATCCCGAGATCGTCAAGCAGTTCCCGATGGCCACGCTGATCCGCGACTCCATCAACGCCGCCGCGCCGCGCCCGATCACGCCGTACTACCCGGACGTGTCCAGCGGCGTGCAGAGCAAGTGGCACCCGCCGGCCTCGGTCAACCCCAACTCGACTCCGAAGGAAACCGACGACTTCATCCCCAAGGTGCTGCGCGACCAGCGGCTGCTGTGACCGGAGGAGGGCCATGAAGAACAGAACGGCCATGAGTCACAGGAGAGAACCATGACCGGCACCCCGGACGAACCGCTCCCCGCAGGCACCGGCCGCGCAGAGATCACCGATCGGGCGAAGTCGGAGCGCCGGCTGGGCCTGCTGCTCTCGGCCCCCGCCATCGTGGTGATGTTGCTGGTCACCGCGTATCCGCTGCTCAACGCCCTCTACCTGTCGCTGTTCAGCTACCGGCTGACCGCTCCGGACGACCGGCGCTTCGTCTGGTTCGGCAACTACATCACCGCGCTGACCGACGGCCTGTTCTGGCAGGACGTGTTCACCACGTTCTTCGTCACGGCGGTGACCGTCGGCATTGAGCTCGTTCTCGGGTTCGCGTTCGCGATGGTCATGCATCGCGCGATCTTCATGCGGCGGACCGTCCGGACCTCGATCCTCATCCCGTACGGCATCGTCACCGTGATCTCGGCGTTCGCCTGGCGCTACGCCTTCGACCTCAACTCGGGGTTCGTCAACGGATGGCTCGGCCTCGGCGACTACGCTTGGTTCACCGGGCGCTGGTCGTCGTTGTCGGTCATCATCCTGTCCGAGGTGTGGAAGACCACGCCGTTCGTGTCGCTGCTGCTGCTGGCCGGGCTGGCGCAGGTGCCGCGCGACCTCGGCGAGGCTGCCACCGTGGACGGCGCGACCGCCTGGCAGCGGTTGTGGCGGGTGACCATCCCCAACATGAAGGCCGCCATCCTCGTCGCGGTGTTGTTCCGCACTCTCGACGCTTGGCGGATCTTCGACAGCATCTTCGTGATGACGGCGGGCCAGAACCAGACCGAGAGCCTGTCGTTCCTGACATACCGGCAGACGATCACGCGCACGGCGATCGGGCTCGGTGACGCGGTCGGCGTGCTGCTGTTCCTGTCCGTGGTGCTCATCGCGGCGGTGTTCATCAAGGGCTTCCGGGTCGATCTGGCGCAGGCGAGGGGAGAACGCTGATGGACACCGCACGTTCCCGATGGTTGTGGCTCGCTGGCGCGCTGCTGATCCTGCTCTGGACGCTTCTGCCGACGCTCTGGATCGTGTCGCTGTCGTTCAAGCAGCCGGGTGAGGTCGGCAACGTCAAGGGCTTCTTGCCCAAGGACTGGACCTGGCAGAACTACGAGACCGTCTTCGACACCAGCATCTTCACCTCCGCGCTCATCAACTCGATCGGCATCTCGCTGATCGCCACGGTCGTCGGGGTGACGTTCGCGACCCTGGTGGCGTACGCGATCGCCCGGCTGGAGTTCCCGGGCAAGCGGGCGATCCTGTCGTTCGCGCTGGCCATCGCGATGTTCCCGGTGGTGTCGCTGGTCGGCCCGCTGTTCGACCTGTGGCGCAACATCGGGCTGTACGACACCTGGCCCGGCTTGATCATCCCTTACATCTCGTTCGCACTGCCGCTGGCGATCTGGACGTTGTCGGCGTTCTTCCGCGAGATCCCGTGGGAGATGGAGCAGGCCGCGCAGGTCGACGGCGCCACCACCTGGCAGGCGTTCCGCAAGGTGATCGTGCCGCTGGCCGCGCCCGGGGTCTTCACCGCGGCGATCCTGACGTTCTTCTTCTGCTGGAACGACTTCGTGTTCGGGATCTCGCTGACCTCGACCGACAATGCCCGCCCGGTCCCGGCGGCACTGGCGTTCTTCACCGGGGCCTCCCAGTTCGAGCAGCCCACGACGGCGATCTGCGCCGCGGCCGTCGTGGTGACCATCCCGGTCGTGGTCATCGTCCTGCTGTTCCAGCGCCGCATCGTGGCCGGGCTGACGTCCGGCGCAGTGAAGGGGTAGCCATGGCCGCCATCACCATGAAGAACATCGTCAAGCAGTACGGCGACGGCTTCCCGGCCGTGAACGACGTCAGCCTGGACGTGCAGGACGGCGAGTTCATGATCCTCGTCGGGCCGTCCGGCTGCGGGAAGTCCACGTTGCTGCGCATGATCGTCGGGCTGGAGGACATCACCTCCGGCGAGATGAAGATCGCCGACAGGGTGGTCAACAAGATCGCGCCGCGGCAGCGCAACCTGTCGATGGTCTTCCAGAACTACGCCCTCTACCCGCACCTCACCGTTTTCGAGAACATCGCGTTCCCGTTGCGGCTCGCCAAGAAGCCCGACGAGGAGGTGCGCCGCCGCGTCACCGAGACCGCCGAGCTCCTGGAGCTGACCGAGCACCTGGAGCGCAAGCCCGCCAACCTGTCCGGCGGGCAGCGGCAGCGGGTGGCGATGGGCCGCGCGATCGTGCGGCAGGCCGACGCGTTCCTGTTCGACGAGCCGCTGTCCAACCTGGACGCCAAACTGCGCGGTCAGATGCGTGCCGAGATCTCCCGCCTCCAGCGGAGGCTCGGCGTGACCACGGTGTACGTGACGCACGACCAGACCGAGGCCATGACGCTCGGCGACCGGGTCGCGGTGCTGCGCAAGGGCGTGCTCCAGCAGGTCGGCAGCCCGCGCGAGCTGTACGAGGAGCCGGCCAACCTGTTCGTGGCCGGGTTCATCGGCTCGCCGTCGATGAACTTCCTGCCCGCCACGCTCGACAGCACAGCCGAGGGCACGTTCCTGGACACTCCGCTGGGCCGCTTCGGCCTGCCCGACAAGATCACGGCCGCCGAGATCGGCGACCGCGAGGTGGTGCTGGTCGGCATCCGGCCGGAGCATTTCGAGGACGCCTCGCTGGTGAGCGACGAGAAACGGGCCCGCGGCACCGTCGTCCAGGCGCACGTCGACGTCACCGAGTGGCTGGGCAACGAGCTGTACGCCTACGTGCCCTACGAGGCGCCCGAGGATCTGGCCGCCCAGCTGCGCGACCTGTCCCGGGAGCTGGACAGTGACCAGCTGCGCACGCAGGCCGTCGTCGCCCTCGACCCGGCCAGCATGATCACCGAGGGGCAGGAGGCCGAGCTGTGGATCGACACGAGCCGGGCGCACATCTTCGACCCGGCGACCGGCGAGAACCTCACCCGTGACGAGGAACGGGTCGCGGCGCTGGGCCGCCAGGCCGAACAAGCCCGGCTGCGGCAGCGCCAAGCCCAAGCCGGCCAGGCTCCGACCGGCCAGACCTCAACCGGCCAGGCCAATAACGGCGGGACGAAGGTGAAACCCGACCAAGAGCCGCCCACGAGCCCCGACTGACCTGATGCATTTCGTCTTCAGGCCACCGGGGCAGGCGGCCGCGGGGCTCCTCACCCTCCCGTGGCGGTTGCCGCTGGAGCACTGGACCGACGAACGGCTGGTGGAGATCCGGCAGCGCGGCTTGTCGCGGCACGTGGTGCGGTTCGTCGCGGAGGGCGGGACGCTCTACGCGCTGAAGGAGCTGCACGAACGGCTGGCCCGCCGCGAGTACGGGTTGCTGCGGCAGCTCCACGAGCTCGGGCTGCCCGCGGTCGAGGTGGTCGGGGCCGTCGTCGACCGCGGCCCCGACCTCGACGCGATCCTGGTGACCCGCTACCTCGACCACGCCATCTCGTACCGGTCGCTCTTCGCCAACCCGCGCGGGGGGCACCATCCCACCGACCGGCTGCTCGACGCCCTGGTGGAGCTGCTCGTGCGGCTGCACCTGGCGGGTTTCATGTGGGGCGATTGCTCGTTGTCCAACACGCTGTTCCGGCTCGACGCGGGTGCGTTCGCGGCGTACCACGTGGACGCCGAGACCGCCGAGCTGCATCCGTCGGGGCTGAGCGAGGGGCAGCGGCACTACGACGTCGACCTCGCGCGCGAACGCATCGCCGGCGAGCTCTTCGACCTCTTCGCCGCCGGGCAGCTCCCGCCCGAGGTGGATCCGGTCGAGGTCGCCGACGACGTGGTGCACCGGTACGAGGCGCTCTGGGACGAGCTCACCCGCGAGGAGAGCCTGCACCCCGACGACCAGCAGTACCGCATCGCCGAACGGCTGCGCCGCATCAACGAGCTCGGCTTCGACGTCGACGAGGTGGAGCTGGTCGACGCCGACACAGACGCCGGCGTCGGCGTCGGTACCGACGGAGACGCGGATGGCAAGGGCATCCGCATGCGGGTGCGCACTCGGGTCGCCGAGCCCGGTCATCACCGCCGGATCCTCTACACCCGCACCGGGATCGACGCCCAGGAGAACCAGGCCCGCCGCCTGCTCAACGACATCGCGGCCTTCCGCGCCCATCTCGAGCGGGAGGCGGGCCATCAGATCCCCGAGGTGGTCGCGTCCAACCGGTGGCTGGCCGAGGTGTACGAGATGGTCGTCCAGTCGATCCCGGACGAGCTCCGCGGCAGGCTGGACGAGGTGGAGATCTTCCTGGAGGTCCTGGATCACCGCTGGTTCATGTCCGAACGAGCCGGCAAGGACGTCGGGACCATGGCCGCCGCCCTCGACTACTTCGAGAACGTCCTCCCGCACGTCCCCGACGACCTCACCGGAACTCCGTGATCGTCCCGAACCACCTCGTGGACTGCCTGCTGGTGGTTTGCCAGGCGGCCTGATCCTGGCTCAGGCCGCCTGCGTCTGGCTCAGGCCCCCTGATCCTGGCTCAGGCGGCCTGAGTCCGGCTTAGGCGGCCGTCCAGTTGGGGCTGCGGCCGGTGAAGCGCAGCAGCGCGGCCACATCGTCGTCGCCCGCCTGAGCCTCCTGCGGCGCTGCGTACATGCCGTACTGCCGGATCGGATCGGTGATGGTCGCCTGAGCGGCGGGCATGAGCGCGCGGGCCAGCTCGGGGGTGAGCGGCGACGGCTGGCCGGTGGCCACGGCGATGTCCCAGCCGTGGACCGCGGCGTCCAGCGCGCAGGCGCCGACGCCGATCTCGGCGGTCATCTTGTTCGGCGGGATCGGGACCGGCACCTCCGCCGCGTCCGCGGCGACGGTGGACCAGGCGGCGGCCGAGGCCTGGATGGCACTCTCCACGACGGCCTCGGGGCTGTCTGCGAGCGTGCCGGACGGGGCGAACGGGTTGTCCTCCGGGCCCGGACCGCCGGTGATGAACGCGGCGTAACCGAGCTGGTCGCCGGTGGCGTGCTGGAGCACCTGGGTGACGTTCCAGTCGGCGCACGGGGTCGGCTTGGTCCAGGCGTCGGCGGGGACTCCCCGGACGGCCGCGCGCAGGATCTCGTGCGCCTCGTTCAGAACCGTCCACTGCGTCGTGTCGCTCATCGTTAAGGCCTCTCTGTCGTCCCGCTTCATGACTCTCTCAGTGTATCAGAACGGAATGCTCTATTCCAGATGGAACGGAAGTGGCCCTTGAGGGAGATATTTCTCAGGAGACATATCTAGGGTGGTGTGGTGTTGTACGGCAGGGAGGCAGAGGTCGCCGTGATCGACCGGCTGCTGGCCGGAGCGCGGCAGGGCCAGAGTGGCGCGCTGTGCGTCCACGGCGAGGCGGGGATCGGCAAGTCCGCCCTTCTCGACCACGCGGCGAAGGCCGCGGAGTCCGCCGGGATGCGGGTGCTGCGCGCGGTGGGGACCGAGACCGAGGCGGAGCTGCCGTTCGCCGGGCTGCACCTGCTGCTGAACGCCTACGACGGCCGCCTCGACGACCGGCTGAGCGAGCTCGCGGCACCGCAGGAGGCCGCGCTGCGCGGCGCACTCGTCGGGACGCTGGGCGGAGGGTGGGGCGGGGCGGCGGCGCCGGGAGAAGACCGGTTCCTCGTCGGACTGGCCACGTTGACGCTGTTGTCCGACCTCGCCGAGGACAAACCGCTCGTGTGCCTCGTCGACGACACGCAATGGGTTGACCAGGCGTCGGTGGAGGCACTCGTGTTCGCCGCCCGCCGGCTGCGCAGTGAAGGCGTCGCCCTGGTGTTCGCCATGCGGGACGACCCCGAGGTGGTGCCGATCCGGGGCATCCCGGAGCTGCGCGTCGCCGGGCTCGCCGAACAGGACGCGGCCGCACTGCTCGCCGACCTGTCACCGGACCTGCCCGCGCAGGTGCGGGACCGGGTGCTCGCCGAGGCCGGCGGCAACCCGCTGGCCCTGATCGAGCTGCCGCGCTCCGCCGCCGACGAGGGCTGGTCGCCGGTGAGCCCGCTGCCGATCGGCCACCGCGTGCAACGCGCGTTCGTCAGCCAGATCGAGGGGCTCCCGGCGCGCACCCGCAGCCTGCTCACGGTCGCCGCGGCCGACGACTCGGGCGAGGTCGGCGTCGTGCTGCGCGCCGCACGCATGCTGGCGATCCCGGTCGGCGCCATCGAGCCCGCCGAGCGGGCGGGGCTGCTCACGGTGAGCGGGGGCGTGCTGCGCTTCCGCCATCCGCTGGTGCGCTCGGCCGCCTACCAGCGTGCCGTACTGGCCGAACGCAGCGCCGCGCACCAGGCCCTCGCCCGTGCCTGGGACGAGGACCAGGACGCCGACCGCCGTGCCTGGCAGCTGGCCGCCGCCGCCACCGGGCCCGACGACGAGGTCGCCGACATGCTCGAACGCACCGCGCGGCGAGCTGCCGAACGCAACGGCCACGCCGCCGTGGTCGCCGCCTACGAACGTGCCGCGCAGCTCACCACCGACCCGAGGGAGGTGGTCCGCCGGGGTGCCGCGGCGGCGCTCGCCGCGACCGACGCCGGCCAGTTCGACCGTGCCGCCAAGCTGGCCGAACGGTTCGCGAAGGCAGCCGAGGACCCGGCCGACCATGCCCTGCTGGCCGTCGTGCGCGGGCTGGTGGAGTTCGAGAGCGGCTCGCCGCGCGAGTCGGGACGGGCGCTCATCTGCGGAGCGCGGCAGGTCGCCGAGGTGCACCCGGGGTGGTCCGGCAAGCTCCTG
Source organism: Actinomadura sp. 6N118 (assembly GCF_044326415.1). Classification (NCBI taxonomy): domain Bacteria; kingdom Bacillati; phylum Actinomycetota; class Actinomycetes; order Streptosporangiales; family Thermomonosporaceae; genus Actinomadura; species Actinomadura sp. 6N118. The sequence goes on along the minus strand of NZ_JBIRAZ010000011.1, from coordinate 252,282 downwards.
GTGATCGGCGTGCACAACGCCTGGCACGGCGCCGACGCCGAGGTGGTCGCCGACGGCGTCGCGCAGCTCCGGGAGCTGCGGCTGGCCCCGGACGATCCGGTCGTTCCTTACATCGGTGCGGTGGAGGCGCTCAGCCGCCTGGGGAGCGACGACGTACCCGGTGCGTACCCGTTGCTGCGCGCGTTCGCCGCTCGGGCGCGCGACGTCGTGCCGGAGACCGACTGGCTGCGGCAGTTCACCGCGCAGCTGCTGCTCATCGCCGGCCAGGACCCCGCGCTGGTCCACCAGCTCGCGGCCGCCATGGTCGCCGACTGGCGCGGCACCGGGCAGATCGGGCACCTCACCGTGGGGCTCCACCACCTCGCGTACGCACAGATCCTGCTGGGCCGTCACAAGATCGCCGCGGTCACCGCGGCCGAGGGGTTGCAACTGGCGACCGACACCGGGCACCGCCCGATCACGGCGCATTTCAGCAGCTGGCTCGGCTGGCTCGCCGCTCTCGAAGGGGACGAGGAACGCTGCCGTGTCCTGGCGAACGAGGGCATCCGGTACGGCGAGGACCACCAGTACCCGCACAGCGTGCTCAGCGGCCAGTGGGCGCTCGCGCTGCTCGATCTCGGTCTCGGGCGGCACCGCGCGGCCTTCGACCGGATGTCCGAGCACTGGCGCGGCTGGTCGTTCGTCGCCAGCCGGAGCGTCGCGGACCTGGTCGACGCCGCAGTGCACATCGACTGCCCCGACGCCGCCCGCGGGCCGCTGGATCAGGTCGAGGAGTGGACGGCGGGTTCCGAGGAGGAGTGGGCCGTCGCGATCCTGCTGCGCTGCCGCGCGATGCTCAGCCCCGCGGACTGCGCCGAGGCGCTCTTCATGGAGGCCCTGGGCCTGCACCAGAAGAGCGACCAGCCGTACGAGCAGGCGCGGACCTGGCTTGCGTACGGCGAGTGGCTGCGCCGCCAACGCCGCAAGCGTGAGGCCCGTACACCGCTCCGCAACGCGCTGGAGAGCTTCGAACGCCTGGGCGCCCGGCTGTGGGCCGAACGGGCCCGGCAAGAACTGCGCGCCGCAGGGGACAGGGCTGGCTCCCGCAAGCCGAAGATCGAGGCGGCCGCGTCCCTCACTCCGCAGGAGCTGCAGGTCGCCCGGCTCGCGGCCACCGGCGCGACCAACCGGGACATCGCGGCGCAACTGCTGATCAGCCCGCGAACGGTCGGCCAGCACCTTTACAACGCGTTCCCCAAGCTCGGTGTCTCCACCCGGGCCGAGCTGGCCCGCCTCGATCTCGACGCAGTCCTCTAACTCGCGCTCTAGCCCGCGGTCAGCAGCGGTCAGCGGCCGTCAGCCGGTGGTGCGTTCCCGGTCAGCACTGCCGGCGAGTCTCTCGTCATCGAGTGAGAGACACCTGACCGAGGAGCCCGAAATGAAGAACGCCCCCGGCATGAAGAACAGCAATGTACTGATCTCCGGTGCCAGCATCGGCGGACCGGCCCTGGCGTACTGGCTGGTCCGGTACGGATTCAACGTGACGATCGTGGAGCTGACCCCGGCGCTGCGCATCGGCGGTCAGGCGATCGACGTACGAGGCCCGGCGTTGGAGGTCGCCGAGCGGATGGGAGTGCTGGACACGATCCGCGACCGGCGAGTCCAGATGCGCGGGATGTCGATGGTGGACGCCGACGGCAAGGAATTGTTCAGCACTACCGATCGCACGATCACCGGCGGCGACCTGGACAGCCCGGACGTCGAGATCCTCCGCGACGACCTGTCGGTCATCATGGCCGAGGCCGCTGAGTCGGCCGGGAAGGTCGAGTACCTGTTCAGCGACTCGATCACCGCGATCGAGCAGGACGGCGACGGCGTGCGCGTCACGTTCAGAAACAGCGAGCCGCGAACCTTCGACCTGGTGGTGGGCGCCGACGGGCTGCACTCCAATACCCGCAGGCTCGTGTTCGGCCCGGAGGCGGACTACATCACGCACATGGGGACCTACCTGTCGGTGTGGAGCATGCCCAACTACCTGGAGCTGGATCGCTGGCAGTTGTTCCACCAGGTCCCGGGCGGCTCCTGGGGCGGCGGTGTGATGAGCGTCCGCGACAACACCGAATGCCGCGTCTACATGGGTTTCGAGACCGACGTGACGCTGGACTACGACTACCGCGACATCGACGCGCAGAAGCGGATCCTGGCCGACCGCCTTGGCGGTGTGGGCTGGGAGCTGCCACGGATGCTGGAGTACATGTGGGAGGCGAAGGACTTCCACCTCGACGCCATGGCGCAGATCCACATGGACACGTGGTCCGACGGCCGGGTCGTGCTGCTCGGGGACGCGGCCTTCTGCGGCTCGCCGCTGTCCGGTCAGGGCACCACCATGGCGATGGTCGCGGCATATGTGCTGGCGGGCGAGCTGAAGGCCGCCAACGGCGACCACGTGAAGGCGTTCGCCGCGTACGAGCAGGAGTTGCGCGAGTATGTGCGGCGTAACCAGGAGCTCGCCTACACCAACAAGGCCCGCATTGAGGCCCAGGCGGCTGCGGACATGGGTGGCGACGCCGAGCTGGATGTGGCCGTGCCCGACTTGGAGGAAGCGGCCGACATCATCAACGGCCTCACCCTCAAGGAGTATTGAGATCAGCGGGGCCGCCAGGTGAACTCTGCCCACATGGTCTGGCCGTCCTCGCCCACATCGTGGCCGGCCTTGTCCGCGTAGACCTCGACGATGAGGAGCCCACGGCCGTACTCCTCATCGTCGCCGGGGCGGCTCGCGGCATGCTGCCAGTCGCCCGAGCCGGAGTCGGTGACGGCGACGCGTGCCCAGCCGTGCCGTACGGTGACCGCCACCGTGAACGTCCCGCCGCTCAGCCCCGCCGGCGTATGGCGGAGGGAGTTGGCCACGAACTCCGAGGTCACCAGCTCGACGTCGGCGGAGCGGGGAGTCTCTTCGAGCATCGCCCTGACGAACGCTCGGGCTGCGGGCACCATGGCCGGTAGACCCGGGTAGGTCAGAGTCCACTCCATGGGAGGACACCTCCGCGCGATCGAATGCTGACGCTCGGTAAGCTGAGTACACAGCTTGAACCTGGGTACCCAGGTTGTCAAGCTATGGTGCGGAACAGTCCGCGGCCGGCCGCTCGGAGTCGCCTTGTCTCAGCCCGCCTACCTGCGCATCGCCGACGATCTGCGACGGCAGATCGTCGACGGTCGCCTCGCGCCGGGCGACCGGGTGCCCTCGCGACACGAGCTCGCCCACGACCACGGAGTCTCCGATCGGGTGGCCGTCGAGGCCGTGCGGCTGCTCACCGCCGAGGGTTATCTGGAGGCGAGACCGGGGGCGGGCACGTTCGTCCGCGCCCGTCCGGAGGTCCGGCGGCTCTCGCGCAGCTGGTACCGCGAGGACCGCGGCGGCTCGCCCTTCGCAGCGGACATGGAGTCGCAGGGACGGGCCAGCACCTGGCGCTCGTCCTCGGAGACCACCACCGCGACGCCGGCGATCGCCGAACGGCTCGACATCGCCACGGGCGACCCGGTCATGCGGACCCGGTACGTGTTCCTGGCGGACGACCAGCCCGTGATGGCGTCCACCTCGTGGGAGCCGCTGGCCATCACGCGCGGCACACCGGTGATGTTCCCCGAGAAGGGCCCGCACGCCGGGCTCGGCGTCGTCGCCCGGATGCGCCTGATCGGCGTCGAGGTGACGCGGGTCTCCGAGATCGTCACGGCGCGCGCGATCATGGCGGAGGAGGTCGAGCGGCTGGGCGAGCCGCTCGGGTCGATCATGATGGTGGTCCAGCGCACGTACGCGGGAGACCGGCCGGTCGAGACGGCCGACATCGTGGTCCCCGTCGACCGGTACGAGCTCTCGTACGTCATCCCCATCGCGCACGCCGACTGACACGCCGGTTTCAGGTCCGCGCGGGGCGTGAAACCACGGTGAAACCGCCGTGAATCCGGGCGCCCGCACGCTCGGGGCATGAATTCGAACCCCTCGCGAACGGCGATTCACGTGGCCGGCCTGCGGAAGTCGTTCGGTGACAAGGTCGTGCTCGACGGCATCGACTTCGATGTCCCGCGCGGAACGATCTTCTCGCTGCTCGGCCCCAACGGCGCAGGCAAGACCACCACCGTGCAGATCCTGTCCACGCTGATCAGCTCCGACGGCGGCGAGCTGTGGGTCGCGGGCCGGGACGTCGCGGTGGACCCCGACGGCGTACGCGCCGCGATCGGCGTCACCGGGCAGTATTCGGCCGTCGACAACCTGCTGACAGGCGAGGAGAACCTGCGCCTGATGGCCGACCTCTACCACCTGGACAAGCGGCGGGTGCGGCCGAGGGCCGCGGAGCTGCTCGAACAGTTCGATCTGGTGGAGGCGGCCAGGAAGACCGCCGCCACGTACTCGGGCGGCATGCGGCGACGGCTCGACCTGGCGATGACGCTGATCGGCGACCCACAGATCATCTTCCTGGACGAGCCGACGGCGGGTCTCGACCCGCGCAGCCGGCGGGCCATGTGGGAGATCATCCGGCGGCTGGTCGCCGGCGGTGTGACGATCTTCCTGACCACCCAGTATCTGGAGGAGGCGGACCAGCTCGCCGATCGGATCGCGCTGCTCGACCACGGCAGGCTCGTCGCCGAGGGCACCGCGGACGAGCTCAAGCGCCTCGTGCCGGGCGGGCACGTCCGGCTGCGGTTCGCCGACACGCACGGGCTCCAGGAGGCCGCGCGCGTCCTCGGCGGGGTCCCGCAGGCCGAGGACGAGCTGACGTTGCAGGTCCCGAGCGATGGCAGCGTGAAGTCGCTGCGGCTCCTGCTCGGCGCGCTCGACGCCGAGTCGATCGAGGTCGTCGACCTGTCGATCCACAAGCCCGATCTCGACGACGTGTTCCTGTCCCTGACCGGCCGGCCCAAGGAGGACGTGCGATGAGCACCATGAAGTACGCCGTGCGTGACACCTCGACGATGTTGCGCCGCAGTCTCAAGCACATGCTGCGCTACCCGTCGATGACGCTGGTGCTGATCGGCATGCCCGTCGTGTTCCTGCTGCTCTTCGTCTACGTGTTCGGCGCGACCCTGGGCGACGGGCTCGGTGGAGGGGGCGGCGGCGGCCGGGAGGCGTACGTCAACTACGTGACCCCGGGGGTCTTCCTGTTCTCCGTGGTCGGCACGGCGACCGCGACGGCGGTCCTGGTCGCGACGGACATGACCCTGGGCATCATCGCCCGGTTCCGCACGATGGCGATCTTCCGGCCGTCGATCCTCACCGCGCACGTGGTCGGAGCCGTGATCCAGACGATGCTCGGCGTCGCGGTGGTCCTCGGCGTCGCCCTGCTGGTCGGCTTCCGGCCCAACGCCGAGCCGGTCGAATGGCTCGCGGTGATCGGCGTGCTCACGCTGTTCGTGCTCGCCATCACCTGGCTCGCGGTCGGGCTCGGGCTGAAGGCCGACAGCCCCGAGACCGCCAGCAACACGCCCATGCCGCTGATGCTCCTGCCGTTCCTCGGCAGCGGCTTCGTCCCCACCGACTCGATGCCGGCCTGGCTGGGCTGGTTCGCCGAATACCAGCCGTTCACGCCCGTCATCGAGACCGTGCGCGGGCTGCTCCTCGGCACGCCGATCGGGAACAACGCCGCGATCGCGGTGGCGTGGTGCACCGGGATCACGGTGGTCTGCTTCCTCTGGTCGCGCAGCCAGTTCAACCGCGAGCAGACGCGCTAGCGACATGTGCAACCGCCGCGTGCCCAGTGCGGCCGTGCCTGGTGCGGACGTGCCTTGCGCGGACGTGCCTTGCGCGGACGTGCCTTGCGCGGACGTGCCCAGTGCGGCCGGTTCTAGTGCGGCCGGTCATCGATCGCGGTCAGGGCGACGGCGCGCAGTTCGTCCCGTTCGAGACCGGCGTAGGCCGACACCGCATCGGTGTACGCCGGTCCATCGGCCTCCTCGGCGACGCGACGGGCGCGCAGGGAGGACATGGTCGGCTGGAAGCGCCGCAGATACCAGAACCGTTCGGCCAGCGCGACCATCCGCACACCGGAACGCACCACGGCCGCGTCGCCCTCGCGTGTCCCGCGGTCGAGGTCCACCATCGCGAGCGCCAGCAGGCCCGCGCCCCAGATCGGAAACTGGACGAGGTACGACGGGGCGTTCGGCACGGGGTCGGAGATGAGTGCGGTCACGCGCTCCGGCAGGTCCGCGACGATGCCCGCGATGAGGTCGAGCCGGCGGTGGTGGGCGTGCGCGATCACGGCGGCCGCCAGGGTCTCCATGCTCCACGGTTCCCGGCCGGCCTGCACGTCCTCGTAGATCGGCTGGAGGCTGCGCTCCCACTCCTCGACGGCCATCCGCCACAGGCGCAGGCCCGTCTCGATGTCGCCGCGCATGAGCTTGATCTCGGCTCGCAGGCTGAGCATGGCCGGGAGGACACCGAACGCGTCCTCCGAATCGTTCGTCACCGCGTCCAGCCGGCGTTCCGCCTCGTCCACGTCGCCGCACAGCAGGTCGGTCTGCACCAGCCCGAGGCCCAAGCCGTCCACGTCGGGCTCGGGCCGCACCCTCCTCGCCGCCTCCAACGCCGCGCGCACGTGATGCCGGGTCTTCTCACACCGTTCGACCTGGGCCGACAGCTCGGCGAGCCGGGAATGGCACTGCAACTGCATCCATGGGTGCGACGCCCGCTCGAACGCCGCCAGCGCCCGGTAAGCGGCCTCCAGCGCCCCGTCAAAGTCGATCTCGTGTTCCGAGGTGTAGCTTGCCCAGAGGTTGGCGGCGCCGGCAAGCAGGGGTTCATCGCTCTCGCAGAGCCCGTCCAGGGTGCGGTGGCCCGGCATGCCGGGGGCAGTGGTCAGCACGACCGTGACGGCGCCGACCAGAGTGTCAGAGGGCGCGGGCGGGAACCGCCGCCGCAACGCGGCCAGCGAGCGCAGTTCGTGCGGCCCTTGCATGAAGGCGCTCACCGCGCAGATCACCAACGCGGTACGGGTGACGTCGACGAGACCCGGCTCGGGCCGGTAGGACGCGAGCACCCGGGCGCTCCTCCCAGCGAGCTCGGCCAGCCGGGTGTATTTCGACTCGACCAGCCACATCCCGCCCAGAACGGCGAACGCCGCCGCGACGGTGGCGCCGTCGGAGCGGTCGAAGCCGTGCCGCAGTGCCTGCAGGAGATTGTCCTGTTCGGCACGGAGACGTTCGGCGGAGGCCGCCGCCACGGTCGCCTCGAAGATCACCTCATGCTCCGCCGCGCCGAAGTCGCGAGCCCAGCCGAGGAAGCCCGCAAGCGCCCGGTCCGTGTCCCCGGCGGCGTCCCGCCGCTCCGAGCTGAACTCCCGTACGGTCTCCAGCATCCGGAAGCGGGTGCCCGCCAGAGTCTCGGTGACCTTGAGGAGCGACTGGTCGACGAGATGCTCCAGCACGTCGAAGACATCTCCGGTTTCGTCATCTCCGCCGTCCCCGAGCAGCCGCCGCGCCGCGTCCGCCGTGAAGCCGTCCGGGAAGATCGACAGGACACGCATCGCGGCCTGCTCGCCCGGGGAGAGGAGATTCCAGCTCCAGTCCACGACGGCGTACAGGGTCTGATGCCGCGCCGGCGCGTCCCGTGCGCCGCCTCGCAGCACGGCGAAACGGTTGGCCAGACGGCGGGATATCTCGGCCACGGACATGACGCGAACGCGTGCCGCCGCCAGCTCCACCGCCAGCGGCAGCCCGTCCAAATGACGGCACAGCTCGGTCACGTCCTCGCCGGGCAGGTCGACCTCGGAACGTACCGCCCGCGCGCGCTGCTCGAAGAGCTCGATCGCGGTAGGCAGATCCAGCTCTGGCAGCTGGTAGACCGATTCTGACGACAGCCCCAGAGGGGCGCGGCTGGTCGTGAGCACCTGAAGGTTCCGCGCCATCGACACCAGCGACTGGACGAGGTCGGCGACGCCGCCTATGACCTGCTCGCAGTTGTCCAGTACGAGGAGCACGGAGCCGGGACCGAGCGCGCGCAGAATGCCGGTGAGCACCTCCGTCGACGCGCGACCCGAGAAGCTCCAGGAGTCACCGACGCCGAGAGCCGACGCGACCTCTCCGGCCACGTCGGCATCCGTCCTGACGCCGGCGAGGGGAACGAAGTGCACGACCCGTTGCTCGGCCTCGCGGCTCACAGCGTGCGCCAGGCGGGTCTTGCCCAGGCCGCCGGCTCCGACGATCGAGGTGACCCGGGACGTCCGCAGGAGTCTCGCGACCGCGGCGATGTCGCCGGTGCGCCCGAGCAACGGGTTCGGCTCGAACCGTACGCCGTGCCGGACCGGCGGCGACTCCTCCTCCAGCAACTCCCGGTGCAGCGCCCGGAGCCCGGGTCCCGGATCGGTGCCGAGCTCGTCGCGCAGGTCACGCCGGTAGGCCTCGTACCTCGCCAGCGCCGCGGACGGCCCGGCCGTCGCCGCCTCGCACCGCAGCAGCTCCGCCAGCACCTCCTCGTCGCGCGGATGGTCGCGGGCCGACTCGGTCAGCGGTTCCATCGCCTCCGCCCGCCGCCCGAGCCGGGACAGCGACAGCGCTCGTACGCGCGCCAGCGACCGCCGTGCGGACCGCCGCTCCAGACGTAGGGCCGACACCGGGTCATCGAGAGACGTGTCCTCAACGGCTCCTTCCCAGAGTGCAAGCCCCTCCTCGGCGCACGCGAGTGCCCCTGCGTGGTCGCCGGCACCCGCGAGCCGTACGGCCGAGGACGAGAGCCGCAGGGCCGCCGCCGCGTCGATCCGGTCCTCGTCTAGCGTCAGCCGGTAGCCGTTCGGAGTGCTCTCGATGAGGTCGGAGCCCAGCTGCGCCCGCGCACGCGACACGATGACCTGGAGGGCCTTGTGCGGGTTCTCGGGGCGTTCGTCCCGCCAGAGCTCCTCCACCAGCCGTGCGGCGCTCCGCCCGCCTCGCGGCTCACCGGCGAGGAGCGCGAGGAGACCGCGCAGCCGGGAGCTCGAAATCTCCTGCCCACGGCAGACCACCCGCGTCAGCACCCGCAGCTCGATGGTCACCGGCCCAGGCTAGCCACCCGGAAATGGTTCGCTGGAGCCTTGGGGACAACACGGCCGCCGTTCGGCCGAGATCAGGTGAGCGGGGTCGTGGTCACCGGTTGCTTCAGGACGCCGCCCTGCATCCACTTGGAGAAGGGCATCTGCCAGTAACCCCAGCCGTTCCACCACTCCAGGGAACGGGCTGTACCGGTGATCGTCACCATGTCGCCGCGATAGGCCCAGTTGTACAACCACTGCGCGTCGTCCGCCGGTGAACGCACGCAGCCGTGGCTGCAGTTCTGCCTGCCCAGGCAGTACGCCTGGGACATGCCCTGGTGGATGTACTCGCCGCTGTTGGAGATGCGGGTCGCCCACGGGATCTGCTCGTCGTAGTAGCCGGGATCGCCCTTCTTCTTTCCCGGCGAGATCATGCGCTCCATCCGGCTGCGGTCCATGGTCAGATGGACTCCGCTCGTGGTGAGCAGCCGGTCGACCCCGTTCACGACCTCGCCGCCCTCACCGAGGCTGACGGGCCAGCTCCGGACCGTACGGCCGTTCTTCTTGGCCACCAGCCGATGGGTCTTGGAGTTGATCGTGACGGTGTGCGAGTCGCCGATGCGGAACTTGCGCGTGACGTCCTTGTCTCCGAACACCTTGTCGCCGATCTTGAGTCCGGCGTAGTGCACGGTCACCGAGACCTTCTGGCGCGGCTTCCAGGGTTCGCGGGGCCGGAAGACGAGGGAGGGCAGACCGTTGAACGACTCGCCGGGGGCGAGCCAGCGCCAGGCGCCCTCGGTCGGGGTGGTGGAGGAGATCTCGACCGCCCGCTCCACCGCCGCCCGGGCCTTCTCCGGCACCGGCTTGGTGAACTGGATGAAGATCGGCATCCCGGTGCCGACCGTCTCGTTCGCGCTCGGGACCACGTTGTTGATCTTGGTGGCGGCGGTGTCCTTGACCGTGCGGAACGCGGCGGTGGCGGTGGTCGACTTGCCCTTCGGTGAGGCCGCGGTCGCCGAGACCTGGTAGCGGCCGCCCGGGACGAGCGTCCAGGTCGAGCGCCAGCTGGTCTTGTCGGGCGACAGCTTGCCCGGCACGTCGAGGCCCTTGAGCTTGACGGCGACCTGGCTGAGCGTACCGCCCGCCGCGGTGATCGAGACGCCCGCGTCGGGCCGGGCGTTGCCGCTCCCGTTCGCCGGAGTGATGGTCAGCTTGGGCGTGCCGTCGTCGCCGCCCTGGCTGGTCGACTTCGTGCCGTCGCCGCCGCCGCCCGCGCAGGCCGCCGTCGCGAGTCCCACGACCAGCGCCATCACCATGGCTCTACCGCGCACCCAGATCCCCCTCAGCCGTTCGGGCCAATACTGATCATGAGATGCCGGTCGAAGGGGAAATGTTTATCACGGTTTGATAACGGTCGGTTTGGTCAGCGGCGGGCTGGTCAGCGGCGGCGGGCTGCGGGGGCGTGCGCCGGGACGGCCGGATGCCGCGGTGTCATCGGGGTGAGGCGCTGGTACGCGGAGCCGAGCGGCGGTCTCGTGTCCCCTTCGCCCCGGTTGGGCCACAGGGCCATGGCGCGTTCCGCCTGTGCCGTGATGGTGAGCGACGGGTTGACGCCCAGGTTGGCCGTGATCGCCGAACCGTCCACGATGTGCAGGCCCGGGTGACCGTAGACACGGTGGTACGGGTCGATCACTCCGGTGTCGGGTGAGTCCCCGATGACGCATCCGCCGAGGAAGTGCGCGGTGGTCGGGATGTTGAAGAGGTCGAACCACGTGCCGCCCGGCTGGGCGTCCAGCTCCTCGCCCAGCAGCCGTACCGCGTCGTGGGCGATGGGGATCCACGTGGGGTTGGGCTCGCCGATGCCGTGCTGCGCGGTGAGCCGGCGGCGCCTGAGCAGCCCGCGCCTCTTCTGCGTGACCGTGACGGAGTTGTCGGCCGTCTGCATGACCAGCGCGATGATCGTCCGTTTGGACCAGTCCCGGATCGAGAGCGCGCGCACGATGAGTCCCGGCCTGCGGACCGCTTCGACGAGGAACTTCGCCCAGCGCGGGGCACGGCCGCCGCCGTCGATGAGCAGGGTCCGGATGAGACCCATCAGGTTGTCGCCGGGGCCGTATCGGGTCGGCTCGATGTGGGTCTTGTCGTCCGGATGGAACGACGAGGTGATGGCCAGTCCGGTGCTGTGGTCGATGTCGCCCTTGCGGTGCCAGCCGGTCATGCGTTCCACGCCGAGGAGGGCCTCGGAGTTGGTGCGCGTCAGCTCGCCCAGGCGGGAGGAGAGGTTGGGCAGACGGCCGCTCGCCCGCATGCGGTGGAGCAGTTGCTGCGTGCCGTACGTTCCGGCGGCGAGGATCACGTGCTCGGCGGTCAACCGGCGGCGCCTGCGGAGGGGGAGGGCCTGCGTCCGTACGATCTCGACCTCGTAGCCGCCGCCGTCACGCGGGTCGATCCCGGTGACCGTGGTGTCGGGGAGCACCTGCACCCCGGCTTGCTCGGCGAGGTAGAGGTAGTTCTTGACGAGCGTGTTCTTGGCACCCACCTTGCAGCCGACCATGCATGCACCGCAGGCCGTGCAGGCGCTCCGCCTCGGCCCGGCGCCCCCGAAGTACGGGTCGTCGGTCTCCTCGCCGGGGATCGTCTTGTCATCACCGAAGAAGACGCCCACCGGGGTCGCGTGCCAGGTGTCGCCCACGCCCATGCGCTTGGCGACCTTCTGCATCGCCTCGTCCGCCGGCGTCACAAGCGGGTTGAGCGTCACGCCCAGCATGCGCTTCGCCTGGTCGTAGTAGGGCGCGAGCTCCTCCCGCCAGTCGGTGATGTGGCCCCACTGCCGGTCGTTGTAGAACGGGTCGAGCGGCTCGTACAGCGTGTTGGCGTACACCAGCGAACCGCCACCGACACCTGCCCCGGCCAGCACGAGCACGCCCGCCTTGCCGCCCACCAGGTGCATGCGCTGGATCCCGCGCAAGCCGAGGCGCGGCGCCCACAGATAGCGGCGCAGCCGCCAGGACGTCTTGGGCAGGCTGCCCTCGTCGAACCGGCGGCCCGCTTCGAGGACCGCGACCCGGTACCCCTTCTCGGCAAGGCGCAGCGCCGCCACGCTGCCGCCGAATCCCGACCCGACCACGATCACGTCGTAGTCGTACGAACGCGCCTCGGACGCCTCTGTCACGCGACACCTCCACGTATGGCCCCGTAAAGGCAACCTACGATCGGGCCCTGCCGGGCCGCCGCGCTATTGAGTCATCTTGATAATTTTCGCCGATCTTGTCAGTTGACTGACAAAGTCCTCATCGGCGGGCGGTGATGAAGTGGCTCTGGAGCGGCAGGACCACCCCGTCATCGTCGGTCCAGGGCTCAAGGCGCTCATCGAGATCGGCACGGAGGGCCTCGCGGGTGGCGGTGTCGAGGTCGCCGAGCGGGCCGGCCAGCGGGGAGCCCTGCTCCTCGTTGTCGATCAGGTCGCCCGCCGAGTCGAACCGCGCCGCGCCCACGGCGATGCGCATCCGCACGTCCGTCAGCCCGGCGTGCGACACCATCTGACGCAGCTCGTCCTGGGACAACACCGGGAACGGCGAGCGCATGATCAACGCGGTCTCGGGGCCCACATGCTTCTCCAGCGCGGCGACCAAGGCGGCGAAGCCGGGGTTGTGGTCGATCGTCCGCCAGACCGCGAGCGTCAGCCGCCCGCCGGGCGCCAGCACCCGGCCCATGTCCTTGAGCGCGGCGTCCCAGTTGGGGAAGAACTGCAGGCCCTGCTGGCAGTAGAGGAGGTCGAACGACTCGTCCGGGAAGGGCAGCTCACCGGCGCCGCCCTGCTGCCACTCGATGTGGGGCCTGATATCTCCCGACACGGCACGCGCGACCTCGAGCATCCCCTCGTTGATGTCCACGCCGACGATCTGGCCCCGGTCCTCCATCCGCCGCGCCGCCGTCCGCGCCACGATCCCGGTCCCGCAGGCCACGTCCAGGACCCGTTCACCGGGTCTGGGCGGCGTCAGGCCGATCAGACGCTCCGCCCAGGGAGCGAAGATCGCCGGTACGAGATGCCGCTCGTACCCGGCCGCGGTCGACTCGCCGAGCTGCCAGCCGGACTGGTTCATGGTGACCTCCTGCCCCGGCTCCCGTGCACCGCGCCTCTGGTTTCGAGCGTACGCGTCGTGCCGTCGAAGGCCAGACCCCGACCCCGCCCTTCAGACCCGGCCCTGTCGCATCATGCGGCAGACGGCGTAGGCGGTCGCGGTGAGGTCGGATCCGGCCTCCCGGAAGGCGGTGTCGAGGTCGCGCGGGCCTGGGGAGATGGACAGCACGGCCGTGGCGCCGCGCTCGTACAACCGCTGGGCTTCCGGAGTGAGCGTGCCGCCAAGCACCACGCAGGGCACACCGGCCTCGGCGCATGCGTCCACGACGGCGCGGATGGTCTTGCCCGCGTCGGTGCTCGCGTCGATCTTGCCCTCGGCGGTGAGGCAGAGATTTGCGCCGACCAGGAGATCATCGAAGCGGGTCAGCTGCCGGATCAGTCCCGCGCCGGGCATCATCCGGGCCCCGAGCGCCAGCAGCGCCGCACCGAGCCCGCCCGCCGCGCCGCCGCCGGGTGCCGCACCGACGTTCAGCAGAGGGGCGAGGCGCCGCAGGCCGTCGTCGAGCACCTCGACCATGTCCGGGTCGGCACCCTTCTGCGGGCCGAAGACCCGGGCCGCGCCGTCCGGGCCGTACAGGGGGCTGACCACGTCGGCGGCGACGACCAGTTCGACGCCTTTCAGCCGTTCGCGGGCGGGCGCGAGATCGACGGAATGCACATGTGCCAGGTCGGCCCCGCTCCCTGACAGTCGCCGTCCCTCGCCATCCAGGATCTCCGCCCCGAGGGCCGCGAGGAGGCCGGTCCCGCCGTCCATGGTGGCCGTGCCCCCGAGAAACACGACGACCCGCCGCGCTTCGCCGGCGGCGGCAAGGAGCGGGGCGGCGAGCCCCGCGCTGGAGGCGCGCATCGGATCGCGCTCGCCCTCGGCGAGCGCCCCCCAGCCGACCGCCTCGGCCGCCTCAACGATCGCGGTGCCGTCGTCGAGGCGGCCGACCTTGGCCCGCCAGGGACGCCCGAACGCGTCCACACCGTCCACATCGAGGACCGTGCCGCCGCGCGCCTCCTGCACGGTGCCGCGCGACCCCTCCCCGCCGTCGGCGAGCGGGTGCTCGACGGGCTCGCCGCCCGCAGCGCGGACCCCGGCGGCGAGGGCGGCGGCGGCCTCGACCGCATCGAGTGAGCCGCGCAGCTTGTCAGGGGCGCAGATGACACGCACAGTCATCGCTCCTTTCGGGGAATGACGTCTTGCATACTTGTAAGACAAGTATGCAAGTCAGTCTAGTGTTCTTGTGAAATAATCCCGCCGGAAGGGGGCTCATGTCCGTGCGTCTGCAGGCGACGTCGCTGGTCGATGCGCTGGTCGGCGAGCTTCGTGAGCGCATGCTCGACGGGCGGCTGGCCGGTGGCACGGTCCTGACCGAGACCGAGGTCGCCGGTGAGTACGAGGTGGCCCGGCCCACCGCCAAGGCCGCCATCGAACGGCTCGTCAGCGAGGGCCTGCTGCGCCGTGGCGCGCACAAGAGCGCCCGGGTCCCGGTCTTCGACGCGGCCGACGTCGCTGATCTCTACCTCTCCCGGACGCTCCTGGAACGCCAGGTCATGCGCGAGCTGGCCCAGCAGCGGCTGGTCCCGCCCGCCGCCCTGGAGGCCCAGGCAGAGATCCGCAAGCTGGGCGGTCCCGGCGGGTCGAGCACCGCGATCGTCGAGCCCGACGTGCGTTTCCATCGGTCACTCGTGGACGCCCTCGGCAGCCCCCGGCTCAGCCGCGTGCACAGCTCGATCATGGCCGAGATGCGCCTGTGCATGGCCCAGGTGCAGGCGTACGAGCTGCTCCGCATCGCCGAGATCGCCGATGAGCACCAGGCCATCCTCGACGCCATCGCCGACGGCGCGCCTGAGCGCGCCGACGAGGCCCTCGCGTTCCATCTCACGAGGGCCCGTCACCAATTGCTCGCCAAGCTCACTTGATCTACGGGAGATCCATGCGCGTCGCCCTGCACACCCGCCTGCGCCCCGGCAAGGAGGCCGAGTACGAGGCCGCCCACCGCGAGGTCCCGCCCGAGCTGACCGCGGCTATCCGTGCCGCAGGCGCCCGCGAGTGGACGATCTGGCGCAGCGGCCTCGACCTCTTCCACGTGATCGACTGCGAGGACTACGACCGGCTGCTCGCCGAGGTCGGCCGCCTGGAGATCAACACCGTCTGGCAGGCCCGGATGGGCGAGCTTCTGGACGTCAAACACGACTACTCCGCGGAGGGCGGCGACCAGACCCTCCCCATCGTCTGGCAGCTCTGACGGCCGGGCCTCGTCAGGGGAGCTCGGTCTCCAGTTTGGCCAGCTGGGCCTCGTAGATGCGCCGAAGCCCGGAGGGGGCAAAGCGGCGCTCGAAGAACCCGCCGATGCCGCCCGCGCCGTCCCAGGTCGTCTCGACCCGGACACGGGAGCCGCTGCCCTCCGGCGCGACGGTCCAGGTGGTGACCATCGAGGAGTTGGCGTCCCGTTCCACCAGGGTGTGCTCGCTCGGAACGGTGACGGAGACCAGGCAGTCACGCACGCGCTTGCTGGTGGCGGCCAGCTTCCAGTGCACCACCGTGCCCTCGCCCTGCCCGCCTTCCCGCACCTCGTACTCGCTGAAGTGCTCGGTCAGCATTCTGCTCCGGACTCCCGTGTAGTCGCTGAGCGCGGCGACCACCTTCTCGGTGCCGGCGGTGAGCGTCTTCTCTGCGGTAGCGGTGACCTTTCCCATGCCGCCATCCTCTCGCACCCGCGGGGCTGTCAGCGATTGATCGGAAATCGTCAGCGCGTTGTGCGATGAGTGTCAGGGGGTACGCCGAGTCTGCATTGCATGGACGCATTGGTGGTGATCGGACGGCTCGCGCTGCGGCTGGGCCTGGGGGCTTGGTCGGTCAAGCTCTGGTGGGACTTGCTCGCGGCTTCGCTCGTCACGGACACCGCCGGGCTGGAGCGGTTGCTCGTGGGCGGGCTGATGCTGTTCGCCACCGATCTGGCGATCAACGTGGCGATGGGCCTGGTGCCGGGCCTGCTCGCGCGGCTTCAGTGTCCGCGGACGATGAGGCCGAGCAGCCTGCGGGGCCGTTTGCGCCGGAACGCCGCGCGTTCGTTGACCTGCGGGTACGGCTCGGCGGGGACGGGGACGCCGAGGAATTCGCACAGCGGGTCCCAGCCGTCGCCGGCCTCGAAGACCAGCAGGCGTTCGGGCGGGATCGTGGCCTTGACCTCGGCGATGTGGCGTTCGAAGACCTTCATGACATGGTCGCGGTCGTCGATCCGGCCGTCGAAGACCCGGTCCATGACGGTGGCTCTGGCCATGCGCGGATAGAGGGCGAAGTCGGGCGAACGGCGGCGTACCAGCCAGCGGACGACCCGGCGGCGGAGCGGGAGCGGGCGCCGTTCGGCGAGCGCGCTGGCGAAGATGGTCTCGCTGACACTCGCGTACCACTTCGCCGGGTCGCGAACGGTCAGGATGACCTTCGAGTCGGGATAGTGCTCGGCCAGCTCGCGCCAGTAGGAGGCAGCGGGCCAGTCGAGCGCCGCCTGATAGCCGGCGAAGACCCCGTCCCAGTCGGACGAGCGTCCCTCGCCGATGTCGAGCCACTGGCGCACCCGCGACGGCTCGGCGATGATCTCGGACATGTGGTAGCAGGGCCCGAAGCCCAGTGTTTCCAGCGCCGCCTTCAACGATCTCGTGCCCGTCCGGCCGAAGCCCGCGCCGATGACCTTCACATCTGATCCGTTTCTGATCTGCGCCGTCTACTTTTGCAGGGCGATGAGCCGGTTGTATGTCGATATGGCCGCCGTGGCAATGGAGCTGAACGATGGACGGTGTGGGCTTTCCAGGGTCTGTTCTTGACGCGCTGCGGAGTTCTCCGGGCAGGACGGTCTTCGAGCAGGGCGACCGGAGCGTTTCGCGGGGTGAGCTGCTGGAGCTGATCTGGCGTTGGGCGGGCGCGCTACGCGAGGCCGGGTTGGGGCCGGGACAGGGAGTCGCGATCTGCACGGCCGTTTCGCCCGAGGCCTTCGCCGCGCACATGGGTGCGCATGTGCTGGGGTGCAGGGTGGTGGGGGTACGGCCCGGGTACGCGGCGGGGCAGCTCGCCCATGTGCTTGGGATGGGTGTCGAGGTCCTTGTCGTGGATCGTTCGACTGCGACGCCGGAGCTGCTCTCGGCGGCCGGCGCGATCCCGGTGATGTCGCTTGAGGAGTGTCCCGACGAGCGGCGGCCGGTGGAGGTGACGGCGCGCCCGGATGACGTCGCCGCGTTGAACTTCACCAGCGGCAGCACCGGGCGGCCGAAGGGGTGTGCGATCACCTATCGGGCGCTGGGCGAGCACTGGGCATGGCAGCCGCCCCTGTGGTCTCCGGTCGCGCGGGAGCTCGCCGGCGCGTTCGAGCGGTACATGGTGTTCGGGACGCTGGCCAGCATGGTCGTCATGGAGTTCTTGGCGTTGTGCGTGCTGGGGGAGGGCACGGCCGTGATCCCCGAAGAGGACGGGCGGCCGCTGTTCCCGTACGCGATCGAGCGCCATGGGATCACGGGCTCCATCATCACCGTGCCGAGGCTGCACACGATGCTGGAGGTGCTCAGGGACGAGCCGGTGGACGTCGGCAGCCTGCGCGGGCTCATGGTCTCCGGATCGCCGCTCAGCCCGGATCGGCTGGCAGCGGCGGTGCAGCGGCTCGGGCCGGTGGTCTACCAGGGGTACGGGCAGACGGAGGCGGGCTCGATCTCGATGCTCACTCCAGCCGACATCGCCCGCGGGCCCTCGGGGGTTCTGGCCTCTGTCGGCCGTCCGCATCCGCGAGTGGAGATCAGCGTGCGGGATGGTGAGATCTACGTGCGTAGCCCGTACCTGATGACGGGCTACTGGGCGGACGAGGCGGAGACCGGCGACACCCTGCGGGACGGCTGGCTGCGTACGCGCGACCTCGGTCACCTGGACGAGAACGGCTTCCTGTACCTCACGGGCCGTACCCGCGACGCGATCATGGTGAACGCGATGGTGGTGTACGCGGGGCCGATCGAAGGCGCGCTGGCCCGCCATCCGGACGTCATGGAGGCCTACGTCGTCGGGGCACCGGACGACCGGACGGGCGAGGCCGTCCACGCGTTCGTCGTGCTGTTGGACGGGCGGGAGCCGGACCGCGAGGCGCTCCGCGCGCTGGTCCACGCCGAGCTCGGCGCCGACAGCGTGCCACAGACGATCACGACCGTGTCCGGTGTGCCGGTCGCCGCGAGCGGCAAGCCCGACAAGGCGGCCCTGCTTTCTGATCCCACACTGCTTTCTGATCGTTCTCTGAGGATTCCCCGCGAGCATTGAGGTTGTCTGTTCAACGACATCGCTCCCACGGAGGCGACCGTGCCGGACAACACCCTGGACTACCTGGTGATCGGTGCAGGTCCCGCGGGGCTTCAGCTGGGGTACTTCCTCACCCGCTCCGGCCGGAGTCACCTGATCCTCGAAGCGGGACCGACGCCGGGCATGTTCTTCCAGACCTTCCCCCGCCACCGCACCCTCATCTCGATAAACAAGAAGTACACGGGCTATGACGACCCGGAGCTCAACCTCCGGATGGACTGGAACTCGCTCCTGTCAGACGACCCGGACCTGTTGTTCACGCGCTACAGCGACCGGTACTTCCCCCACGCGGACGACATGGTGAGATACCTCGGCGACTTTGCCCGCGCCTGCGATCTGCCGGTCGTCTACGACGCGCGCGCCGTCCAGATCGACCGTGCCGGGGACACGGGCGCCTTCCAGGTGACCGACCAGCACGGCAGGACGTACGAGGCTCGGCGGCTGGTCGTCGCGACCGGCGTCACCCAGCCAAACATCCCCGACATCCCGGGCATCGAGACGGCCGACGGCTACGGCACCGCGTCCGTCGATCCGGCCGACTACATCAATCAGCGGGTGCTCATCATCGGCAAGGGCAACTCGGCCTTCGAGACCGCGGACAACCTGATCGAGACGGCCGCGGTCATCCACGTCGCCGGGCCCAACTCCATCCGCATGGCGTGGCGGACCCACTACGTCGGGCATCTTCGCGCGATCAACAACGGCCTGCTCGACACGTACCAGCTCAAGTCCCAGAACGCGCTCCTCGACGGCGATGTGAAGCGCGTGGACCAGCAGGCGGACGGCACCTATCTGGTGACGGTGAGCTTCGCCCGCGCCAACGAGGTCACCAAGGACATCCCGTACGACCGGGTGATCGTGTGCACGGGCTTCCGGTTCGACAGCTCGATCTTCGAGGCGGGCTGCCGGCCCGCGCTGACGATCCAGGACAGGTTCCCGGCGGTGACGCCCGCGTACGAGTCGGCCGACGTCCCCGATCTCTACTTCGCCGGAACGATCACGCAGTCCCGCGACTTCAAGCGCGGCACAAGCGGGTTCATCCATGGCTTCCGGTACGGCGTCCGTGCGCTGCACCGCATCCTGGAGCACCGCTACCACGATTCCGCGTGGCCGTCCCGCGAGCTTCCCGCGACGCCGGAGGCGCTCGCGGCTGCGGTGATCGAACGGGTCAACCGCACCTCGGCGCTGTGGCAGCAGTTCGGGCTGCTGGGCGACGTCATCGCCCTGGACGGGCAGAGGTCGGATGGGCAGAGATCGGACGGGCAGGGCGAGGCGCGTTACCTGGAGGAGTTGCCGGTCGATCTCGACCCGCCGGTCCCGCACGACGGCGGGTGCTTCAGGATCACGCTGGAGTACGGACCGGAGCACGACCAGGTCGACCCGTTCGACATCGGGGTGGGCCGGATCCGGCAGAGCGACGCCGCACGGGCAGCAGAAGGCCACTACCTGCATCCTGTGGTCCGCTACTACCCGCCGGGGGGTGCGCCGCCGGTCGTTCATCACATCACGGAGAACCTGGAGAACGAGTGGACCTCCCAGGAGGTGCACGTCGAGCCCCTGCGCGTCTTCTTCGCCCGCCATGTTCAGCCTGCGTGAGTTCGAGGCCCTGGCGCGCGAACGGCTGGATCCGGCGCATTACGACTACTTCGCCGGTGGCGCCGGTGACGAGGTGACGCTCCGGGCCAACGAGGCCGCGTTCGGACGGCTGGCGCTGCTGCCGCGTGTGCTGCGCGGCGCCGAGAAGCGCCAGCTGGACGTCACGTTGCTGGGCCGCCGGGCCGCGATGCCGGTGCTGGTGGCCCCGACCGCCTTCCACCGGCTGGCCCATCCCGAGGGCGAACGCGCGACGGCACGGGCGGTCGCCGCGGCCGAGACGATCATGATCGTGAGCATGGCGTCGACGGTCGCCATCGAGGACGTCGCGGTGGCGGCGCCCGAGGCGACGTTGTGGTTCCAGCTCTACATCCAGCCGGACATGGCGTTCACCGAATCGATCGTGCGGCGCGCGGAGGCGGCCGGCTGCCGGGCCCTCGTCGTCACCGTCGACTCGCCGGCGCGCGGGCGGCGCGAACGGGAGCTCCGGCACGGCTTCGACGACCTGCCGGACGGCATGTGCTGCGAGAACCTCCGGGACGGGGACGCCGGAGTCCGGCCGATCGTCATGTCGCCCTCGATCTCGTGGGAACACTTCCATCGGCTGAGGGAGATCACAGCGCTCCCGATCGTTCTCAAGGGGATCCTGCATCCGGAGGACGCGCGCACGGCGATCCTGCACGGGGCCGCAGCGGTGATGGTCTCCAACCACGGCGGGCGCCAGCTCGACACCGTCCCCACCACCATCGAGATGCTGCCCGAGATCGTGGCCGCGGTGTGCGGGGCCGTCCCGGTGCTGCTCGACGGAGGCGTGCGGCGCGGCACCGACGTGCTGAAGGCGCTGGCACTCGGGGCGGACGCGGTCGCGGTCGGCCGTCCGGTCGTCTGGGGGCTGGCGGCCGACGGTGAACGCGGCGCCGGCCAGGTGCTCGGGCTGCTGCGCGCCGAGATCGAACAGGCCCTCACGCTGTGCGGCTGCGTGTCCGTTCACGACCTCGATCCGGGCATGGTGCGACGGTCATGCTGATCAAGCTGGGATCGGCAGGTGCGTTCAAACTGCGTTCGGCCGGTGCGTTCAAAGTGGGATCGGCCGGTGCGTTCATCGCCGCCCTGGTGAGCCTGCCGTGGTGGCTGCCCGGCCGGATCGTGGCGCTGCGGGTCCGTGTCTTCGCCCGGATCAACGGCGACGCTGCCATCACCGTCCCCGGCGATCTGGTGGGCGTGGAGCAGTTCAAGGAGCTCTACTCGCACCCGGCGGCCGGTGGCCGGAGCAAGGGAGCCGCGCTGTCGGACCTGTTCTGGTACTGGCTGTCGCCTGGGGCCGATGTGCACCAGGAACACCTGGAGGCGGGGGAACGGTACGACGCCGTGGCCAAGGCCACGCGCACCTTCCTTGCCCTCCGCCGCAGCGAGGCCGACGATCTCACCCGCCGATGTGTCGCGAGTGAGGTGCGGGCGGGCCAGGGGTTCGTCCGGTTGCGCGACCTGATGATGCCGGTCTGGGCCGCGTTCTACTACGAACTGGTGTTCGGCCGGCCCTGCCCCCCGGCGGCGCGTGACCTGATCGTGGGGAACGCGAACGACGTCGTCACCGCGCTCAAGTGTTGCGGGCTGCGGCACATGGACAGGCGCCGCCGGTTGACCGCGTACCTCTCCGAACGGCTGGACGAGGTGCGATGCCCGCTCCCGGAGGGGCTGTCGGCCAAGGAGCAGGCGTTTTACCTGCAAGGCACGTTCTTCAACACCGCGGTCGTCCAGATGTCGGAGGCGATGGCCCATCTGCTGATGGTCTTCGCCCAGCATCCCGAACTCCAGGACAAGGTGCGCGCCGACAACGACGATCACTATCTCGACCAGGTGATCGCGGAGACGCTGCGGCTCTATCCGCTCTTCGGCATCGCTCACCGCATCACCACCGACGACATCGAGCTCAGCGGGGCAGGGGGCCGCGCAGGGATCCGCATTCCGGAGGGGTCGGTGGTGTGCTTCGACTATCCCCGGATCCATCGCGAGGGCTTCACCGATCCCGACCGGTTCGATCCCGATCGATGGTCGGAACGGACGAGCGGCCGGGACGTGAACCACATCCCGTTCGGCGTCGCCGCGAACCGGCCCTGCCCTGCCTGGCGGATGGCACCGATCACCATGCGCGTCGCGGCGCGGGAGATCTTTCGCCGGTACGTGCTCACCACATCCGCCTCGCACACCCGGTCGTTGCCCAACCGCGGACCGGCCCTGCTCATCCCGCGGGACAGCCGGGCGCCCGCGGCCGGCCACCGCCCGGCGCTGCTGCGCACGCGGCTGCTCTTCATGCGGCTGCCACGCACGCGGCCGCCACGCATGCGGCTGCTCTTCATGCGGTTGCTGTTCATGCGGCTGCGCGACAGGTGGGAGGACGTCTGGCGCAGCCTCGTCCAGCTCGTCCTCGGCACCGCCATGGTCCTGCATGCGCGCCGCCTTCGACTCTGCGAACGCCACTTCTCAGGAATCTCAGGAGCGGAGACCCCCCATGCCCCCACTTGCCCAGGCAGTAGCAAGCAGCGGTGACCCCAATCTCGATCTGATGCTCAAGGTCTTCCCCGCCATCGTCGTGATCTTGCTGACGGCCGGGATCTGTGGCCGCCTCGCCCTGATGGTGCTGCAGCCACGCGTCCTCGGCGAGATGGTCGCCGGTGTGCTGCTCGGCCCGACGTTGTTCGGCGCGCTGTTCCCGGAGGCACAGAAGGCGATCTTCCCGGCCGAGGTCAGACCGATCCTGTACGTGCTGAGCACGATCGGGTTGACGCTCTACATGTTCCTTGTCGGCGCAGGGCTGGATCACGGCTCACGTATACAGGGTGAGGAGCGGCGGGCCGGGCTGTTGGCGGCGTCAGGCATCATCCCGTCGCTGACCCTGGGAGTCGGCGCTGGGCTGGTCCTGTGGGGCACGCTGTCGCCGCCTGACGTGAGCCGGGTGGAGTTCGCCTTCTTCGTCGGAGGCGCCCTGTCGCTGACCGCGTTCCCGATGCTGGCGAGGATCCTGTACGAGCGAGGGTTGGAGAACTCCCCGCCGGGACGGTTGTCACTGCTGGCGGCCGCCGTTGACGACGCCCTCGCGTGGTGCCTTCTCGCCGTGTTGACCGCCGTGCACCTGGGGTCGGGGCTGGACGACGCGCTGCAGACCATCGTGCTGACCGCCGGATTCGCCGTGCTGATGCTCGTTGTCGTCCGCCGGTTGCTGCGCCCGCTGGGCCGGGAGTTCACGCGGACCGGCAACCTCGGGCCGACGGCGATCTACGTTGTCATCCTCGTGCCGCTCACGGCGGGCTGGCTCACCGACTGGATCGGGGTGTACGCGGTGTTCGGCGGATTCCTCGCCGGGCTGGCCATGCCCCGCGATCCCGCGTTCCGCGAGGTGCTGCACAACCGGATGATGGGCGTTGTCTCGACGTTGCTGCTGCCCGTCTTCTTCACGTTCTCCGGCCTCAACACCGATCTCAGTGGCATCTCGGGCGGCACCATGCTGCTGGCCTTCCTCGCCATCATGGTCGCGGGCTTCGCCGGGAAGTACTTCGGCTGCGCGCTGGCGATGCGGGGGATGGGGTTCTCCTGGCGCGAGTCGTACGCGGTGGGGGCGCTCATGAACGCGCGAGGGCTGATGATCCTCATCTTCATCAACATCGGCCTGTTCCACGGGATGATCACGCAGGAGCTGTTCGCCATGCTCGTGCTCGTCGCGATCATCACGACGGGGAGCGCCCTGCCGCTCTACAAACTGGCCTTGCCGGCACGGCTCGAACCCGCCCTGGGCCCCGAGCGGCATGAGGCCGCCCGGGAGCCGTCGCCGGACGTGTCAGTTGCGGGACCGGTTCAATGATCTCCCGAATTGTCCACAATTGCCCCAACTCTGGCGGTCCATGGACGGCGGATGAGATCGTTAACGCGTGGCCGAGACATCGGGGTCAGCCGACCGGCCCGTTCGGCGGCTGCTCATCGTCGAGGACGACCGCGACCTCGGGCAGATGCTGGTCGACCTCTTCACCGAACACCGATACACCGTCGACCTGGCCCTGGAGGGGCAGCGCGGGCTGCACCTGGGTCTGACGCGGCGGTACGACGCGATGGTGATCGACCGCGGCCTGCCGGCGCTCGACGGCGTGGAGCTCATCCGCCGCCTGCGCCGGCAGGCCGTGACGGTCCCCGCCCTGGTGCTCACCGCCTTCGGCACCGTCGCCGACCGGGTCTCCGGGCTGGACGCGGGTGCCGAGGACTACCTGGTCAAGCCGTTCGACGTCGATGAGCTGCTGGCGCGTGTGCGGGCCCTGCACCGCCGCAATCTCGATCAGGCGCTGCTGCTGCCGCTGGGCGCCGGCTGGCTGGACTCCGAAGGGCAGGTCGTGCGGCTGCCGACCGGCGAGAACGTGACGCTGTCCGGCCAGGAGTGCCGTCTGCTGCGCACGCTCGCCGTCCGCCCCCGGCATGTCCACACGCGCGCCTCGTTGCGGCGCGGGGTCTTCGACGGCGCCCGGGCCGAGTCGATCGTCGACACCTACGTCTACTACCTGCGCAGCAAACTGGGGCCGGACGTCGTGCGCACTGTACGGGGCGTCGGCTACCGCGTGGGCGAGCTGTGAACGGCGGGGACCACTCCGATCCAGAACGCCGCCTCCTGCTCCGGACCCGGCGGATGATCACCTTGCAGATCGCCGGGGTGATCTCCCTGGTCGTCGTGCTGGTCGGGACCCTGGTGTACACCGTCACGGTGAGCGGCCAGGACGCCGCCGCGCGCAGCGACCTCGCCGCGGCGACGCGCGGTGCGCCCGTCGCCGACCCGCCGTGCTGTGTCTGGCTCTTCGAGGTCCGGGGAAACGCCGTCCACCGTTCCCCCGGCGCCCCGCCGGAGCTGCCGTTCACGCCCGATCTGACACGGGTCGCCGGCGGCGAGCTGAGCGTGACCGGTGACCGGGCCAAGATCGGAGGACACGACTACCTCGTCCACACCCAGCGGCGCGGCGACGTCGTGGTGCAGGCGGTCATGGATCTGCGGCAGCAGAACGCGGAGCGGCGGCGGCTCCTGGAAACGCTGGCCGTCACGGAGGTCAGCGGCCTGCTCGGCTCGCTGCTGATCGGCCAGGTGCTCGCGCGGCGGGCGATCGCTCCGCTGGGGGAGGCGCTCGTACGGCAGCGGCGGTTCGTGGCGGATGCCAGCCACGAGTTGCGTACGCCGCTGACGCGGCTGCACACCCGGGCGCAGCTGATCGCCTACCGGCTGCGGCAGGGGAAGGACGTGACCGAGGAGGTGGACCGGCTGGTCGCCGGGACCCGCCAGTTCGGCGAGGTCGTCGAGGACATGCTGCTGTCAGCGCAGTTCGCGCGCCGGCAGCGGCCGCGCCGTCCGGTCGACCTCGCTGCGCTCGCGGATGAGCTCGCCGTGGCCGAGGCGGCACGGGCCGAGGCGCGCGGAGTGACGATCGAGGTCCGGCGGCAGGGCCCCGGCGACCACGTCGTTCTCGGGGCAGAGTCCGCGCTGCGGCGGGTGATCTCCGCCCTTCTCGACAATGCGCTCGTCCATACCGGTGAGGGTGGGCATATCCGGCTGACCTTGACCGGCGGCCCGACGGTCACGCTCACGGTGGAGGACGACGGCGAGGGTCTCGATCCACGCGACACCGAACGGCTCTTCACCAGGTTCGTCGGCGGTCCCGGGGGTTTCGGCCTCGGCCTGGCCCTCGTCCGGGAAGTGGTCGACGGGCACGGCGGCACGATCATCGCGGACGGCCGGCCCGGGGTGGGGGCCACCTTCACCGTCCGGCTGCCGGCCGCCGCCACAACGACCGACCCGGACGCGTGATTCTCCTCAAGGAGCCTCGGGCGAGGTATCGGGAGAGGACGCTTTAGGGGGCGGCGCTTTGGGAGACGCCGCTTTGGATGATGGCGCTTCGGGGGACGGGGCTTCGTCGATCTTGATGGGCTTCAGCGGTTTGGTGGCGGGGCCGTGGTGGACGGAGCCGTCCACGGTGAACCGGGAGCCGTGGCAGGGGCAGTCCCAGGTCTGCTCCGCGTCGTTGAACGCGACCAGGCATCCCAGGTGGGTGCAGACCGCCGACACTGCCGTCAGCCGGCCTTCGGCGTCGCGATGGGCGGCGACCGGGTGGCGGCCGAGGTGGGTCACCGTGCCCTCGCCGGGGCGCAGCTCCGCGATCTTGTCGCCGGGCGCGAAGGCCCGCGGGTAGTCAGCCGTGTAGTGCAAGCCGGTCTTCAGGCTCAGGCTGGCGAGCTTGGATGCCGACTGGCGGACGTTGAGGCGCGCCGGATCGTACAGCCGGGACCAGGGGTTCTCATTGCCGCTGATCAGGTCGGCGAGCAGCAGTCCGGCCACAGTGCCGTTCGTCATTCCCCACAAGCCGAACCCTGCGGCCACCCAGAGATGCTTGGCCAGCGGGTGGTAGCGGCCGATGTAGGGCAGCCTGTCGATGCTGCTGTTGTCCTGCGTCGCCCATCGGTGGCTGAAGCGGCCTACCTTCAGGCGGTCCTCGCCCCAGGCGGCCAGCTTGCGGAACCGTTCCTCGACCTCGGGCTCCTCGCCCGGGTGGTATCCCGCGCCGCCGAGCAAGAGCATCTCCCCGCCGTTGCCGTCCGGCGTCGTACGCATCGAATGTCCGGTGTCGGCGGCGATGTACATGCCTTCGAACAGAGCGCCCGAGTCGGCCGGAGCCGCCATCAACAGGACCCGTTTCGGGATGAGCCGCGAAAAGAAGGCTCCCCGGTCGAAGACCGGATAGTGGGTCGTCACCACGACATCGCGCGCCCGGACGTCGCCGGCGCTGGTGTGCACGAGCGATTCGTCCGTACGGCCCAGGCCCGTCGCTCTGACTCCCTCCAGGATCCGCCCGCCCGCCTCGGTGATCGCCTCGGCGAGCGCCAGCAACCACTTGCGCGGGTGGAACTGCGCCTGGTCTCTGAACCGGACCGCACCCGCGACGCGGAACGGCAGGTCGACGTCAGGGACGAACTCGGCGGGAAGCCCCAGCTCGGTGGCTGCCTCCGCCTCGTTCCGCAAGGTGTCCAGATAGGACGGGTCTTCGGCGTAGACGTGGTTGTGGCGACGCCGGAAGTCGCAATCGACGCCGAGCTTTCCCACTTGGGTGGCGATCCAGTCGATTGCCGCCTGCTGGCTCTCCCCGTACAGCCCGGCCTTCTCAAGCCCATAGCGCCTGGTCAGTTCGGCATAGATCAGATTGTGCTGGGACGTGACCTTGGCGGTGGTGTGGCCGCTCACTCCCTCGGCGATCCGGGCTGCTTCCAGCACGGTCACCGAACGGCCTGCGCGCGCCAGCAGGTAGGCGGTCGTCAGTCCGGCGATCCCGGCACCGAGGACGAGCACGTCGGCCTCGTCAGGCAGCGGAGGCCAATCCCTTTTGAACGGGCCAGGCGCGCTGTCAACCCAGTAGGAAAGCGTCGTTTCGGGTAGTGGGTCCACGCTGATCCTCCAAGCAGGGCAGGGGGCTCCCGCATGGGTCGCCCTGCCCTGCCCGCGACCGGCTAACCACAGCCGGCCATGGCGGCCAGCATCTCGCCAGGGGATCCGGGCTCCCACTTGAGGGGGATCTCGAAACGGATGATCGCGCCGTGCTGGCGGCGGTTGGAGATCTGGAGGTTCTCGGTGAGCGCGTCGATGATCTGGAGACCGCGCCCGTGCTCGGCGGTCACGGCGGCGTCCGCGGCGGCCTCTTCCAGCTGCACCGCGTCAAAGCCGCGGCCGGTGTCGATGACCTCGATCCGGCATCGCGATTCGACGGTACGGACACGCACCTCGTACTCGTCGCTCGGATCGGCGTGCTGGATGACGTTCGCGCACGCCTCTCCGACGGCCAGGTTGACGTCGTCGCAGATCTGTTCGTCCACGCCGAGCGTGGTGAGCGACGCATCCAGCACCTCCCGCGTCAGGTGGGCCGTCTTGGCGTCCCTGGGCAAGCACAGCACCAGTAGGAACTCCATCGCGGTTCCTCCTATCGGTTGGTGTTGCATGTCTTGCCATGCCCGTCGAATCGACAGGAAATCACCGCAATGAGACCAGGGGCGTGGGCGTCGTCGAGCCCGGTGAGCACGAGGACGGCCGTGCCGGGCGCCGGTGTCTGATTGGAATGCCCGGCCAGGACTTCCTGGCCGGGCTCTGATCACTGCGTCAACCTTGATTTCAGCGCACAAACTTGATCTCGGGATAACGCGGGGACGGCCCGTCCAGAAGATGGTCGTCGCGATGTCGCAGCCAGCGGTCGAAGAAGGACACGGCAAAGGCCCGCTGCGCCACCACCGCGCGGCTGGGATCCGTCGTGCCGATGGCGCCCTCCATGACATTCCGGGGCAACCCCGTCTGCGGCATGATCGCTGCCAGGTCGGTGTAGGTCTGGTGCTTGGAACCCAGCAGGGTCAGATCCCTGCGCCAGCCGCGGCTGTGTGACCAGAACGCTCCCCACGACGGCTCGTTCGTGTGGTCGATGCCCTGCCGGCCCATCAGCATGAACGGCCGGCGCAAGCCATGGAGGGCAACAGACGAGAGATTCGTTCCGTTCGGCTCGCTGTTGAACTCGAGCGTGCCGTCGAGGTCGATCCCCGCCCGGATCCGCCGGTCCTCGTACATGCCCTGGGCGGCCGTGAACCCTCCAGCAGACTGGCCGAACATGCCCACCCGACGCAGATCGGCCATCCCGCGCGGCAATGTGGCGAGCTGGTCCAGAACGAACCGGGTATCGCCGATACGGGCGTGGAGCATCTTCGCCAGCACAGCAGGAACAGTGCCCTCCTCCTGTGCCCGCGCGAACTCTTCCAGCATCCGATCGTTGCCCTTGACGGAGCCGTCCGGGAACTGGACGGCCGGAGATTCGTACGTGTGATCGATCGTCGCGACCACGTACCCGCGGCTCGCGAGCTCCTCGACCAACACCGTGCCCCAGCTGCGCGGATCACCGCTGCCCGGCGAATACACCACCACCGGCCACGGACCCCGAGGATCGACCGGCGCGCCCTCGCCGGCATGCGTGCGAGTGGCCGCCCAGTCGACCGTGCCCGGCGGGATCCGATGGCGGGTGACGGCACCGAACCGTTCGGCCGCACCCCTCTCCATATGTGGCGCAACCCGCTGCCCAGACCCGGTAGCCGGGTACCAGACGCTGATCATCAACTCCCGCTGCGGCGAACCCTCCCAAGGATCGGCTCGCGAACGGTCAACCAGGTGCAGCGCCACCGTCCCGATCTCATAAGGGCCGCCCGGCGCAGGTAACTCAACCCGCACAGCGCCATGCGCGACCGCCGAAACCGGCGCCACCGAGGCCGCCGCCAGGCCCGCCGCCATCGCCAGAACCGACCTACGTCTCATGGCCACCGACACTAAAGACCAAGGCCGTAGCCAGCGTCACCTCCCAGTGCCAGATAAACGCCTGCCACCCAGGTATGACCCCTCCTCCTGGCGTCCTGGAAAATGTACGCATGAACCCCCGCCGCCAAATTGGAGCCGCCACCCTCGCTGTATTGCTGACTGGCTGTTCCGGAAGCGAAGCCACACAACCAGCGCCTAAACCGCCGACCCAACCAGCGCGGAAGCCGCCGACCCAGCCAGTTCCCAAGACGCAGACCGCCATGCCGACCCAGCCGCTACGGGTGACCGGGAAGATGACCAGGCCAGGGACCCGGTTGCGGTTTGGGCAAAAAGCCATGGTGCCCATCCGGGAGTTCAACCCATTGCACAAGACCTACGAAGAGGGCGTGCTGGGCATCGCGGTGCAGCGGATCCGGCAGACGAGCGGCTCCAAGATCAGAGGAAACTTCGACGCCGACGACAGGGCCCTCCTGAAGGGGAGCACCGCGTACTACGCCGAGATCGTCATCACCAACGAGAGCGGCAACGCCATGTCGCTGTCCACGCCCCGGATGGAGGCCCGGCGCAGCGGCGGCGAGATCACCAACGTCAGCCTGCTGGGCGGTGAACTGCCCGCCTGCCCGGAGGTCCCCGCCCCCGCCACGTTCGACCACAAGGGCGCCAGATGGGTGACCTGCAAGCTCTCGCTGTCAACCCGATCTGACCCGCTCCGAGAGATCCACTACATGGCCCCGCCGTACGGCACGAACGCGAAGCACCCCGACGACCCGGCACCGAGCTTCAACGACCACGACGAACTAGGCCCGATCATCTGGCACTGAGCCGGCATCGCCGACCGGTCAGTTTTGGAGAAGCCACCGCCTCGGGCGCCTTCCTAGCATGAAGGTCGTCATCAAGACGTGCATGGAAGGACCTGCAATGAAGGACACCCAGGGGTCGGCCGAGGGATTCACCGACGAAGAACGAGCCGCGATGAAGGAGCGCGCCAAAGAAGTGAGGAGCACTCGCCGCGGGGCCAAGGCGGACAAGGAAGGCGAGGTGCTCAAGAAGATCGCCGAGATGCCGGACGAGGATCGCGTCATGGCCGAGCGGATCCACGCCATCATCAAGGCCACCGCACCGGACCTCTCGCCGAGAACCTGGTACGGGCAGCCCGCGTATGCCAAGGACGGCAAGGTCATCTGCTTCTTCCAGAGCGCGGCGAAGTTCAAGACCCGATACGCGACATTGGGCTTCAACGAGGACGCGAACCTCGACGAGGGCACCATGTGGGCGACCTCCTTCGCCCTGACCGGGTTGACCGCCGCCGACGAGGAAAAGATCGCCGCGCTCGTGAAGAAGGCCGTGAGCTGAAGACCAACAGGCCACGGCCCGCCCTGCATCGAATGCCGCCCCCGAAGAGCTGCGCCCGTCCGCACGCCACGACGACATCGTCAACAACGACCGACGGCCACCGTGGAGTGGTTACGATCAGGACCAAGGTCGCCTGCGCGGAAGGGAATCATGTCCGATCAGTACGAGGCGGTGTTCGCTCGCTACGACACCGATGGGGATGGCCAGCTCACCGTGGACGAGGTGACGGCGGCGATCGCGGGAATGTTTCCCGCGGCCGAGGTGAATGACCTGTCGGGCATCGTCAAGGCACTGTTCGCCGAGTACGACACCGACAACGACGGTCTGCTCTCGGTGGCTGAGTTCGTCCCGCTGGCGAAGAACCTTCCCGAACTCGGCTCTGAAGACTGAATGTCCAGGTTGGGGCCGAGCCGCCGGCCTTGTGCTGTCCGGAGAGGCCGCTGCCTCGTCAGGGTGCACCCTGGACGAGGCAGAGCAGGCCGCTTCTAGATCATGCGTGGGCGCGAAGGCCTTTGACGGCGGCGTTGATCCCCTTCGTGTCATAGCCGCTGGTGGGCATGGTGGCGCCGTGGGCGTGGCGGATGATGCCCTGGGAATCAACGAGGATGCTGCCTGACTGTTGCATCGAGCCGAAGAGCTTTCTGCCCAGGCCGATCATCTCGTGCGGGGTGCCCCGGCGGCCTACGAGGACGGGGAACGGGATCTGGCGCTTGGCCTTCCACGCGGCCGCTTCTTGGCGATCTCCAGGAACCGCGACAAGCACCTGGACATGATCAGCCGCGAGCTCGTTACGACGCCGGGCGAGGTCTTGGACGTGCCTGTTGCACACCGGGCACGACGTCGACCGCATGAAATAGATCAGGACGGCATGACTGCCCTGGTAGTCGGACAGGCGGACGGGCTGGCCGTCGGTGTCCTCCAGGACCACGTCGGGCGCGGACGATCCGGTTTCAAGCATGGCGAAACTCCCCTTCAACTCGGGTTTGTGGAATGCGGCCGACTCGGGTCAGGCGCCGGTGGTCCCGGGGCCGCTCAGGCTGAGCCGGACTTTGTGGCGGGCCCGGTGCAGGTGTGACTTCATCGCGGCGTTGCTCAGACCAAGCACCTCCGCGACGCTCCGCCCCGGGTAGCCCAGCACATCCCGCATGATCAATACTCTGCGCTGCACGTCCGGCAACTCCTTGATCGCCTGCGCGACGAGTTCGGCTTCCAGGCGCCGGATGGCCTCGTCCTCCGCGGAGGTCACCAGACCTTCGGGCTCGTCATAGCGGTCGAACAGCAGTCGAGCGCGGCGCAGACATTCGTTCCGTACGATTCGGAACATCCACGACGCCAGTGCTCCGGTGGCGCGCAGTGAGCCGATCTTCCGGTAGAGGATGATCAGCGCTTCCTGCGCGGCATCCTCGGCATCCTGCGGAGACTCACAAAGATGCTCCGCGAAGCGCCGCACATGAGGATGGGCACCGTAAACCACCGCCGTGATCGACTCGCGGTCACCAGCCTGCGCGGCCTCGATGAGCTGCGCGCTCGCCCAGGGGCGCTCAGCCACGTCCACGCCCTTGCCGGACCGAGGTCCTGAAAAGCGCCCGCCGCACACTCGGCATCATGACTTCACCCATCCACCTCTCCTTCCCAGTGTGGCCATCACCCCATAAGAGGCCCCCACACCGCGAAAGGATTCACCGTAGTCACGACCAACCTCGCCGGCCGCACGCGGACAAACCCCAGCCCGTCCCGACGAGCGGAACGGACCGGCGGCGGCTCCTGGGTGAACGTTTACCGTGGCATGGCATGTCGAGGATCTGGCCAGAAAGCATGAAGGGTAGGGAGACAAGTTGGATGTGGTGTTCCGGCGACGCAAGGTAAACACGCAGAGGGGTTCTTGTGTCCACCGAGGAGAACAAGAGGCTGGTTCGTCGTTTCTATCGGGAAATCGACGAGGGCAACCTGGACGCCATGGACGAACTTGTGGCTGAGGACTACAAGGATCACGCACCGCCGCCATTTCCCGGGTTTGCGCCCGGTCGCGAGGGGCTCAAGCAGGCGTTCCAGCTGTTCTGGGACGCGACGCCCGGAACCCACGAGATCGAAGACCAGATCGCGGAGGGCGACAAAGTCGTGACCCGGCTGACGGCGCGCGGAGTACACGAGAGGGACCTTCCAGGCATCCCTGCCACCGGCAAGCCAATCGAGATGACCGCGACGGTGATTCATCGCATCGAGAACGGCAAGCTTGCCGAAAAGTGGTCGGACAAGGATCTCCTCGGCTTTCTTCAGCAGCTTGGTGTCATGCCGACGCCTGGCGGTGCGTCGGGATAGCCGGGCAATACCGCGCGTTCCATGCTGTCCAGACGCCAGCGCCGGTCGATGGCCGCAGCCCCCGAGGGGCCGACTGGCGCCGTAGCGCCAGTCTCAAGCGTCATCCCTTGTAGAAGCTCCTCCCGCGCCCCCTCAGCGTCGCGTGATCTCGCCTCGATGCAGCACATGCCGCGACGGACCGGAGTGATTACCCGCGTGAACGGCGTGACGGGAAGAATCGCGCGGCTGAGTGCTCCGGCTCGCGGGTGCTGAGGGCTGCGAAGCCCCCGCGCCCGTCTTCTCGCTCTGTGTAGTAAATGCCCAGGTCCTTCAGGCTGCGAAATATCCAGATCCAGCCGGACGCGTCTCCGGTTCGTCCGGAGTTGGCTGGACAATGTCGATCTTGTTGCGCATTGGTGATCAATGCGGTGGACTCTCCATGGGCATCGCCCCCCAAGCGTCTGCAACCTGGAGAAATGATGAAGCTTCCCACATACGCCGCTGGCCTCGTGGTGGCCGGCCTGCTCGCTTCCATCCCCGGACTGGCTGGAGCGTCCGAGACACCGGCGGCGCAGACGGCCGGCGCCAAGGCACTGCCGAGCGTGAACATGGAAGCCACTGTCAAGGCGGCCCAGATCGACCCGCGGCGGCCCAACAACAAGTTGACCCCGGGCGCCAAGGCCAGCGTGCTCCTCGTTGAGCGGGCGCTGCGCGACCGCCGCCTGCTCGCCGCGAAGTACGTGGACGGTCACTACGGCACCACGACGGTCACCGCCTTCACGAAGTACCAGAAGTCGCTCGGCTACAAGGGGGTCGCCGCCAACGGCCTGCCGGGCAAGGCGTCGCTCACCAAGCTCGGAGCCGGCCGCTTCAAGCTCAACCACGTCATCGTTCCGGGTGCCCGGGTGAAGTATGGCCGTTACGTCATCAACACCCGTACGAAGAAGATGCTGGCCGAGGCGAAGAAGCGGCTCGGCGGTCGCAATCTCGTGCTGGACCAGGGTTCGTACAACCCCGGCGGTGACCCCACGTCCAAGGGCACCCACGACGGCGGCGGCGTCATCGACATCTCGGTGAAGGGCATGAACGCCGCCACCCGTACCAAGGTTGTGCGCGAGCTGCGCCGTGTCGGCTTCGCGGCATGGGTGCGCAGCCCCAAGCAGGGCAACTGGCCGTGGCACATCCACGCCACCGCCATCAACGACACCGACCTTGCCACCCCGGCCCAGCACCAGGTCGGTGACTACTACCTCGGTCTGAACGGTCTCGCCAACCGCGGCAAGGACGACGGCCCGAAGGTGCCCATCCGCACCTGGGAGGAGTACCAGCGCCAGCGCCGCTGATAGCGCTCACGCTTACAGGGGCTCGCTTCCTTCAGGGAATTAGTTCGGCACAGATGGCTTCGGGTGACCACCCGAAGCCATCGCCGTTTTTGGCGACTCGCCGCTCGCGCCATCTGTGAGACCGAAATGCGTCCCCGGAGATCGGTGCACTTCCATGCCGGGCGGGCGACGCCTCACCAAAACACCGGCGAAGGCTCACGGCGTTTGGGCCACCGTGAGATCGGGCGCTTCGCCAACTCCTTCTTGCGCTCGTGCCGACGGAGGCTGGGGGTCACTTCGGCTGTCGGGCCGGGGCCTTCTGCAGGGCGCGGAAGTCGTGGAACCAGGGGCTGCGGCCGGACAGCTTGCCTCGCGGCTGCACGGTGTAGCGGGCGTAGACGCTGTTGAGCAGCCACGGGTCCTTCTTGGGGCCCCAGTTCTGCACCATCAGGTCGTCCTGCTTGAAGGCGTACGTGGCGACTGCCAGCCGGCCGGTGCCGCGGTACAGCTTCATCTGCTCGCGCAGGAAGCCCGACTGCTTGGCGAACCACGGGCAGGCGCCCAGGAAGTCGGCCCACTTCCGCTCGCTGAACGGCGTACCGATGGCGGCCTTGATCACCTGCCAGACCTTGATGCCCTTCGGGTAGCCGTACTTGGCGGTGAACGAGACCGGGACCGAGTCGGTCATGTGCTGGCGCCAGAGCGGCATCAGCGAGAACTCGGTCACCAGGAACTTCTGGTCCTTGCGCATCCTCGGCAGGATGTAGTCGACGAAGGCCTTGGCGTCGCGCGAGGCGGGGACGTGCGGGTGGATGTCCACACCCTTGATCTCCGGCGTCTTGCGCACGAAGGCCATCCAGCGCTCGACCGCGGGCGTGCGCTGGGCGGGCTGGTGGATCCGGTTGAGCGCGCCCATGTAGAGCGCCGTGCCGCAGTTCACGCCGCAGCGCTTGTTGCGGAAGCCGATCACGTGCTTGGCGACGGTCTCGTAGAACACGTTGAGCCGCTGATCACGCTCGCCCGGCTTGCTCTCGATGAACGGTTCGTTGCCGATGGTCAGAATGTCGACCTTGCCCATGACCAGGGGCAGCACCTTGTTCAGCCTGACCAGCTCCGCCCGCATCCTCGGGCTGCCCGGCTTGGGGAACGACGT
The DNA here is from genome assembly GCF_044326415.1 of Actinomadura sp. 6N118. Classification (NCBI taxonomy): domain Bacteria; kingdom Bacillati; phylum Actinomycetota; class Actinomycetes; order Streptosporangiales; family Thermomonosporaceae; genus Actinomadura; species Actinomadura sp. 6N118. Next base: position 216,775 of record NZ_JBIRAZ010000011.1, on the reverse strand, counting down.
GCCGTTGTAGGGAAACTTCAGGCTCAGGATCGTGTCGTGGCCACGCCTTGCGGCGTCACTGATCGTGCGGATCGCGAAGTGCTTGGCGGGCGGCCTCTTGTCGACCGCCGGCATCGGGAAGAATCCGCGCACCCACCTGACTCGCGCCTCGTTCAGCTCGCGATAATCGAGCGCGTCCAGATTCTGATTGAAGTTCGCGCCCAAGGCTCCTGAAGCGGGGGCTTTCGCAGAGCTGGCTGCGGGCGTTCCCGTTTTGGCGCCAACGTGGGCAAACGGTTGTATGGCCACTGTCGCGGTCAGCACGATGATCGAAAGTCGCCGAAGCATGCCGATCATGCTTGCGCTAGCTCGATCACGCTGTCAACGGGTGCGCCTGAGGGGCAAGGGCGCGAGTCAACAGGACTGCAGGGCGCGGAAGTCGTCACGCCAGCAACGCGATCTGGCACTCCGCGCTGCGCCGCAACGAGCTTCCATTGCCACACCGGGCTGTGAATCCCAATCACGTTGCCGACCAGCCAGCGTGCCGTACCCAGTCGGCAGCGGGTAGCGCGCTCCCGCGCGGACTCGCTGGTGCCTTTGAAGAGGCGCCAGGGCAGCGGGAACGGTCGATTGCGCGCGTGTGAGAGAGTGGGTTTATGCCCTTGAGCGCTTATGAACTCAGGCCGTCGATCGCCGTGTCCGACATTCAGAGGGCGGTCGCGTTCTACGAAGGCAAACTGGGTCTGCCGGTGCTGGAGTCCGGCCCCAGCGCAGACATCGAAGAAGGCAGCCGCGTCTACGGTTCTGGTGGCGGGCCGGCGCTGAGTGTGTACGAGTCGGACACTGCCGGGAAGACCTCGGCGACACTGGCGACGTGGTATGTCGACGACATCGACCAGATCGTTGACGAGCTCGTCTTGTCCGGCGTCGAGTTCGTCCGCTACGACCAGTTCGAACATGATGCCAAGGGGATCACTCCTCGGGCTGGCGGTGGACGTATCGCGTGGTTCCAGGACCCAGACGGCAATACCTTTGCCATCGAAGCCGACGTCTGATTCCACTCGGCAATGCGCTAATCACCGGGCGCCGGCTCCAAGCCGAGCGCGTGACAGGCCCCGGCGTCCGTCCTCTCCTGCTCGGTCACGTCCGCCGCTGGACCCCACAGAGCCCGTAGCCGCGCCAGACGCTCCGCTGCAGGTAGGTGACCGGGAACGCGGTCAGCGGGGCCGTCACGCACATTCGTGGCACAGACCATGCGGTCGCATAGCGATCTTGAGGTCCGTCCGCTCGCGCTGATGACTGCGCTGCAGGTGCCAGTGAGGGTCGTCGCCGCGTGTGGCACCGGCAGCTTGGAGCGAGTCAACTCCGGCGACGGTTGCCCGCTACGGGAGTTTCGACGCTCGGCTGGGGACCGTGCGGTCATGTCTCGATCTTGATTTGATCGAGGTCGATTGCGACGAGGGTCGGATGGGGGAGGGACCGGCCGCCGGGTCCTCGTGGGCGCACCCGTCGGTGGGTGGGAAAGACGAGTCCAGAGAAGTGTCGGTGGTCGTAGCAGTAGTGGGCGGCGTGCGCCCACCGACCGATTGGCTGGGCGACGTAGTCGTGACGGCGGATGAGGCCGGCAGCGTCCACGTGGAAGGTCTGTCGTTGGGAGTGGGTGTGGACGTCCAGGGGGAAGCTGACCTCGAGGCGTCGCCACTGCTCACCTGCCTCCGGCCACGCGTCGCCTTCGGTGACGGTGACTCCTTCACGCGTCAGAAGCATGGGTGTCGAGAGGTAGTTCCACCATGCGTATCCGGCGAAGTACGCGGCATCGAGAGCGTCCCAGCGAAGGTTGCGACGGAGTCCGCTGAGGCCGGCAAAGGCGGCGCGGGCGTTCCGCCGGGCGTTGATCAGTTCGCCGTCGCGGGTCTCGATCCGTACGTCGCCTCGATCGAACACCGCTTGCTGATCCTGTTGTGGGAAGCCGTGAAAGACGGCGTGCTGCTCTGCCAAATCCACCCGGACGGTCACGTTGGCCATTCGGTTTCCGGGGAAGCGTGAGCGCAGGAGGCCGCCGAATCTGCCGCGGGCGGTGAGGGCGGTCACCGCGCGCCATCGTTCAAGGCCGCCATGGGCGGTGAGGACCTCGTCGAGCAGCCCGCTCATGTCTGGGCGCCGGCGAGCACCGTGGTGAGGACGCGTGGATCGCCGTGGACGCTGGCTTGGGACAGTACCTGGTCGATGGTGATCGCGCCGGCGGCGAGTCCCAGGACCGCCGCTGGCTCTGCTGTGAGGATGGTGTCGGGACGCCGGTCGGGTTGGACGGTCACGTGGGGGCCGTCCTTGTCGATCCGAAGGGTCATGAAGAGACCGGGAAACTCGATGCCGAGCTCAACCGGAGGCGTCGCCGTTCTTCCGCGGAGCAGCGCCGGGAGTGCGACGGCCAGCCAGCGAGGCTGCATGGCGTCGTCTCCTGGGCCGCTGATCATCAGCGGGGTGCTCCAGCGGATGAGCGCCTCGACTGCTTCACGGAGCTGACTGCCCCAGGGCGTCAGGGCGTAGACGACACCGCTGGTGTGGCCCACCCGCCGCTCGATCACTCCGGAGGACTCCAAGCTCCGCAGGCGGTCGGCTAGCAGATTGGTGGCTATCCCACCCAGCGACGCCACGAGTTCGCTGTAGCGCATCGGGCCGGGGAGCAGCTCGCGGACGATCAGCAGGCTCCAGCGATCACCCACCGCGTCAAGCGTGCGCGCCAGGCCGCAGAACTGCCCATAGGAGCGAGTCGGCATCAGCTTGACTTCCTCCATGCAGCTTGATTTTATCAAGCACCCTAACAGGAGATGCTTGTCACGAGAGTGGGTTCCGATGTCTGTCTCCGGTCCGGCCGCTCCTTCCACCTCGCCGATCTCAACGGCGATCACGGCCCTGCGCGCCGCCGGGGAGAGCGGCGACGCGGATGCAGTCGCCGAGCTGTTGGCGCCCGACGTCGTCTTTCACTCCCCGATGACGTCGCGGATACGCTTCGAGGGCAAGGAAGAGGTCACGGCACTGCACCGCGATATCTTCGCCGTCCTCGAGGACATCCACACCACCGAACCACTCGCGCGCGGCGATACGCGTTCGTTCTCCTTTCATGCGCGCGTTCGCGGGGTCGAGCTCGAAGCCATCAATCTGGTGCGCTTCAACGACCAGGGACAGATCGTTGAGTTCACGGTCTTCGTCCGCCCGCTTGCGGGCCTCGCGACACTGTTCGCCGCCCTCCCGCCACGGGTTTCGGCGAGGCGTCGCGGACGTCTGCGGGGCGCGACCGTGGCGGTCCTCACTCGGCCACTCGCCTTCGTGCTGCGCACCGCCGACCGCTTGACGCCCAGATTCTTGTAGTCCCTCCACTCGGCCACGCTCCGAGCCTGACCACCTGCCACTGGTTGCGACGCTGAGGGCTTGTGGTCTGACCGCGAGAAGGCCCGTGCGCTTTGCGCGGTCCACTTGCGTGGACCGCGCGTGCGGTTTGTGGATGGGAGAGCGGCCTGTGCTGAGCCGGCTTCGTCGATGAGGGATATCCATCGACTGTTGGCTCGGCCTACAGCGAGCGGTAGAAGTCCTGGATGTTTCGACCCGCTTCGGGGCCGCAGCGGATGGCGTTGGGTGGCCGTTGGCAGTCGGGACTGTCACTTAGCGCAGTGGGAGTCCAACTGGGGTAGAGGCTCTTCACAACGGTCCCGTTGACGTCGAAGGCGTGCTCCCAGCGTGCGGACGACGTTGACCAGCCGCTGATGGCCGACCAGGCCCCGCGCGCTGTCGCCGTTGCGCCAGAGTTTCCAGCCAGCCTCAGTGGGCGCGGAGCGGGGCTCAGTCACCTTCTCGGCCGTGAACGGCCCGGTGGTTCCGTTCACGCTTCGTCGCGCTCCCTGGTCGCCACTGGTTGTGGTGGTGGGGCGCATCACCCCTTTTGTCCCGTGCCTGGCCCGGGTGGGCCGGGTGGTGGGGGGGTTGGGGTCGGGCATGGTGACAAATGCCCACGCCGTGCGCGCCCGGTTGCGGACGTTCACGGCGGCGATGTCGTCGGCCAGGCCAGCGAGCCCGCACGCGACGCACAAAAAGTGCCCCGGGTGGGGCGGTTCTTCTTCGAGACGTGCCCACACCACGGGGTGGGGCACTTCTGCGAGGTGTAGGCCGGATCCACCTGCAGGAACGGCACCCCGGCCCGCAGGGCCTTATAGGCCAGGAAGGTGCCGAGCTGGTGGAACGGCCAGTTGGAGAGCGTGGCCCGCTGGTGCCGCTTGAGCCGGACCCGGTCGCGGATGCCATCGAGGTGTTCGATGGCGATTCCGCGTCCGGTGCGTTGGGCATCGGCCACGATCTGCTTGGAGATGATGTGGTTCTGGTGGGTGGCGTGCCGGGCCTCGCGCTGTGTGCGTTTGGCCAGCCGCCGCGCCGCCGATCTGGATCCGGCGGCCTTCTTGGCCTGCAGTTCGGCGCGGCGGCGCGCCTGGGCCCGCCGGTACCGCTTCAACGCCTGGCCCTGGTAGTTGTCCCCGTCGCTGGTGGTGGCCAGGTTCTCGATCCCCCGGTCCACCCCGATCCAGTCGCCCGGATCAGAGTTGAGCGGGGCTTGTTCGATGTCGCAGGTGGCGTACAGGAACCACATGCCGTCCCGCAACACCAGATCCGATTCGCCCTGGCGGTGCTCGGCCAGGGTCTTCAGCTGCGCGGCCGACCCGGTGAACGCGATGCCCGGCAACCGGCCGTGCACCGTCCAGATCGACACCGTGCGGGCGTCGTACTGCCAGCTGAGACACCGGTCATCGAACGGGTGCGCCGCATCGGGGCGGAACGCGATCGGCTTGGACTCGGCTTTACGGCGCCGCTTGGATCGCTCGCCGCCCAGCAGCCCGGCGTCGATCTGGGCGTGCAGCGTGGTGTAGGCGTCGGCGACCTTCCGGATCACGTGCAGGGTCGGTTGCGCGGACAACCCGGCCGCCTTCACCTCGGTGTAGACGAGCTTTTGCAGCTTGGCGCGGGAGAACACCTCGGTCTCGTGCGCCTGGGCCGATACCCGGTTCGCCGCCTGATTGCAGGCGTGCAGGGTCGCGCTCAGTGCCGCCGCCTGCTCAGGCGTCGGCAGCAGCTTCACCTGCACCACAATCTTCACACCCACAAGGTAACCAACAGCACCGACAAAATCACTCAACGTCACACATCTGTGGTGACCGACACATCCAACGCCGCTCCACCACCGGCCTCAGGCGGCCCCGGGCGGCGCTAGCACGCCGCATCACATCGGGGTGGCAATTGTGCACGGTGCTCAGGCAGCCCGGGCGGCGCTGATGTGCACGGCGTGGACGACGTCGTACACGTCGGCGCCGGTGGTCAGCAGGTCGCGGCCCAGCTGGGTTTCGGCGGTGCGCAGGTGGGCCCGGACGGTGTTACGGCTGATCCCGAGGCGACGGGCTGCCTGCTGGGCGTCGGTGTTGGTGTCGACCCAAGCCTGCAGGGTGCGACGGTGCCGGGGCTGCAGTGGGCGGAGGAAGCCTGGGCCCAGGCGCCGGCGCGTTCGGTGCGCAGCAGGGTTATCGAGGATGGGGGTTGTCTGGCGTACGGCAGTGTCGGGTTCGGGGTCGGCGCATGAGCTGCGCGTTGTGACCGGACGGAACAGGCCGCATGCCCGGCACGCAGAGCCGGGCGCGGTCGCCGCCCCGGCGACCGCGAAGCTGGCGCCCTTGAAACGTAGAGAAGGTTCTCACTCGGCACACGGGGGGCACGGCCGCTGAGCGCGGCTCTCGCCCGGTCGTCAGAGCGGTAGGCGGCAAGATGGCTCGTATGAGCAGTCCTTACGAGACTGGCAGATCGGCCGAAGTCAACAGGCTTGATCAGGTCTCTTCACACGTCGATGCGGCTCGCATCGTGTCCCAGATGCTCGACGACCTTCGCGCGCATCCGGACGAATGGGAGAACGCCACCCTGGAGCGCTTTCTCGAAGCCTTGGCTGCCTGCCTATCGGCGTTGTCGGCCCTCTATGCCAACCGTGGTGAGCAGTTTCCTGCCCAACCAACGTGGCAGTTGATCTCTGAAGCGCTCGTCATGGCCAGTGGCTACGAGTAGTGACGCGTCGCGGCCCTCGATGTACTCGTGCATGGTGTCCAGGTCGCTGTGGACCCAGATTGCGGTGATGCCGACGCCGCGGGCTTGGCAGCGGTGGCTGTCCGGCTGGGCGGGAGTTTGGCGCGTACGGCGCACGGCCTTCGGCCACTCTGCGGGATTGGAGGCGTGCGAGTGCGGCGCTGGCCAGGTGCCTCACCGGGCGAACGGGCATTCGCTGGTGGAGCGAATCGCCTGGATCGCCTCATCTGCTCTTGGTTGTGGTGGCACAGCCTTCTGGTGAACGTGCCCCGCGTGCGGCAGCAGAACTGTCGCCTTGGCTCGCTCGGAAGGATCAGCGGCGGGTGTCGTATTCCTCGCGTGCGGTGAGTACCTCGGCGATGTGGGCTTCGGCCCAGCGGCCGAGCGCCTGCAGGGGTGTGTGCAGTGTCTGTCCCAGTGGGGTCAGTTCGTATTCGACTCTTGGGGGCATCTCGGCGTATACGTGCCGTTGGACGAGCCCGTCGCGTTCCAGGTCCCGCAGTGTTTCGGTGAGGACCTTCCCGCTGATCCCGTCGACTGCGGTGCGGATGTCACCGAAGCGCAGTCTGCCGTTGGCGAGCACGATCACCACCATCGCCGTCCACTTGTTGGCGATGCGGGCCAGTGACGTGCGCGATGGGCAGGTCTTGGTGAGCACGTTCCAGTCCGGATGCTGATCCAGCTGTTGTGACATGGGTCACACCCTCTGTTAGTTACGTTGAGGTAAATGGTTACCATTCGAAAGCATTGGCGTCTAGCAGGAAGAACTCGACGAAAGGGATACTTCCATGACCACGTCCGCCAGCACCCTCGCTGTCGCTCGCCGTTACGTCGAGGCGATGGCCGCCAAGGACTTCGCCACGATCGGGAGCTTGTTCGCCGACGACATCATCTGGCACCAGCCCGGCAGTCACCGTTTCTCCGGCACCTACCGCGGCGCCGACGCGGTGAACGGGGCGATCGGCGGCCAGATGGCCGCCACCGAGGGGACGCTCGATATCGCGATCACCGGCGAGCCCATGGTCAACGACGCGCTCGCGGCGTTTCCTGTCCACTTCTCGGCCAAGCGCGACGGTGCGCAGATGTCGATGGACGGTGTCGACGTGCTGAGGGTCGAGGGGGACAAGATTGCGGAGGTGTGGCTGTTCTCGGCCGACCAGCAGGCCGAAGACGACTTCTGGGCTGCCTGAACACAGCGGCCTGGACCAGTCGCTACGTCGCGGGCCACGGGTGGGTCGTCCTGCCAAGGACCAGGCCCGGTGAGTCACCGCGCAGACGGCCGGACGGTCTCAGGCGGGCGGACCGATGGAGGTCTGCGCGACGATATGGCAAAGCGCCGCCTTGGGGCGGCGCTTTGTTATATCGCTCGATCGTAGTGCTTAAGTCCGTTGATCCTGCTTTCCGAGCGCCGACATGATAGGCGCTTGCAGCAGGGGCAGGCATGACGCCATGCAGATAGGCGCTGCGTTCCAGGGCGCGATGCATTACTCCTCCTCCTGCTCGGCGTCCAGGTATCGGTCCGGAAAAGTGCGTAGCAAATGCGCCTACTGCCGCTGGCGCGCTCTCACGCGTACGCCGCCGCAGTTGTTGTGGGAAACCCCCCGCTCGTACAGCCAGGGGGGTGCTGACCTACGACGTCGTCACCGACAAGCGCGGGCCGTTCACCTACAAGGTGACCAACTCCAAGCTCAAGTGAACGCCTGGGGCATGAATCTCCTGCGTGAGTCAGCCAGCCACATCCGGCACTAACAGCGCTCGGGAGCTGGAGTGCTCATCCGCGCGAGAGGGATCTCTCGCTGCTCCCACGGATGAGCACTCCGGCCCGTCACGACAGGTGGGTACCGCAGGCGCGTTGTGACATGCGGACCGGGGCGAGCTGGTCTGGCCCGATCTCGACCTCGCTCAGTTCGGCGTGAGCCGCCGGAGGAACTACCGCGTCAGGATCTCGTCGACCATTTTCGTCGTCGGCAGTTGCGGGATCGGCGCCAGGCCGTGCTCGTCGGCCAGCGGTGCGCCAGGTCCGGCACAGTCGTCAGCTCGACCTCGTCCGGGTGGGCATACCGCTTGCGTAGTGCGTCGACCAAGGCGGCCGCGTCCGTCTGCAGCGGCGGGTGGTCCCACTCGCCCCTGACAAGGAGCAGCGGCGGTCCCTAAAGCCGGATACGCGACCGCCCCGCCGGGCGCTGGCTCGGCGGGGCGGAGACTGGGCGTTCAGATGGTCAGGTCATCGGGTGTCCTGAGCGCGGCAGGGTGTCAGGCGCGGCAGGCGAGCTTGGTCTTGTGAAGGCGCCCGTTCCACTCCGGCTTCTGCCCGTTCGCCTCGGCGTCCTCGTAGAGGGCGAAGATGCTGATGCAGAGGCCCTTGCCCTTCCACTTGCCCTGCACCTTCACCGGACCGGCGTACCGCCGGAAGTTGCCCTGGTCGGTGTCGACGTTGTTCTTCTGGCGGTCCTCAGCCCAGCGCGAGTTCATGATCTGCAGGTACATCGGGACCTTGTCGTTGTACCGCGCGTGCCCGGGACGCTTGACCATGACGGCGCAGTTCCAGCCACTCGCCGGGTTGTAGTAGAGCTTCACATCGCTGCGGTAGTACCGCTTGCCAGTGAGCATGTCCTTGAGCGGGACGGGATACGAGCCCACAAGGTTGCCCTTGCAGCCGTACCCGCCGGCGTTCGCCGCGGGGGAGACCGCGGAGGTGAGGCCCACGACGGCGGCCGCCGCGACGAGCACCGTGACAATGCGCTTGAACATCTGCGTTTCTCCTGGTGGAAGGCTCCGTACGGCCCGTGTTGAGAGCGGGCAGGGCCGACCATACCCACAGAATTCCGACCACGAAGATCGTTCCTGTCCAGCATCGTCCGGACATTGATGACACCCTTCCTGACCTGCACGGATATCCAAATGTCCATTTTCAGGAAGACGAAAGGATGGCCCGGCCGAGGGGGCCGGGCCACGGTTCGGATCGATGTGATCAGACGGCCTGCGGGGTGGCGGGCGCGGTTGCGGGAGTGGCGGGCGCGGTCGCGGGAGCGGCGGCCGGAGCGGGCTCGGCAGCAGTGGCGGCAGCGGCAGCGGGCTCAGCGGCAGCGGTGGCAGCGGGCTCGGCGGCAGCGGCCTTGCGGGTCTCGTGGAGCGTCAGCAGGCCAGCGGCCGCGATCACCACGGCGGTCAGGCCGTGGACGCCGAGCGCGGTGGCCACGGAGCCGTGGTGGGCCAGGACGGTGATCATGTCGCCGAACGGGGCGACGGCCACCATCAGCAGGACCCAGCCCAGGGCGCGGCGCTGGCCCGTCACCAGCAGGATGCCCATCGCCAGGCCCATCGCGAGTTCGCGGTTGCCCTTCACGTTGAGGAAGCCGCCGCCGTCGCCAGAGGGCCAGCTCGGCAGGCCGAAGCCCGGCGCCTGAGTCTCCGGGATCAGGACGAAGGAGATCCCGAGGTAGAAGGTGAACAGGACGACGGCGGTGGCCAGGACGGTGTTGATGTTCTTCAGCGACATGGTTCTTCTCCTTATGAGCTTCAGGTTTGTTGGCGAGGCAGGGTGGTGCGGGGTCAGCCGCGGACGTGGCGGGCGCGGCGAGCGCGGCGGACGCCGCGGACCCGGCGGACATGGCGGGCGTAACTGGGGCGGCCGATCACGTGCCAGATGGCGCGGACCGGCGCGGGCAGGGCGGAGAGGACGAGAGCGCGCTCGGCCGGGTCCGCGTCCTCCAGGACGGCGCCGAAGAGCCTGAGCAGGAGCGGCTTGGGCGTGTTGGCCACCATGTGGTCGCCCATCGAGGCCCATTCCTGCTCGGTGATGTGCTCGGCGGCGAGCGGGAGGAGAGTGGCCTCCTCGTCGTCAAGATGCTCGATCAAGACGGCACGGTGCTCGGCCAGGGCGGCGACCACGGCGTCGCGCTCGCCTGCCCCGGCCGCGCCCTCCCAGGCGGGGAACGCGGTGTCCAGCCTGGTCAGCGAGGCCGCGACCCGCTCGTGCTGCGCCTCCATGCGCAGAACGATGTCGGCACCCAGATCCACCCGGGATAGCAGCGGCGGCCAGAGCAGCTCGTCCTCGCCCTCATGGTGGTTGTGCAGGCCCAGCCGGTAGCCGCGGAAATGGTCGGCGAGCACTTTGGCGCGAGCGGTGTCACCCGGGGCGACGGCCGCCACGAGTTCCATCAGCAACCGCGACTCGCGGCGGAAGGCGCGGTGGACGATCTCCATGTCCTGGGTGTTGACGCTCATCGGTTCCTGCCCTTCATCGGTTCGACGTGCTAAGGCTGCTCCCGGGGTTTTGGAAGGGACTTGGAACCGACTTGGAATCCCCCCGCGCGCGTACGATGTCCCACGTCATGGTCTTGATCCGGGTATTGGGCTCTTTCGGGGCCGAGATCGGCGGCGAGCCCGTTCCCCTGGGCGGGCCGCGGCAGCGGGGAGTGCTGGCCCTGCTGGTGGCGGCGCGGGGCCAGGTGGTCCCCGTCGACCGGATGATCGAGGACCTGTGGCGCGGCGAGCCGCCCTCGCGGGCGCTGACCTCCCTGCAGGCATATGTCTCCAACCTGCGCAAGCTGCTGGAGCCCGGACGCCCGCCGCGTACCCCCGCCCGGCTGCTGGTGAGCGCGTCGCCCGGCTACGCGCTGCGGCTGCCCCCGGAGTCGGTGGACGCGTGGCGGTTCGAGGATCTGCTCCACGCGGCCCGTACGGTCGCCGACCCGCGCGCCGCCCGCGCACGGCTGGCCGAGGCGCTCGAGCTGTGGCGGGGGCCCGCGTTCGCCGAGGTCGCCGACGACCCGTGGGCCGCCGCCGAGACGGCACGGCTGAACGAGCTGCGCCTGGTCGCCCGCGAGCTGCACGTCGCCGCGGGCCTGCGCACCGGCGACCCCGCCGCGGTGGTGCCCGAGGCCGAACGGCTCACTCGCGACGAACCACTCCGCGAGGAGGGTTGGCGCTTGCACGCCCTTGCGCTGTGGAGCAGCGGCAGGCAGGCCGACGCCCTGGCCTCGCTCCGCCGCGCCCGCGACATCTTCGCCGACGAGCTGGGGCTGGATCCCGGCCCGGACCTGACGGCGCTGGAGGAGGCGATCCTCACCCAGCGCACCGACGTCATGCGCGCATCCGTCCCCCCGCCTGTGCCTCCGCCCGTCCCTCCGCCCGTGCCTCCGTCCGTCCCCCTGCCCGTGCCGCAGCCCGAAAAGCGAACATCCCCGCCCCGCCCCGACGCCTCGTTCGTAGGGCGAGAGGCCGAGCTGTCGGCGCTGGTGACGGCCGCCGGCGAGGCCGCCTCCGACGGAGCCCGCGTCGCCCTTGTCACCGGTGAGGCAGGGCTCGGCAAGTCAACGCTCCTGAAACACCTCGTTGACCACCTCGAACAAGACGGGTGGCTGGTCGCCGTAGGCCATTGCCCCGAAGCCGAGGGCGCACCGCCCGCGTCCGCCTGGGTCGAGGCGCTGCGGGCCCTCGCTACCCGCACATCCCCGCGCGAGTTCGCGGGCGACCTCGCACCCCTGCTCTCCGACACCGTTCCAACGGACCGCGACGCCGCCGCCGGACGCTTCCGGCTACGCCAAGCCCTCTGGAACTGGCTCGCCGCAGCCGCCGCCGAGCGCCCGGTCGCCGTCGTGCTGGACGACCTGCACTGGGCGGACGCGGCAACACTCGAGCTCCTGTCCGGCAGCGTCGGCCTGCGCGCCCCCATCCTGATCGTCGCCGCGTACCGCCCGGACGAAGGCGAGCGCCTGACCGAAACGCTGGGATCGCTCGCGCGCACTGCGCCCGTCCGCCTCGCTCTGCCGGGACTGGACGAAGCGGCCGTCGCCGAGCTGGTCCGGACCGAGTGCGAGGCCGACGACGTGACCGTTGCGGGTATCGCCGAGCGCACCGGCGGCAACCCGTTCTACGTGCGGGAGAGCGCTCGCCTGCTGAATGGCGAGGGCGCACTGGTGGCCCTCTCAGAGGTCCCCGAGGGCGTACGGGACGTGCTGCGCCGCCGGCTCGCGCGGCTCCCCGAAGGTGGCGTGTCGGTCCTGCGGCTGGCTGCGGTCACGGGCCGCGAAAGCTCGGTCGACGTGCTGGTGAACGCAGCCGACGCAGACGAGGACAGCGTGCTGGACGCGCTCGACGCGGGTGTCATCGCCGGGCTGCTGGACGAGCCCGGCCCCGGGCGCGTCCGATTCGTGCACGCCCTCGTCCGGGACACGCTCGTCGCCGACCTCAGCCGGCTGCGGGCCACCCGCATGCACGGCCGGATCGCCGCCGCCCTCGAGGCCACCGGCGACATCACCGCACTCGCCCACCACTACGCACGCGCGGGGTCGCCGAAAGCGGTCGGCTACTGCGTCCGGGCCGCCGAGCTGGCCGAGGCGCGCTACGCGCACGACGTGGCGGCCGAGCTGCTCAAGGACGCGGTCGCCAACTCCAGCGCTCCAGACGAACGCGTCGGTCTCCTGGGCAGGCTCCTTCGCGCCCAGATCCGCGCCGGAGCCGTGGCCGCCGCCCGCCAGACGCGCCGCGAGGCGGTGGAGTACGCCGAGTCCCTCGGGCGCGACGACCTGATGATCGCCGCGTTCACCGCCTGGACCGAGCCCACCACCTGGCTTGCCCGCACCTACGGCACCGTCGACCGTCCCATCGTCGACCGCCTGAGCCGCCTGCTCAAGCGCGGCGACCTTGCACCAGAGGTACGCGCCCGCCTCCTGACCGCCTACGCCGACGAGCTGGTGGGCGAGGACGATCCCACCGTCATAGAGGCCGCCCAAGAGGCCCTGGACCTGGCCTCCGGCCCCCACCTGCGCGCCGCTGCCCTCTGGCTTCTGGCCCGCACCCACGAACGCGACGACTTCTGCCGTGAGCTCGTGGAGATCGGAACCGAGCACGACCTGCCCGTCTACCGGGTCACCGGACTCCTCAACCACGCAGCCGTGGCCGCCGCCGCGAACGACCCGGACACCATGCGCCGGATGACCACCGAGGCCCTGGAACTCGCCCGTGCCTACCGGATGCCCGAGGCGGTCGCCGTCGCCGAGATCGCGCTGGCGGCCATGGTGCTCATCGAGGGACGGTTCGCCGACGCCGAACGCCTCTACATCAAGGCCGGCCAGAGCATGAGGCGCGCTGGATCAGTGCACGCCAGCGGCTTCCTCGAGCTCGCGCTCGCAGCGATCTGGGTTAACAACAACACGCTCGGCGACCACCTGGAGGACATCCGTGCCCTGCACGAGGAGCTAGGCCCGATGGTCGCCGACCTGTACGCGCTGGCCCTCCACACTCGCGGACACGACGCCGAGGCCCGCCAGGTCCGCGCAGCACCAACCCCGATCCGGCCCGACTTCTTCTTCACCTTCCTCATGACCGTGCGCGCGATGGCCGCCCTAGCGCTGAACGACCACGCCGCCGCCGAAGGCCTCTACGCAACCCTGCTCCCCCACCGCGACGGCCCCCCGGCCGGAGCGACGAGCCTGTCCCTGGCCCTCCCCCCGGTCGCCCACACTCTCGGCTCGCTGGCCCTGCTCCTCGGCCGCGACGCCGAGGCCGCCGCCCACTTCGCCCAGGCAGCCGACATCGCCGACCGCTGGAACGCCCCCCATTGGGCCGCCGACGCACGCGCAAAGATCAGCGAACGCTGATCCACATCCGACCAGAACAACCTCGAACGCTCAACAGCGTCCGCGATCGCCGCCCATCCAGCGTGAGGACGATCCCGGCCAACGGTCACTCCACCGCGAACTCGAACCGCTCCCCGGCGAAAACGGCCACATCCCCACTCGTGATGAGCGATCGCGTCGCGACCATGCCTACCGCCACCACTGCCGAACCGAGCAAGATCGGGCCGTCCGGCCGATCCGCAGGCTCGACTGCCTTGGCGCCGTCGGCGTACCGTACGCCGATCTGCCGGCTCCGACCTCCAAGTCGACGAACCCACCGCCGCCTTCCCCAACCGGCGCGGCCACCGCACTACCCGCCACGGGAGCGTTGCCGCTAGCTGACAGTCAGCCCCGCGAGGTCGGAGCCGACTTGGGCGTCACATCAACGCGGAAGGATGGAGCGGTTGAGGGTGCCGGTCTCCGCTTCGGCCAGGCAGATGACGTCGCGTATGCCATTGCCCCATTGCGACTCCGACGGGCGCACATACGACCACTTGACGGGCAGCAGGGACAGGGACGGAGGCATTCCGAAGATGGCGGTGATGCGCTTCTCGCATCCCGCCCAGGCTTTCTTCTCCATCGCCTTGTCGCCGGGCCAGCGCGGCCCCCAGGTGAGCTCGTGGGTGGCGATGACCTGGTGCCGGTGGGGTTCGGTGCACGCAACGGTGCGCTGAAACAGCTCAGTTGTCCATTCTCGGAAACAGTCGCCTTGCCGGACGTCATTCCAAGGCGTGAGAGTGCGGTCGATGGTGTTGGTGAGGGCGGCGGTCATCCGACCACCGCCGGTGTATTGCATGACGCAGGCCACACTTTGGTCGCCGTCGTCCCAGGACGCCTTGTCGGGTGAGGATGCGTACAGCTTGAGATGAGCGGCGTAGCGGCTGCGGTTGTAGACCGCCCCGATCTGCTTGTCGCATTCGGCCTTCGCCTGCCGATCCAACTCGGCCGCGCCAGGGAACGAGCCGTCGGCCAGATTGATCCTGGCGACGACCTCGCTGTCATGGGGCTCGGCGCAAGGCAGTGCCGTAACACTGACGTTGGTGGTGTTGCCGCGCAAGCCGGTGAAACAGTCACCCACCTTCAGCGCCGCGACGGTCGCCTTGCCGCGCTTGGTGATCCGGCCGGAGTGATCACGGTCCGGGCCGCTGGGCAAGGCGCCGACCACAACGACCGCGATGACCACCGTCCAGATCGCTGCGGCGACCAGGCCGCCGATGACCAGCCTCTTGCCCTTCCGGTTTCGGCGCCTGATCTGCACTAGCGCGACGATGGCGAAACCCACCGCGAACACCACGCCGCCGATCAGCCCGGTGACCAGCGCGACGATGGCGAACCAGCTCGTCTTCGGTTCGGTGTTCAGCGCGCTGGCTGGCGGCTGGTTGACGTGTGGGCCGGGGATCAACGCAGCGGGGTCGGGCAAGACCCAGGCCTTATCGTCACCACCAGGAGGCACAGTCACGAGCGGCAACAGTATGGGACGTAATGGATCGAAACGGGTGAGGTTCTGAATTTGTGATCACTCCGGCCGCCTTTGGCCATGCTGTCGCCGACGTCCCTGCTCGGCGGGAACCAGTCGTCGGCGAAGACCAGTGAATTCACCGCCTGTGTCTGTGGCCGGGTGTGGCCGAGATCGACACTCCAAGGGGTGTCCAGCAACGTTATACGTTGTCACTCCCGCATCGAAAGGTCGTGATACGCCAGGTGGGCTGGACGGGTCGCATCAGACGGGTCGTAGCACCCACTCAGGTTTTCTCCGTCGGGAATGCACAGCTCTTCTCGATGCATTTCTGGCAGGTCGCCTTCGTGGCCGGCTCCGTGGCGGCCGTCCTGCCGACCGGTATTTACCGCGATGGAGCGGGCCCTCTGACGTTGCATCTCGCCGCTAGCGCCTGGCTGTCCGGTATGACTGCGTTGATGGTGCTGGACGCCTTGCGTGCGGAGCCGGTCGAGAGCCGTGTCCTGTACATGCTCGCCTGGTCCATGGCTCCGGTCATTGTGACGGTGCAGCTCGTCGCGTTCGGGACTGACCCACGCCAGTGGGATCTCTTGTGGGCTCCCGCCTCGGTTCTCACGGTCGCCGGATGGTCACGGGCCAAGGGCCTGTCCAAACGGCTGCGGCGGACCTTGCGGCGGCTCAGCGACCGCGACGTTTTGACGGGTGGGCCAGGTGCAGTCGAGGAGTTGTCGGGGGAACTCGACCGCCTTGCTTGCCGCTGGGCATGGGGCTCGGGCATAGGCGCCCTAGTGGCGTTCATGGTGACAGGGCCGTGGATCGGATGGATGTCCAGTGAAACAGATGGCCCGACAATCTGGCTCGGTCCCTTCGGGACCGCCTACCTCATCCCCATCCTTCTAGGGGTGGCCCTCGCGGGTGCGTGGCTGGGGCGAGTCGCCTCATACGGGCGCATTGGCAGCGCGGTGCGCAAACACGAAATGCGGATCCGAGTGGTCGCCGGCCACCAGGACGGTGCGGGCGGGCTCCAACCCATCGGCGCCTACCTCCTGCACCAGTCGCTCCTCGCGGCGATACCCGCCATCTACATGGGTGCTTGGTTGTTCTTCTTCGCCTTTACCGACGGAAAAGGGATCGCGAGCAGATATCAGTCGTTCGAGACCCAGTTCCAATGGCTGCTGCCGTTCGCTATCGCCGTTGAGGTGCTGGCGTTCCTCGCGCCCATGTGGTCGCTGCACACGGTCATGCGCGAGGAGAAGGAGGCCACACTGTGGGCTGAGTCCGACCGGTTGTCGCGGCGGATCGAGCAGGCCCGCAGGGAGTTGGGTGAGGACGGCGTCCTAGCCCGCGAGGATGCGGAGAGACAGCTCAACGCGTTGGTGCAGCGAATGGACGCCCTGGAGCGCGCTCCGATCTGGCCGATCGACGCGTCGATCCGGAGGCGATTCACTCTGCGCAACCTCGGGCTTCTGCTGCCGCTGGTGAGTTACCTGCTCAAGAACCAGTCTTTCTGGGAAAAGTTGATCAAGTAAAGCTCGACTCGTGCGTGCGCCGGGCCGACGCCCATTTCCCCGAACGTGACCTCAGTCGCAAGGTAGGAGCGGTGGGCCTACTGGTCGAAGATGTCGCTCGGCGACGGCGGTGTTCTCGGCAGAGCCGGATCGGAAGTAGCGGGCGGCGGTGTCGATGGAGGCGTGCACAAGTAGTGCTTGGACCTGGCCGCGCCAGGCCAGGGTGGCGGTCGCGCTCGTCCAGCCAGGTCGCGGAGCGACGGGACGTGGTACCACTGAACCGCAGGACGTCGTGCCGTAGCCTGCGGCAGTGAACGCCGACGTTGTTTGGCTGTTGTACGCCGTCGCGTGGAGGAGATCGCATGCCGGACCCCTCGGACTCGATGGAGATCGCTGCGCGTGAGGAGAACGGCCAGAGCAATGCCACCGACTCACCTGTGGATGATCCGACACCCAACTCGGACATCGATTCGACGACGGTGTCGACGGTCATCGCGGAGGTGCTCCCAGGGGTTGCTGTCGTGTCCGGTGAGGTTCCGGATGAGCTCAAGCTTGATCTGATCGACTTTGGGCTCGTGTCGGCCGCCGACCGCAAGCAAATCTCCATGGTCCTCGCCTCGCTCGGAAACACGGCGACTGTGGCCGGCAACCTCGGGAACGCATTTGCCAGCGTGCAGGGGCTTTACAGGCTCAGCGACTCGACACGGGCCCTACTGAAGGCCGGCGGAGCGCTTGCCACCAAGGATGGCGCAAATCTCGGAACAGTGATCTCCTCCAGCGGCCTCGCTCAGGCCCGCTTCATCCCCGTGACTGCGGTGAGCTCGGCGCAGACCGCGGCCGCGGTCGGACCAGCGTTGGCCATGGTCGCCCTTCAGATGCAGCTGAGTGAGATCACGGGCCTTGTCAGGACCAACATCGCCCTGACAAGCCAGGTACTCACAACCATCCGCCACGAGCAGTGGGCGGAGCTGACAGGGCTAGTCACCACCGTCGATCACGCCGTTGACAAGGCGCGAGAGATCGAGTCGGTCCCGACGACCCTTTGGGACACTGTCGCGGGCAAAGAGGCGGACCTGCGTAAGCAGCTGGAGCTGTACCGACTGAACGTCGGCAACCACGTCCGGCAGATTCATCAGCTCGACACTCGTGGCCGCCGTGAGTATCTCGAGACGAGCGCCGAGGCGATCCTCTTCGATGCCAATGCTCTTCTGTCTTCCGTCAAGGCCTGGACCGGGTATCAGGCGCTCCACGCCGCGCGGGCGAGGGCCGCTGCACCCGAAGATGCCGGCGAGGCGCGGCTCGTCGACGCTATTGCGCGCGACACTGGCAAGAGGCTCGGCTCCGCTCTCACCGATACCACGAGCCTCGTCGACTCGCTGACGCGGGAGCTCCGAATCATCGCCGAGCTCCCCGGACGCGACGCACTGCCACAGTCGCTGACGAGGAAGCGGAGGGACTCGAAGGCGGCCCGCCAAACCTCCGCCCGTCTTCTGGAGGCGATCGAGCCTCTTGCCGACGCTCTCCATCCCCCAGCCCCTCCGCTCGAGGCTCCGGGTGTCGTCTGCGCACCCGAATCGCTGGATCTCGAGCCACACCTTCGCATACTGCGATGGTTCCTCGAAGACGGTGAGACACTTCGTGTCCTCGGCTTCCCCGACCAGCTCGATGCCCTCGGTCCACTTTCTGCCATCTTCAGCGTGGCGAAGGAGAGATTTGCGGCAGCGATCGACAAGGCAGCGGCAAAGACCCTGGTCGCCGTTACGGATCGCCGCATCATCGCGGCCAAGGCGAACGCGTTCCTTGAGCAAGGCGAGATCGGGCAAGACATCCCGATTGGCCGAGTGCGATACGTCCGAGTAGCGACCACACAGGACGGAAGCGGGCGCTTGGCGATCGACCTCATCACGCGCGACGAGAACATCCGGTGGCTCTTCCACGCTGACATCGACAACACTCAGGTGGAGGCGCTCGCCGCCGTGCTGGCCGAGTCGATGTCGATTCCGGACGCCGAACGCGATGAGCTTCAACGGCGGCGCTACGCCCCCATCGAGGCGGGCAAGAAGGGCGAGAGTACTGGCACGATGTCTACGGAATCGACTGGATCCGAGGCTACGACCGGTGATGCCGAATAGGACTCGAGCCAAGAGAAGCAGGGCCCGAACGCACGCACCGAGTCCGGTCACGTGCCGCGGTAGGCGCGGGTCCAGATGCGGGCACGATTGATGGAGCGAGCGAGCAGCCTTTCCGTCAGGGGCTGTGCTGGCCGACGGACTGGTCGCATCCCCGCGCCATCGAACAGTTCCGGGTCCTGATGGACGAAACGCACTCCTTAATCGGCGGCAACCTTGAACTCGACGGTCGGCTGATCACCCCGGGAGACTGACGGCGACCGTGAGGTCTGCATGCCGTCTCTGGAAGCCACGAGGAAATGGCCGGGCTTCGTTCGCCGTTCGAGTACCTGCCGTTTCGCTCCTGATTGGCCTCCTGGACGGCCATCCGAGCCCGTTCTCGCGGATCAGCCACAAGCAGGCCACCTCCCCGCACCGCCAAAAACCGACATATGGCTAGAAGTAGGCATCAATCCCTCTGTAGGAAAACCCAAACAGCGTGCTCTAGTGGCGCCGAGGCCGTAGCGTCCTACCGTTCTTGTGTCGGGCGGGCAGGCCGCCCGCCGCACCGGAACCCCTGCGCGACCGTTCGCCGGCCTCGCGCCCAGTAGAGATGGAGCCGCAGATGGAGCGAGTACTCATCGTGGTCGTGGTGATCCTGGTGGCGCTGATCGCGGCGCTGCTGACCGGATTCCTGAAGTGGCTCGACGACGGCCGGGTCATCGGGGCCATGGCAGCCGGGGCCGCTGCTTTTGCCGCCGCGGTCCCGGTGGTCGTCCTGCTCATGAAAACGGGCGGCATCGCGTGAGCAAGGACCCGGGAGCAGTGCGTCCGGTCACGAAGAGGAGTTGTAATGCCGCCTGAAGTGCGAATTCCAGTGCGTGATCTGGGTGGTCTTCTGAGCTTTCATGACGCCTGCCGCGTCGTGGTCGGCCTCATGATGCTGAGAGATCAGGCGCGAAACTACCCGCAGAACGACCAGGCTTCCTCGTGGGCACGGCTCTTGGCTCAAGCGGACAAGTCGCAGCAGCAGATGGGGTCTTTGGTGCGGGAATGCCTGCTCCGGTATCAAGGCGAGGAGGACCGCGCGTTCGTGCCGCGTCTTCCTCCAACCGCCGACGCCGTTCTACGTCGCCTGGTTAAGGCGGCAGATCGAGTCGACCACCTCGATGATTGCCTGGACCGGTGCCTTCAGGACCTGTCCGAAACGCACGCGAAAAGCGGGAATTACTTCACCCGTAATGACGTCGCGCGGCTGATGGTGGCGGCGGTGGATCCGCAGGAAGGCCAGCTGGTGCTCGATCCGGTGTGTGGATCAGCCGGATTGCTCATAGGTGCCGCCCGGCACGTGTCCGAACGCGCGGGCCGACCATCGAATCTCGAACTGACCGGCCAAGACGTACACGCTTCCACGCTCCATGTGGCGCGAATGAACCTGACTGCCCGCAACCTGGACGCGCGGCTGCTTGCGCCGATGGACAGTCTCGCGCGGCCCGCTGAGTCCTCCTATGACATCGTTCTGGCCAATCCGCCATTCAACAGCTCGTGGCGTGCCGAACCACACGCGGACGACCCGAGGTGGTCGGACGCGGCGCCCCCACGGGACAACGCGAACTTGGCATGGATTCTCCATATCGTCCACGCGCTCGCTCCTCGGGGCAGGGCGGCAATCCTCATGGCGGAGGGGGCCGCGACCGGGGCACGACAGATAGAGCAGGAGTTGCGCGGACGGCTCGTCCAAGACGATGTTGTCGAATGTGTGGTGGCTCTACCGCCGGGCCTGTTCCCTCACAGCCGCGCTCCCTGTTGCCTGTGGCTGCTCAACACGGATAAGGGGCCTCGCGATGATTGGGGGAGCAGCGACCGTCGAGGCAAGGTGCTTTTCGTCAACGCGCGGACGGCGTACGAACCGGTGCCGAGGACGCGTAAGCGTCGCCTCAGCCCGGAAGGGGTCGAGCAGATACTGCACACGCTCGAGGCGTGGCGAGGGGCGGCCGGAAAATACCGTGACGAGCCCGGTCGGTGCCGTTCCGTCGGCGCCGAGGAGATCGCCGGTCAGCGATACGACCTGCAACCGCCGAGGTACACCGGTGAGTTCGGCATCGAAGGTGCTCCAGAGCAACGGCAGATCGATGAACTGGCCGCCGAACTCCGGTACAAGTTCGAGGAGGCGCGCATGCTGGAGGCCGACCTGCTTCGAGTGTTGGACGAGCTGTGATGCGCGAACTCAGCGCTGAGGGCTGGCAGCGCATGACGGTGAAGGAGGCCGCGGACCTGAAGGTCACTTACGGGCTTCCCGAACAGGAGCTTCCCAGCGGACGGGGAGTGATCAGAGCCAGTGACGTCCGCGATGGCCGCCTGCGGACGTCTCCCCCCGATCCTGCCGCGACGCCGAGCACCAAGAACAGTCGTGCCGTCCTCGCCGAGGGCGATCTGGTCGTGGTGCTCATCCGCCGGGTGGGTGACGCGGCACTGATCGACCAGTGGCATTCCGGCTGGGTGACGACACGCTCCGTCGGCATCCTCCGCGCACGGAACCACGACATCACCCGCTGGCTGAAGATCTGGTTCCAGACGCCGATCGCCCGCGCGTGGTTCGACCGGCATGTGTCGGCGCATGTCGAGCCGACCTTGAGCATCGACCGGCTAAGGGCGATGGAGGTGGCCGTCCCTCCCCCCGAACGAATCGAGACCATCACTCGGTTGGTCGAGCTGGTGCAGGACAAGAGGGACCTGAACCAGCGGATCGCCGCGGACGCCGTCACCTTGGCCGACGCTCATCACGCCATGTTGGCGCGGCGGCATGGACATTCGTGGACATCTTCCACATTCGGTGCCGTTGCCTCGGTGATGACCGGCCGACCGAGTCAGCCGCCGCCGGTCATGGGCGGTGTCGCGACGTTCCGGATAGCGCCGGCCGACGTCCTGGCCGCGGATCCTCCTTACATCCAAGGAGGACGGGAAACGCCCGCCGAGCCGGGCGACGTCTGCGAACCGGGGACCGTACTGGTCGCGTCAAGACCCGAGGGTGCCCGCACCGCACTGACATGGGTGCCGACCACCCCGAAACGGGGGGTGCTTGCGGTGCGCCCGTCCGCCCCCTCGGACCGCTGGTGGCTGCTGCACGAGCTGCGTTCCCAAAGCGCCGACCTTGCCAAGATCGCGCAAGGCCGGCAGGCCAGGGAGATCAGCCGACGCGCCTTCTCGCAACTGGAACTGCCCTGGCCCAATTCCGAAGTTCGCCGACGGTTCCAGGAAGCGGTCGAACCTCTTCACGACAGAGCCCGCTTGGCTCTTGAGGAGAACTGGCTGCTGAAGGACCTGCTCGATCGGGTGCTGCGAGACGTGTCCTTGATCGCGGCACGCATCATCTGACGGCATCATCCTTCGGTCACCCGTTCCCGGAGGGGACGGGGTCCGCGCCTCCTCGGGAGAACGCGGGTCCGGTGAGGGCTGCGGCTCCCCTTTTAGTGCTGACCTGGTTGGGGCCGGTCATGGCCGTAGGCCACCCCGTAGGGGCGACCGTAAGGGAGTAGCCGGCGCCGTGTCGGCTATTCCGTTCCAAGCGTCCACAACCTAGAAGCCGCTGCCCGGCACCTGCTCGCCTGCCTCGGCGCCGTGCCAGCTGGTCACCGGTCCCCGTGCCGTGCCACAACGGTCCGGAGTGCTTATCCGCGCGAACGGCGAGAGAGTGCGACAGAGTGTTTCGCGCGCATGAGTGCTCCGGTGCGCGGGGGCTGGGCTGTGAAGCCCCGCTTCGGACACGCTCAACCGCCGTCGCGGATGACGGCTCACTCGAGCGGCCCATGGTGAGGATGTGAACGCCGTGGCTGTTCACCGTCGCCGCCTAGGCAAACGCCTGTGACTGTTGCGATCATGCACGCGTGGAAATCGACGAGATCAGCGCAATGGCTCGCAGGCTCGCTGTCGCGTTCAACATCGGCTCACCAGAAGTCGAGTTCGGCCGGACCTCGCGTTGGTCGCATACAGGTATCAGCCTTCGAGAGCGTGGCGGAAACCTTGTGTTGGTGATCGGCCCGCCGTTCGACGCGCTGCGACCGGCGGAGAGGGAAGCGATTCTGGCGGAGGTCTGCGCTGGCTACAAGGTCTACCCTCGTACCTTCGGCAGGCTCGGGCGGGCGCTCCTCGGTCATCTCGTCGTACTCACCCTCGTCATTTCGCTGGCCAACATCCCGTTCGGTGTTCCTGGCTGGGTCAATATCTTGGGGGTTGGCCTGTTTCCCGGCGGGTGGCTGCTCATCTTCGTCCTATGGTTGCGATGGTTCAGCTATCAATCAGACCGTGCGGTCGTTGAGGCGCTCGGCAGACCCGTCATCGATGTGGCGCTCGACTTCGACCGCAGGCATCCGGTCAAGCCGTCCGTCATCCGCTGGTTGGTTCCTGGCGTTGCCAAACGAAGAAGCCGCTTGGAAACAGCACGCGGGTCAGCGGCCCCCGCGACTTAGCGCCGGAGTCCTTGTTGATGCGGACGGCGTGATCCAGACCACAACCGGATCCAGGCCGGTAAGGGCGAAGGGTGCCCTGGTAGCGGTTGATCTTTGCTGGCTCGCTCGCGTCCTTCCTGGGTGTCCTGAATGGTGGGGCGGGCTTGCATCGCGGCTCTCTGCGAGCACAAAGTGCGGCAGGCCACCGAGCGGGCCGACGCCTGGCCGAACTGGGAGGACTACGGGCTCGTCTTACCCCTCGCGCCTCGCGCACCCATGGAGCCAGAGAACCTCCGCCGGAGCTGGGCCGCATCCGCGGCGGCGGGCCTGGAGGGGATGCGCCCGCACGACATGCGCCACACCTGCGTCTCGTTGCTGCACCTGGGCGTCGCGCCGGACGTGGTCAAGGAGATCGTCGGGCACAGCGACATCCAAGTCACGATGACGATCTACGCCCACACCTCGCTCGATGGCAAGCAGGCGGCGTTGAGGAAGCTGGGGGATGCGCTCGGCTGAGGCCGTTGCTGTCAAAAACGCCCCAGGCCATTGGCCTCGGGGCGTTTTCGCTGCTTAGAGTGTGGGCAGGGGCGGGGTCGAACCGCCGACCTTCCGCTTTTCAGGAATAGCGGGAGTCGAGTTCAGCCGAGTTCGCCATGCTTCCAGGGCTGTTGGGGTGCACCCGGGGTGGGGGTCGTGCGCCACTGTTGCTGTCAACGTTGCTGTCACGTCCAGCTGCCCTGCCCTTGGTCCTTCAGCGAACGATGGCGACGCTCATGCTCCCCGACTCAGCGGCCCTCACACGGTCGACGAGCACGGGACGGGCCACACCCTCTCGACCGCTGGCAGTCGGGCCGACTCTGACATGCACACAGGGTAATGGTTCGGCTGCCAGGAGTATGTGGCGCCTCCCACTCCTGGCGCACTTGTAATACAGTCGGGTGTGAGTTGTAATACAGGAGGGAACATGATGTGAAGGATGACTATGAGACCCCTCTCGACTGGGACGATGCCAATCGCGAACACGCGACCAGGCGTGTCTCTGAGACGGAGATCAACCAGATTTTCGCCAACCGGGACGCTCTCAAGATCGAGAGCAACAGCGGTGAGCTGCGAAGTGGCGACTACATCGCTTACGGGATCACCGACGGCGGGAAGCGTGTTGCCGTGGTGTTCCAGTATCCCGTGATCACCCCACACGGGCAGGAGTTGCCCACCCCTCGCCCGATCACCGCATGGGAGCTGAAGACATGACGACTGCCCCGAAGAAGACTCAGGCCGAACTTGAGGCGATGAGTGAGAAGGAACTGGCCGAGTACTACGATTCTCGGCGCGAAGCCATCATGGCTGATGGCGAGGGAGTTGAACTGGCTGGCGTGAATGCTCCGCTGGATGAAGTTGTCTCCACGCGGTTCGCCACCAACGAACTGAGCGCGGTGAAGGCAGCCGCCGCGCGAGCTGGGATGAGGCCGGCCACGTTCATCCGTAAGGCCGCGCTTGCGGCGGCCGCGAGTGACGTCATCGACCTTCAGCGCCTTCGTGAAGATCTCGGAGTCGCGCTCACCCGTATCCAAGACGCTGCCGAAGTTGTAGCGGTCCGCAAAGAAGACCGCGAAAGGGTCTAGTGACCAACGCCAAGGTGGGTTGAACCTAGTGTCTCGCCATCTGGCACTCGGGGGTTTCATGACGGCAACTTCAGGTACTAGCCGCCGTTGGATCTTGCCTACGCGCTGACGTAAACCCGCCCGTCCAAGCATGAGCGCTACTCCGCGTTGACTCGCGGGGAGTTGACCTGCTCGGCTGTAGACGGGGTTGCACTAGCGCGGATGTCCCATGCAAGACAGTGACCGTCCGCCGCTGGACTAGGCGCGTTGCTGTCTACACAAGCAGCCCCGAGCCTATGGCTTCGGGGCGTTTTGGCTGTTCAGAAGGGTGGGCAGGGGCGGGGTCGAACCGCCGACCTTCCGCTTTTCAGGTATAGCAACGCCCCTGCCGGAGGAACGCGGCTGAGGTCGACGGGCTGTCGGCGTGCGCTCGTAGCTGGGGCTGGTGGCTGGTGTTGCTGTCACCGTTGCTGTCAGCCTCAGGCGGTCCTAATGAAGGTCACGCGCTGCGCTGTCAGGTTCGGGCGGGCCTGGTAGCCGGCGTCCAACCAGACCGCTTGAGTGTGCTTCGGGTCTGTACCCCACCAAGCCGGGTGGTCGTAAGCGCTCTGGGGCAACGCTGCACCGATCACCGCCGTCACCTCAGCGAACGTCATATCAATGCGGTCGCGACCGTCTGACCGAAGAAGACGCTCAAGGCGCTCGTACTGCTCCCGCCGAACCACACTTCTATTCTCGGTGAGGAAGCCTCGGCTGTCAGCCGGTCGGTGTCCGCCGCCTTCTGATCCGTAGCAAGATCAGCGGTATCCAGGACCGTCCAAATCCATCCTCTGACCAGCGGCGCAGCTTCCCGCACGTCCACGACTGTCCAAGGTCATCCAGGGCCGTTGTTAGCACCTGCGTTAGCACTTCTCGCACACCTCCACCACGACCCGGAGTGCTCGTTCGCGCGGACGGCGAGCAAGGTGTGACAGACAGATTCGCGCGAACGAGTGCTCCGGCACGCGGGGGGCTGGGGGCCGCGAGGCCCTCGCTTCGGGCACGTCCAACCCGTCAACGCGTAGACCGTCACGGGCTAAGGGCTGTCCCGCAACTGCTGTGGTGCCGTCTCTGATCGCGCGCAGGGCGCTGTCGCGGCCATTACGGGCCTGCACCCTGTCACGTGCAGCGCGCCACTTGCATATGAGCCAATCTGCCCCGGCGTGACGCCGCTCTATAACGGCCCGTGTGAGGATATGCGGCATGGCCGACGCATACGAACTGCTCATCAACGCCGACCTTCCCGACGACCTCTCAGAGGCCGAGGTGAATGAGCTGCGCTGGCACCTGGGACTGGGACCGGAGCCGCCTGAGTGCACCATCGTGACGGAGTTTCCCGGGGAGTTCGTCGACGAGGACGGCAATCCCACAGACTACGCACCTGGCGCAGCCGGTTCTTGGGTGGAAGTGAAGGTCCCGGCGCTGGCGCGGCGCGGGCCAGCCTGGCGGATCGGCGGGGTGCTCTTCGCCGCGTTGGAGCGACGCGAGTACGACCAACCGCGCCCCGGCTGGGCTCTGACGTGTCGCCAGGAAATACACCCCGATGATTTCGAGAGGACGACCGCATGTGTTGAGTGGCTGCAAAGTCGGGTGTCCGAGCCGCAGTTCGACCTCGACGTCTACTGGCGCTTCCACGAAGACCCCTACCTTGAACCGACCTTTCTCGACGAGGGCGGACTGGTAACCCGACAGACCGTTATCACGGCGCCCTCGCCTGAGGTGCTGCGCCTGATCGCCGACGGCAAGAGCAGAGAAGCGGTGGTCCAAGCGCGCAAGGACACCGATCTGAGCATCAAACAAGCGCGGAGCTACGTCGAAGCGCTGCGGGCAGGCAGGGTCGTCCTCCGTTGACCTCGAAACGGTCACTGTGCTCGTCGGCCTTGTGGTGAACGTCGATCGGGCTTCCGGGCGATCTCGGTGGGCTGGGGCGGCCGTGGCCGGGCTGCGAGGTGGGACCGGACGGAACAGGCCGCATGCCCGGCGCGCAGAGCCGGGCGCGGTCCGCCGATACCTGAGCCCTGAGCTGGGCAAGAAGCGCCTCGGCAAGCTGACAGCCCGTGACGTCCGGCTGGCGCTCACGCGCATCCGGGAGACCTGCCAGTGCTGCCGGAATGGTTGGGATGAGGCTCGCGAGGTGGCTCGCTGCTGCTCGCTCAAGGGCGGGGAGTGCTGCCATGACAGGCTCTCACCCCGCATGGTCCAGTTCCTCCATGCCGTTCTCCGCAACGCGCTACAGGCGGCCGTCCGCGAAGAGATCATCCCGCGCAACGTGGCAAAGCTCGTCACGGTCTCCGCTCCCAAGTACGACGTCAACCGGGGGCTCACCGTCGACCAGGCGCGCGATGTGCTTAAGGCGGCGGAGGGGGAGCGGCTCTACGCGCTGTACGTGCTCGCGCTCTGCCTGGGCCTTCGGCGCGGCGAGTTGCTCGGCCTGCGTTGGGAGAACATCGAGATCCTTTCCTGTCGGGCCTGCCTCGGTGAGGGTGGCACTCCCAATGGGGATCCGTGCGAGCACTGTGAGGAGACGGGAGTCGGAAGCGCCATCCTGGAAGTGGCTCAGACGCTCCAGCGGGTTGGGGGAGAACTGCGGTTCGTACCGCCCAAGACGGCGAACTCCAAGCGCACCGTCCCGCTTCCGGCGTTGTGCGTGGATGCGCTCTGCAACCACATGGTCCGTCAAGAGGATGAGCGGGCGGACGCTTGGCCGCACTGGAAGGATCACGGGCTGGTCTTCCCGTCCCGTCTCGGCACCCCCATGGAGCCGGACAACCTTCGGCGAAGATCGTTGGCCACAGCGACATCGAAGTCACGATGACGATCTACGCACACGCCGCCCTCGACGAGAAGCGGAAGGCGCTGCGGAAGCTGGGGGATGCCCTCGGCTGAGGCCGTTGCTGTCACCGTTGCTGTCAAAAGGCCCCAGAGCGCGATGCTCTCGGGGCCTTTTTGCTGATCAGAGAGGTGGGCAGGGGCGGGGTCGAACCGCCGACCTTCCGCTTTTCAGGCGGACGCTCGTACCGACTGAGCTACCTGCCCATGACGCGCGCACGCGCCTGGCGGTCCTGACGGGATTTGAACCCGCGGCCTCCACCTTGACAGGGTGGCGAGCACTCCTAGCTGCTCCACAGGACCTTGCTGGTTAGAGCTTAGCTGCTCTGGGGGTGTCTCCCGACCGGCTGGGCCGTTCTTGGCGACGTCCGAGAGCATACGCGATGGCTGAGGTGGGCGCCAACTTGATTCAGGGGCAGGCGGGCAGCGCGTAGGCCGGATCCCTGATCTTGCCTAGGCCATCACGGAGCGTGAGTTGGTGGTGCGTGCTTCAAGGAACGGGCACGCCACCAGGTTGCGGATCTATCTCGCCCTTGATCGGCACCCACGGAGCCGCAGCGGCCAACCCCTCGGTGCGGCTGAAGACGGTCGAGGCCTGGCTCCGCCGCCTCAGGTCGCTCCGCACCATTCCAGCTTGTTGAGTCAGGGGCCGATAGGCAGTCCGAGGTAGAAGTACACACGGAGGGTCGGCAACAGGGACGTGCTGGGACGCGATGATGCGCCATCGCCGGGGAGCCAAAGCCAGCTGGCCTGGCGCTTGTTGATCAGGTTGGGGTGAGGGCCATGCATTTAAGGGCGGTTCTGGCGCCTGGGGTGAAGATCTCCAAGGGACTGATTGTCGGGCGGGAACGGGGTTGCTCTGTGGGTGGGTGGTGTTGGTCGGTTGGGGGAGTGTGGGGCGCCCCGGTGATCTTTGCCGGGGCGCCCCGGTTGGTCAGGCGGCTAGGCGGCCTTCTCTTAGTTCTGCGCGAGTGCCGGTGAAGCTGCTTCGGAAGCGGCGGTCGTGTGAGACCACCAGCAGGGAGCCTTTGTAGGAATCGAGGGCTTCTTCTAGTTCCTCGATCAGGGACAGGGACAGGTGGTTGGTCGGCTCGTCCAGGATCAGGAGGTCTGCTGGACGGGTTACCAGGCGGGCCAGTTCTAGGCGGCGGCGCTGTCCGGTGGATAGGGCTGATGCTGGTCGTTCTAGGTCTTCTTCTCGGAAGAGTCCCAGTTTGAGCAGGGTGTCGGCGTGGTCGGCGGGGGTGCCGGGGAGGTCTTCGGCGAAGAGGGTTAGGACGTTGCGGCGGGATTTTTCGGCTGGCAGCTCCTGACGTAGGTAACCGATTCTCCTTGGGCGCTTCACTTTGCCGTGGTCCTGGGACAGATCCCCGGCCAGGACGCGGAGCAGTGTTGTTTTTCCTGCGCCGTTCGGGCCGGTGAGCAACATCCGTTCGCCTGGCGCGAGCTTGAACTCCTCGATGTCCAGCCGGCCGGAGACCTTGACTCCGGCGAGCTCGGCGGTGAGCCCGTCGCCCTCAATTCGGGCAGTAAAACGGAGCGGGTCTGGTGGGCGTGGGACTGGGTTGTCGTGGAGCCGCTGAAGGCGTTCGCGGGCGTTGCGGATCAGGGCTGACACGCCGCCCTCGTGGGACCGGCGGTGGCGGCCCGACATGCGTTGTTCCCGGTTGACCGGGCCTAGCGAGCCGAGGCGTTCGGCGCCGGACTCGGCCAGTTCGGTCTGCCGGTCGATCTCACTGAGCCATTCCGCGTACTCCTGCTCCCAGCGGCGGCGAGCGGCGGCTTTGCCGGTGAGGTAGCCGTTCCAGCCGTTGCCGTAGCGCGTGACGGTTTGCCGGTCGACCTCCAGGATCGCCGTTGCGAAACCTTCGAGGAACGCCCGGTCGTGGGTGACTGTGACGACGGTGCCCCGGTGTGCCCGGAGTTGCCCTTCGAGCCACGTCACGGCCTGCTCGTCTAGGTGGTTGGTCGGCTCGTCTAGCAGGAGGAGTTCGGGTGCGGCTGCCAGGACGCAGGCCAGCCCTAGCCGGGACTGCTCGCCGCCGGACAGGCTGCCTAGTTCTCGGTCGCGGGTGATGTGCGTCAAGCCGAGGTTGTTCATCGCCGCATCTACGCGGGCGTCGGCCTCGTATCCTCCGCGTGCCTCGTACGCCGTGAGCAGGTCGCCATATGCGGCCATCTCCTCCGGAGACGCGTCGGCCATGGTGGCTTCGGCTTCTCGCATGCGTCGTTCTAGCTCACGCAAGTCGGCGAGGGCGTGGTCGATCGCATTGGCCACGGTGAGATTGGGGGCCAGGTCGAACGTCTGCCCGAGGTGGCCCACGCCGCCTGCGGCCATGACAGTGATGTCTCCGGTGTCGGGTTCCTCCTCGCCGGCAAGCAGCCGGAGCAGCGTGGACTTCCCGGAACCGTTCTCTCCGATGACACCGACCTTTTCGCCGTTGCGTACCGAGAGGGTGACTTGTTCGAGCACGACTCGGCCCTCGTACGCCTTCGTGACGTCCTTGAGGCTGAGCTGGGAGGTTCCGGTGTGTTGTGGGCGGTGGCGGGTCATGGTGTCGACCTCCGAATGCTTGCTCCCGGCCACCGTGATGTCGCCATTGCGCCAGGCTGAGCAAGGCAAGGCAGGGTGGATCCGGGAGGGATTAATCAGGACTTATCCCGCTCACCGGGGCCGGTACGGATACCGCAGGGTGCCAACGGACACCTTCAGGTGCGAAGAATGAATGAGGTCCCGGCAGCGGGGCTACGGGGACGCGACACGACGCGATGCTCAGAGTCGGCATGCTCGACCGCGCCCGACGCGTGCGATCAGATCGCCGCGTCAGCGCGGGAGGTCAGTAGAACCAGATCCCCACGGGACCGGTGCCAGAACAACTCATGGCCGCAATTATACCGGTAAACCCTCTGTACTCTCTGTGACGGTGGTCCTAACACCAGGATGTTCGCGGGCTTTGCGTTCTATCGTGAGATCGTCCTGTGTTGTGACCGGTGTGGTGCGACCGGCGAGGCGGTGACAGTGACGGGCAAGGCGGTGGCACGCAGTCTCGGTGCCCGGTTGGACACTCTCCCCAGCGTTCCGCGCACGATGCTCGAAGTCCGCGTGCGGTGGGTGCTCCTCTTCGTCGTCGGCGTCGCCAACGTGGTCGGGGCGCTGGTGGTGCTGCTGTTCGCGTTGTTCGTGGTGCCCGACCCGCCGATGTCCGAAGGTGACCTCGCGTACGCCCGGCTGGTCAACGTGATCGCGTTCTTCACCTATCCGGTGTTCGCGGTCCCGGTGGCTCTGGCGCTCGGCTTCCGGCTCTGGCGTCCAGTCGTACGGCTCGTACGGGAAGGTGGCACACCCGACCGGCAGCAGCGGCGTGCCGTGTTGCTCGGTCCGCTCCGGGTGACGCTCGTGATGGGGACGTTGTGGGCGCTCGGCGCGGTCGGCATCGCGGTCCTGGACCTCGTGATGTTCGGCGTTCGGCTCGCGGTGAAGACAGGGCTCACGTCGCTTCTCGGCGCCGCCACCACCTGCACGATCGTCTATCTGCTGTCTGAACGGCTGCTGCGCCCGGCGGCCGCGCTCGTCCTGACCACCGAACACCCACGCTGGGTCAAGCTTCCAGGGGTCACGACGCGGGTGATGCTGGCTTGGGCCCTCGGCACCGCGATCCCGGTCTTCGGGCTGGTCTGCGTGGCCATCGGGGCCCTCGCCGCCGGAGGCATCGGCACGACCCAGCTGGCGATCACCATCCTCGGGCTGGGCGGCACGGCGCTGCTCGTCGGCATGGCGGTCACGTATCTGGCGACCCAGGCGATCGCCGACCCCATCAAGACCGTGCGCAAGGGCATGGCCAGGGTCGAACGCGGCGATCTGGAGACCGAGATCGAGGTGTACGACGCCAGCGAGGTCGGGCAGCTCCAGTCCGGGTTCAACCACATGGTCACCGGCCTGCGCGACCACGAACGCCTGCGTGACCTGTTCGGACGGCACGTGGGCGAGGAGGTCGCGGGCCTCGCTCTGGAGAACGGCCACATCGAGCTGGGCGGTGAGACCCGTGAGGTCTCGGTGCTGTTCGTCGACCTCACGGGCTCGACGCGGCTGGCCGAGACGCACGCGCCCGACGAGGTCGTGACGTTGCTCAACCAGTTCTTCGGCGTCGTGGTCGAGACGGTCAACGGCCACGGCGGATGGATCAACAAGTTCGAGGGTGACGCCGCGCTCGCCATCTTCGGCGCGCCGACCGACGTGGAGGACTCGGCCGGTGCCGCGCTGGGCGCCGCGCGCGAGCTGTCGTTCCGGTTGCGTACGGAGGTCCCGCAGGTGGACGCCGGGATCGGGGTCTCGGCCGGGCCCGTCGTCGCTGGCTACATCGGTGCCGAGCAGCGCTTCGAATACACGGTCATCGGCGATCCGGTGAACGAGGCCGCGCGCCTCAGTGACCTGGCGAAGGTCGCGCCGGGCCGCGTCCTCGCCTCGGGCGCCGTGCTCGAACTGGCGCACCTCGCCGAGGCCGACGAATGGGCCCTCGGCGAGTCGGTGACCCTGCGTGGGCGGAGCCGCCCGACGCAGCTGGCCGCGCCCCGTCTGCCCCTGCTGCCCAAGGTCATCGCACCCGGCGCCATCGAGGGCGAACCGATCCGGCGGCGGTTCCGGAGGCCCCGCGTTCGCAGGCGCCTGCGCCGGGCGATCCGCGCGAGCCATGAAACCGGGGACCCTGCGCACTCCGAGGACTCCGGGGCCTCTAAATCCCGTGAAGTCCCCGAAGTTCCCGAATCGCCCGAATCGCCCGGGTCGGCGTCGGAGTCATCAGACGCATAAGGTCACCAGCTGTACACGACCTGCTATCGGGTTGTTACTTCGCTTTCATCGTGCGCAACAAAACTTGACAGGGACGGTTCCCCTCCCCGTTCGAGGTGACAATGTTCCGACGGCTCGGTTTTCCCCTCGCCGCCGCCGTGGCCGCCACGACCATCCCGCTCCCTACCGCAGACGCCACCCCCGCCAACGCTCCCGCGACACCCACCGCCACCACCGCGAAGACGGCCACCCCTGCCGAGGCGATCAACGTCGCCAACGCCGCGAAGGCTGCCAAGGCAGCTAAAGCCGCGAAGTCCGCCAAAGCCGCGAAGGCCGCTCGCAAGGTCGCCAACGTCGCACATCGCGGTGCTTCCGCCGCCGCTCCCGAGAACACGATCGCCGCGACCAAACTCGCCCGTACGAAGCGCGCCGACCTCTTCGAGATCGACGTGCAGGAGACCAAAGACCACAAGCTCGTGCTCATGCACGACACCACGCTGGCCCGTACGACCAACGTGGAGTCGGTGTTCCCGAGCCGGTCGCCATGGCGGGTCTCCGACTTCACCCTCGCCGAGATCCGCAGGCTCGACGCGGGCTCGTGGTTCAGCTCCAGGTACAGGCGCGAGCGCGTACCGACCCTCGGCGAGACGTTGCGCGTCATGAAGAGCAGCGGCCTCGGGCTGCTCCTGGAGATCAAGGCGCCCAGCCGCTACCCCGGGATCGAACGCCGCATCGCGTACGAGCTGCGTCGCAATTCTTCGTGGCTGCGTCCCGACCCCCGGGAGCGGCGGCTCATCGTCCAGTCGTTCGACTTCGGTTCTGCACGCCGCTTCAACCGGCTCCTCCCGAAGGTGCCGGTCGCGCTGCTCGGCAAGCCGTCGACCGCCCAGCTGCCCGCGCTCTCCCGGTGGGCCGACCAGATCAACCCGCGGTATACGGGACTCACCGCCTCCTACGTGAAGAGCGTCCAT
The DNA here is from genome assembly GCF_044326415.1 of Actinomadura sp. 6N118. Taxonomy (NCBI): domain Bacteria; kingdom Bacillati; phylum Actinomycetota; class Actinomycetes; order Streptosporangiales; family Thermomonosporaceae; genus Actinomadura; species Actinomadura sp. 6N118. The sequence goes on along the minus strand of NZ_JBIRAZ010000011.1, from coordinate 183,323 downwards.
CGCTACAAGATGGAGGCCTTCACCTACACGATCGACAGCTCCGCCAAGATGCGCCGCGCCCTCAAGTTGGGTGTGGACGGCATCATCACCAACAAGCCCGACGTACTCGCCCGGGTGCTGCACGAACGTTAGACCGGCGACACGACGGCGGGCCTTCCGGTACGAGATCTCGGCAGCTAGCGTCGGGGTCATGAGCAGGGTGCACGACGTGGGCGGGCAACTCGGCTTCGGCCCCGTACCGGTGGTCGTGGGTGGTGAGCCCGCGTTCCACGCCGATTGGGAGGCCCGCGTCTTCGCGTTGAGCTCGGCGCTCCTGCGCGCCGGCGCGTTCAACGTGGACGAATTCCGGGACGCCATCGAACGCATCCCTCCGGAGACCTATCTGCGCACGTCCTACTACGAGCGCTGGCTCATGGCCATGGAAGACCTGCTGGAGGCGAAGGGCCTTGGCTGATCCCCAGGCCCGAACGCAGGCCCAGGCTAAGGCTCAGGCTGAGCCCCCGGCCCGAGCGCAGGCTCAGGCTGAGCCCCATGCCCGAGCGCGGGGCCGAGCCAAGGCTCTGGCTGAGCCGCAGGCCCAGCCACATGCCGCCGCGTTCACGGTGGGCGACAGGGTCCGTGTGCGCGCCCTCGATCCTGAGCATCACACCAGGGTCCCGCGCTATGTACGCGGTCAGCAGGGCGAGATCGTTCATTCGCACGGTGCCGCGCCGCTGCCCGACGACCGCGCACGCGGGATCGAGCCGCCACGCGTGGAGACCGTCCATGTCGTCCGCTTCGCGGCCCGCGACCTGTGGGGCGTCGGTGACCACACCGTCGCCGTCGACCTCTGGGAGTCCTACCTTGAGCCATGCTGAGGAAGGCGACGCCGATGGCCATGTCGACCTGCCGGTCGCCGCGCGGGTGCGCAGGCTGGAGGAACGCGCCGTCGCCGCGGGGCTGACGACCGACGCGGAGCTTGATGCGTTCCTCACCAAGTTCCTGGAACGTGCGTCGCCCACGAACGGCGCGCGGCTCGTGGCGCGTGCGTGGACCGACCCGGCGTTCAAGGAACGAATGCTCGCCGACGGCAACTCGGCCGCCGCCGAGCTCGGGATCGGCCCGGCAGACCCCGCACGCCAGGGTTTCCGGCTGATGGTCGTCGAGAACACCGCCACCGCGCACAACGTGATCGTCTGCACGCTCTGCTCCTGCTACCCGGTGGCGCTGCTCGGGCCGTCCCCGTCCTGGTACAAGAGCCACGCCTACCGGGCCCGCGTGGTCCGCGAGCCGCGCGCCGTGCTCGCCGAATTCGGGCTGGAGCTGCCGGAGGAGCTGGAGATCACCGTCTGGGACTCCAGCTCCGAAGCGCGTTACATGGTGCTGCCACGCCGGCCGGACGGGACCGCGGATCTGGACGAGGAGGCCCTGACCCGGCTGGTCACCCGCGAGGGGCTCATCGGGACGGCGCGCGTCTGATCCTTCGTCGCGAGGTGACGAACCGGTTCTTTGCCTTCTCCTGGTCGGTATGTGAGAAGGCCGGGGTGCGGGCCTGCCTGCAGGGTGGTTGTCTCACCCTCGGGAGGTCGAGTGGTCGGAGAACGTCGATGGTCCATCCGGGTGCGCATGACCCTGACGGCGGGGACCATCGCGGCCTTGGTGTGCGCGGGCGTCAGCGTGCTCGTCCTTCTCGGCGTCCGCGGCCAGGCGGAGGATTTCGAACGGGAGAAGACGATCTCCGCCGCCCTGGAGGTGGTGCATCTCATCAAGCGCGACCGGTTGCCCGCTGTGCTGCCCCTGGGCGAGACGGCCGGGCTGCAGGTCCTGAACGCCAAGGACCGGGTCGTCTCGCCGTCCGCCAACCTCAAGGGCCACTCGCCGATCGCCTCGTTCAAGCCCACCGAGCAGAGCGTCTACTCGATCCGGATGCTCTGCCCGCCGGCAGGGCTCAAGGGCTGCATGCACGTGGTGGCGTTCCGGGTGTACCAGCCGGACGGGGACTGGACGGTGTACGCCGCCGACGACGTCATCCCGTGGTACGTCAGCTCGAACCTCGTCGTCTTCCTGCTCTGCCTGTCGGTGCTCCTGGTGCTGGTCACGGTCGTCGGCTGCTGGCGGACGGTGGACCAGACCCTCGCCCCGGTGGACGCGATCCGGGCGAAGCTCGCGGAGATCACCGCGACCGAGTCCGGCCGCCGCGTGCCCGTACCGCCCAACCGGGACGAGCTCAGGGCCCTCGCCGAGGCGGCGAACGCGACGCTCGACCGTCTCGACGCCGCGATCGAACAGCAGCGCCGCTTCACCTCCGACGCCTCGCACGACCTGCGCAGCCCGATCACCGCGGCGCGCGCCCAGGTCGAGGACGCGCTGCAGCATCCCGATGACACCGACTGGCCGGCGGTTGCCCGGGCGGTGCTCGCCAGCCTCGAGCGGCTCCAGGACATCGTCTCCGACCTCCTCGAACTGGCCAGTCTCGACGCCGGTGCGGCCCAGGAGGGCAGCGAACTGGTCGATCTCGCCGACCTGGTCAAGGCCGAGCTCTCGCGGTCGCCGCGCACGAAGGAGATCGTCACCGACCTCGAGCCGGACGTGACGGTGCGCGGTGACCGGTTGCGCCTGGCGCGGCTGCTGACGAACCTGCTCGACAACGCCGAACGGCACGCGACGAGCACCGTGCATGTCGTTGTGGGGATCGAGGGTGAAATGGCGATCCTGGAGGTGAACGACGACGGCGCGGGAATCGCGCCTGGCGACCGGGAGATCGTCTTCCAGCGTTTCACCCGGCTCGACGCCGCCCGCAGCCGCGACGCCGGGGGCACGGGTCTCGGCCTTCCGATCGCCCGCCAGGTCGCCCTCGCCCACAACGGTGCCCTCCGCATCGAGGACAGCGATCAGGGCGCCCGCATCGTCCTCCGCATCCCGCGCAGCGACTGAGCCTCACGCCCCTTACGGGCTCCCGTCTCCTCACGTGAGCTTCACGATTCAGGGAACGTCGCCGCCCACGTGGCCCAGGCATCGAGCCACGCGTCTTCGGCCGAACGGATGTCGCGATGCCGCCGTCTCAGCTCTTCGGGAGACGCCTCCGCGCCGCCCAATTGCCGTGCGAGGCCCGTCGTCCGTGCGGCCCAGGCGTGGTGCCACGACCGTTGTGCCGACTGGCTGCGCACGCGCTCGGTCAACCCGCTCCAATACAGCAGCGTCTCGGTGACGGCGGCCTCGCGCAGCCGCTCGTCGGCGAACCAGGCGGCCTTCTCCTGGAGCTGGGTGAGCTGGTTGACCAGCGCGGTGACGGCTGCGTTCGCCTCCTCTCGGCTCTGGTCGGACAACCGCATCTGCGCCCGCACCGCCGCGTCCCACATTTCGCTATACCGCTCGGGCAGAATGCCGCGGAACCGGCGCTCCCGCCGATCCCGGCTGCGGTCACGATCGCGATCGCGGTCACGGCTTCGGGACACGAACTCGGCCGTCTGCTCCAGGCACGCCCGGACGAGCGTGCGGTGCGCGTTGGCCACATCGACCGGCTGCTCCGCGGCGTGGTCTGCCGGACCGGCGCGGTCCGATGGCCCCGCGTGGTCCGATGGCCCGGCGTGGCCCGGTGGCCCGGCGTGGCCCGGTGGCCTGGCCGGGACGCGGCTCCGCAACGCGGCCATATAGTCCCGGCGCCCCTCCAGGAACACCTCGGGGTCGGTGACCCTGACCAGCTGGATGCCCTCAAGCTCCCAGTCACGAGCGGTCACCGTCACCTGGCGTCCCATATGCACACAGCGCGCCGCCCACAACCGCGCACCGGCCCGGACCAGCAGTGCGGGCCGGCGGGTGCCTTCGACGACCAGCCGCGTGCCTTGGGTGGGGCCGTCCGCCTCGGACCGATCACCGATCCGATCAAGCTCCTGCTCCAGCAGGTCGCGCAGGTCGTCGGGCCATACGTCCCGCCCCGCCGGAACGGATGCCGTCTGCACCTGGATCAGCGGGCCGTCAGGACGCATCGGATCGCCGTACGAGAGCCCCACCTCACGCAGTTCTCCGTTCGTGATCGAGACGTCGCCGACCATCCGTGGTGCGGGCAGTGCAGCGGATTCGGCGAGGGCGAGCAGGGGCCAGTCGCAGCTGCGGATCCGCTCGTCGAGCTCGATCTGAAGCCGTTCCCATCGCTCCTCCCACTCGGGGGACGGAGGCATGAGCTCCATTCTCCGAGTGTGTCACCCCTCGCGCCCGCCACCACCCCTTGACCTGCTCCTGAACGGGATGGTGGTCTCGGACCATGCCCGGAGAACCGACAGCGCAGGAAATCTTCGACGAGCTCGCGGCCGAGCAGCTGACGCGGCCCGATGTCACCGTCGGAAAGATGTTGCAGAGCGATTCGCTCCAGCTCAACGGCAAGTCGTTCGCGTTCGTGTCCAAGGAGCGGCTCTTCCTCAAGGTCCCCGCGGCGCGCGTGGACGAGATGGTCGGCAAGGGTGAGGGGGAGAACTGCGTGCTCGGCGGGCGCCGCATGCGCGAATGGGTCGTGGTGCCCGCGACGGGCACGCCCGAAGACCGCACCCGCTGGCGTGCCCTGCTCGCCGAGTCCGCCGCGTTCATCGCCACCCTCACCGATCCGGCCCGGAAGGCCCACTGACCAGCGGGCGGCCTTCAGCGGCGGCCATACGGCCGTCGGCGTCGGGGGCGGTCAGCGGCGGACTCGGGGCCGGTCAGTGTTGTGCTAGGCGGTAGGAGTCGGCTTCGCGCCACAGCAACAGATCACCGGCGGCCCAGGCTTCGCCCTGGACCGTTGATCGTTTGCCGGTGCGCAGGTCATAGACCAGCGACCGGGCGGTGTCGGCATCCTGGTGCGTCGCCGAGTAGACGACGAGGCCATCGCCCACGGTGATCCGTACGCTGTATTCGGCATTGCGTGCATAAGGCAGCCCGTGGACGACTCGGCGTGCGCCGGATCGGAGGGCATGCACGGTCAGCGTGTCGCCGGACGCCCAGGCGAGCGTGTCCGGACCCGCGCCGAACGCGCCGGACGAATCGGCGTTCGTCCGGATCGTGGTCTTAGCGCCCGTACGGACGTCCACCTGTTCGACCAGGCCGCCTGACGCCGGGCGGACGAACGCGTAGGGGTGGGCGAACGCCTCCAGCGTGGCCTTCACCGGCACCGTCCTGGGCGGCGCCTCGCAGCCGTTCGCCACGATCAGCTCGCCACGGTCGGGATCGCTCCAGACGATCACGCCCTCGCCGACGAAGAACGGCTCACGGCCGTCCCACCCTGCCTTGAGCGTGTGCGCCCGGCTGCTCTCACCGGCCTGCGCCTCCCCGCTTTCACCGGCGGGCAGGCACTTCAGCGTCTCGCGCTCCGGCCACACGCGCCCGGCTCCGCCCACGGCCATGAGCCAGAGGAACGGAAGTGACCCGGATGGGGTGTCCGAGACGCGCTCCGCCGACCTGCCACCGGGCCTGACCTGCCACACGCCCCGGCGCGGTGCGACGAAGCCGTCGCTGTCGACCGCCACGGCGCCGCCGAGCACCGTCCCGTCCGAGCCCAGGGCCATGGCCTTGAACCGGTCGCCACCCGGGAGCCTCCGCGAGATCGTCGCCATGGGCGGCCTCGGCGACACGGTGGCCGCCTGGGTCACCGACAAACTCGGCTTGGGAGAGGCCTGGTCCCTCACGGAGATGATGATCACCGGAATGGCCAGTGTGGCGCCCACGCCGACCACCGCGACGGCGGTCAGCTGGTGCCGCCCGCGGCGGCGTCGCCCGGCCCCGGACACGATCCGGGCACCCAGCCCGGACGGCGGCCGCTCGTCGCCGCCGGCGGTCCGCAGATGTTCGGCGACCTTGAGCTCGAATTCATCCACGGGACTCCTCCTCGGCGGTCACGGTGGTGCGCAGCTTGGCGAGGGCGCGGGCCGCCTGGCTGCGTACGGTGCTGGGGGAGCAGCCGAGCACCTGCGCGATCTCCGGATCGCTGAGCTGGTCGACGTACCGGAGCACCAGGACGCCGCGCATGCGCGGGCCCAGCCCGGCCAGCGCCGCCGCGAACCCGGCGTCGCCGGTCACCCGGTCGAGGCGGTGGTCGGCGACCGGCCGGTCCGGTGGGTCGGGTGTCAGCTCCTCGCGTCCCCACCGCCGCCGCCGGTTGGCGACGAGCCGCACCATCGTCATGCGCACGTAGCCCTCGGGGTCGTCCTTGCGTTGTACCCGGCGCCAGCTCGCGCCCGTACGGGTCAGCGCCTCCTGGACCAGGTCCTCGGCGTCATGCTGGTTGCCGGTCAGCACACGCGCATACCGGTAGAGCGCAGGTAGTCGGTGTTCGACGAACTCCTCGAACGGCCCCAGATCCGGCTGCGGCACGGCTTACCTCCCTATAGCCAGGGACACCTGACACCGCCGTTCTGCTGCATCCATCTTCCGCCGGTTCGGAGCCGGATGAGGCTCAGCGCGCCAACTCGCACGCAAAGCGCACGCCAGCCCGTACGCGAACGCGAAGAAAGCCGTGAAATTGCCCGCCTGTTAAAGATCGACGACGGTGCCGGCTCCCTTGGTGCGGGCTAGGTCGACGATCCTCGCTGCGGCTGCCGTGTCTTGAACGCCGAGCCCGACGCTGTTGAAGAAGATGATGTCTTCGGGCGAGCGCCGGGCGGTGGCCAGACCGGCGGTGACCCGGCCCAGCGGCAACAGGTCGGCCTCGGCCAAGCTGCCGTCACGCAGGGCGCTCACCACCGGGCCCGCCTGTTCCGCGGCGGTGGCGACATCGTCGACCACGATCACGGCGGCGCGCGCCAGCACCTCGGCGTCGACTTCGGAGTGGTCGGGCGTGAACGAGCCGACGCTGACCACGGTGCAGCCGGGTGACAACCACGCGCCGCGCACCACCGGCCGCTCGCTGGTCGTGCAGGCCGCGACGATGTCGGCCCCTTCGACGGCCTCCTGGGAGCTTTCGGCGACGCTGAAGGAGAGCCCCAGTTCCTTTTCGAGACTGGCCGCCACCGCCGTCGCCGAGCCGGCCGTACGGGAGTAGAGGCGAACCTCGCTGAGCGCCCGGACGGCGGCGATCGCCCTCACATGGGCCTGCCCCTGAACGCCGCAGCCGATGATCGCCAGCCGTGACGCGTCCGCGCGGGCGAGGTGGTCCACGGCGACCGCGCTCGCGGCGGACGTGCGCAGCGTGGTGACCGATGTGCCCTCGATGATCGCGACGGGACGGCCGGTGGTCCCGTCCAGCACGGTCACCATCGCCGAGACGCTGGGCAGACCGCGCTCGCCGTTGCCGGGGTTGACGCTGCCGAACTTGGCGACCGGGCCGGTCCCCGGCAGCCGGGAGACGTAGCAGAACGCGACATCATCGCCATCGCCGGCGGGCAGCAGCGCCCGCGGCGCGAGGAGCGCCTCCTCCCGGCCGAGGGCGGTGAACGCGGCCCGCTGCGACTCGATCGCCGTGCGGACGTCGAACACCGCGTGCACGTCGGCGGCTGACATGAGGAGAACGTTGGTCATACAAGGTCATCCTCACGAATTCGGCGCCGCACTGCCAAGAGCAGAAGGTAAAGCGGTGCTTGTTACTCAGCCGGTGGCCTGGAGCAGTTTGCGGGCGGCTTGTTCTATGTCGGTCTCCGACAGGAGGACGTGGTACGCGGCGTCGCCAAGGGGGATGATGCTGTCCTCGCTGGTCACGCGGGCTGCACGTCCCTCGAAGCCGCCGTCGGACAGGGCGGCGAGCACGCCCTCCGAGACTCCGCCGCTGCGCCGTGTCTCGTCGGCTACGAGGACGTGTCCGGTGGCGCGTGCCTCTCGGAGCAGGTCCTCGGTCGGGAGGGGGGACAGCCATCGAAGATCCAGGACGCGAGCGTTGATGCCGGACTCGGCCAGGCTGCGGGCGGCGCGGAGGCTCATCGGGAGTCCGTTGGCGAACGTCACGATGGTGAGGTCGGTGCCGGATCCATGGGTGCGAGCGCGTCCGAGCTCGACGGGCTCTCCTGGGGAGGCCAGCCACTCTTCGTCGCCCTCCTCATAGAGGTCACGTGCGTGGTAGAGCGCGATCGGCTCCAGGAAGACGCAGACCCGCCCGTTCGTCATGGCCTCCGCGACGCAGGTGCGCAGCATTCCCGCCGCGTCCTCCGGTCGGGACGGCGACGCAATGATCAACCCCGGGATATCCCTGAGGGCCGCGATGGCGTTGTCGTTGTGGAAGTGCCCGCCGAACCCCTTTTGGTAGGCGTAGCCGGCGATCCGCACCACCATGGGATTCCGGTACTGCCCGTTCGAGAAGAACGACAGAGTGGCCGCTTCGCCTCGCAGCTGATCAGCGGCGTTGTGCAGGTAAGCCAGGTATTGGATTTCCGGCATCGGCACGAAGCCCGAAACTCCCGTTCCCAAGGCGAGCCCCAGAATGGCCTGCTCATCGAGCAGCGTGTCGAAAACGCGGGCGGCTCCGTGCCGCTTGTGCAGCCCCCGCGTCACCCCGTACACCCCGCCCTTCCGCGCGACGTCCTCGCCGAAGAGTAGGAGCTCCGGAACGCTTCCCAGCAGGTCATCGAGGCTCCGGTTGATCACCTGCGCCAAGGTCAGTGGCTGTGAGGTCTCAGCCAGGGGCGTCGCTGCGGGTCGGGACGATGCCAGCGACGACGCCGCCGACGCCGCCGCCGCCGCCGACGCCGCCGCCGCCGCCGACGCCGCCGCCGCCGACGCCGCCGCCGCCGCCGCCGACGCCGCCGCCAACGACGCCGGCGACGACGCCAGCGGGGCCATCACTTCGTGTGCAGAGCTCAAGCGCGGCGCCCCCGCGACCTCAGCCGCGATCGCCATGACCTCGTCGCGCTTGGCCTCGTAGAGGGCGTTGATCTCGTCCGGCGTGGCGACCCCGTGATCTACCAGGAGTTTGGCCGTACCCAGCAGTGGATCTCCCGCCTGCGCGGCCGCGATCTCCGCTGGAGTCCGGTAGGCCGACTCGACGTCCGACCCCGCGTGCCCCATCAACCGTACGGTCTTCAGGTGCAGGAACGCGGGGCGCCGCCGGTCGCGTACGAACTTCACGGCGTTCTGGGCGACCACATACGCCTCGGCCAAGTCACATCCGTCTGGGGCGAAGTACTCCAGCCCTTCCCGAGATCCGTATGCCGATTGGATCCAACCCTCAGGAGTGCGCACGCTGATCCCGATCCCGTTGTCCTCACAGACGAACAGAAGGGGCATCGGCAATCCCTGATAGCCGCAATGCACAGCCGCGTTGATGGCTCCGGTAGCCGTCGAGTGATTGGCCGAAGCGTCGCCGAAGCTGCACACAGCTATGGCGTCCTCGGCCCAAGGGCTTTCGACGCCGACCCGCTTGGCCCGTTCGATCCCGAATGCCACACCGACCGCACGGGGGAGATGCGACGCGATCGTCGACGTCTGCGGGATGACACTCAGCGAGTGGCTCCCGAAGACCTTGTGCCGCCCGCCCGCGATCGGCTCCTCCGCCGCCGCGACCACTCCGAGCAGCACATCCCGCAAGGCCCGATGCCCCGGCACCTGCCGAGCCCGTTCCAGGAAGAACGCCCCAGAGCGGTAGTGCAGCAAGGCCGGGTCTCCAGGCCTCGTCGCCGCGGCCACCGCCACGTTCCCCTCATGCCCCGCTGACCCGATCGTGTAGTAGCCCCGTCCCTGCGACTGCAACCAGCGAGCGGCGAGATCGAGGTGCCGGCTTCCGAGTTGCGCGTCGAAGAGCTCCAGGCAGCGCTCACTCGTAAAGGGCAACTCGCCATGCGGTGCGACGGGCTCCAGGGCCGAGACCGTCTCCGCGAAATAGGCATCGGTGGACATGCTTCCGAGCATCGGCCTGATCCCCCGGACCAGCCAAGTGCGAGGAGACCACGATCTCCTTAACGCCGCGGTAAGCAAGCCGAGCCCATACCTCAGGCCCGCTCCAAACAGGCCCGCTCCAAAACCGTTTGGAGCGGGCCTGACGGTGGGTCAGGAGTTAGGGAGTCAGGGAATCCAGACGGGGGCTGAGGGCCCGGCTTGGCGCGTTGTGGGGAGCAGATCCGTCTTGTAGGTGTTCACGTAGCGGATGTTGGGGGAGCCGGAGGCGAAGGTTCCCTTGCCGCCAGTGAACTCGGCGGCGAAGTAGCCGTCCCCGTAAGCGCGGACCTTCTTGCTGAACCGGCCCTTGGAGTTGGTCTTGGCCCACCCGGCCAGGTACCAGGTCTTCTTTCCCTTGAAGCGGAAGAGGATCGCGACCTTCTGGCCCTTGTAGGCGCCGCGGCGCCTGGTGTTGTACCAGCGGGTGAGGGTGCCGCGGACGGTGACGTAACGGTTCTTGCGGACCTTGCCCGGCGACACGCTGATCTTGGACATGTCGGTACGCCAGCGCAGGGCCAGACGGACCGGGCTGAAGCCCTCCAGATGGTCACGGTTGGCCTTGGTGTGGATCCGCCAGTAGCCGGAGCTGTTCCACTGCGTGGTGGTGCGGAACGAAGAGCCGTCGGTCGGGCGGAACTTCTTGACCAGCTTCCAGGGGGCGCGGCCGTTCGGCGAGTACTCCAGCAGCAGAGTGGAGATGTTCTGCGGATAGGCCTCGATGTATCCGGCCGCTGTGAGCTTGCCGTACGGGCTGTACCGGAACTCATGGAACGAGATCTTGACGCGCGTCGGCACGGTGATGCGGACCGCGGGACTGGTGGCGCCGTAGCCGACGCTGGAGTCGGCGGCCCAGTGCGCCTCGAAGGTCATGGTCTCGCGGACCGTGGCGACCAGGCGGTACCGGCCGTTGGCGTCGGTGGTCGTGGTCGGCCGCGCCGGGGTGTTCGTCGAGACGTAGAACTCGATGTCCTTGCCGGGCAGCGGGATCCAGGTCGACGACGTCTGGTCGTACCCCTCGAGGAGGCCGGTCAGCGTGACCTGGCCGCCCGGCTTCACCCAGGTGGTGTTGGAGGCGATCGAGATCCGCGCGGAGGTGATCTGCGGGTCGGCCGCCGCGTGGGCGGGCGGGGAGAGCAACGAGAGCATGACCGCGAGTGCGGTCAGCATTCCGAGAACGATGCGGCGCAAGGAGTCTCCCGGGAAGCCAGGTATCGGAGGGTCCGGGGAGTCTATCGCGCAACTTGCCAGTTGTGGCTGGCATGGTGGAAGGGCGCGAGATGCTTAATATCTTCGTAAGAAACCGTGGTCCGTCCGATCTTGGCGGGAGCGGGCCCGGGGCGCAGTCTGGGGGCATGACGCTCTCCTCCATCATCGCCGGGTCCCGTGTGGAGCTGGCCGCAGACCGTGCAGACCGTGCAGACCGTTATGTGTCGACGTCGCCGGCCCGGCCGGACGATGTGGTCGCCGAGGTGGCGCTCGGGGACGCCGGGGTGTTCGTGGATGCCTGCCGGGCCGCGCGAAGCGCCCACGACGCCTGGCGTGATGTGCCTCCTCCGGTGCGGGGCCAGGTGATCGCGGGCGCCGGGCGGCTGGTCGAGGCCAACAAGGAGCGGCTCGCGGAGATCGTCTCGCGGGAGGTCGGGAAGCCGTACGGGGAGGCCCTGGGCGAGGTCCAGGAGATCGCCGACACGTGCGCGTTCTTTCTGGGGGAGGGGCGGCGCATGTACGGGCAGACCGTGCCTTCGGAGATGCCCGACAAGCAGCTGTTCACGTTCCGGGATCCGGTGGGCGTGGTGGCCGTGATCACGGCGGGCAACTTCCCCGTCGCGGTGCCGTCCTGGTACATCGTCCCGGCCTTGTTGTGCGGCAACACGGTGGTGTGGAAGCCCGCGGAGTACGCGGCGGCGTGCGCGGAGGCCTTCTATGAGCTCTTCGCTCACGCGGGAGTCCCGGAGGGCGTGCTGAACGTCGTCTATGCGGACGGCGCGGAGGCCTTCCGGGGGCTGGAGACCGCGCTGGGCGAAGGCCTCGTGGACAAGGTGGGGTTCACCGGGTCCACAGAGGTCGGGGTGCGGATCGGGGAGCTGTGCGGGCGGCATCTGCAGACGCCCTGCCTGGAGCTCGGCGGCAAGAACCCGATGGTCGTGACCGAAGACGCCGAGCTTGAGCTGGCGGTGGAGGGGGCCTTGTTCGCCGGGTTCGGGACGGCGGGGCAGCGGTGCACGTCACTGGGGACCGTGATCGTTCACGAGTCCGTGCACGAGGAGTTCGTGCGGGCGCTGGACGCGGCCACGCGGGCCGCGAAGGTCGGCGATCCCATGGAGGAGGGCATCCTCTTCGGCCCGCTCATCAACGAGCGCTTCGCGGACGGCTTCGAGAAGTCGCTGGGATGGATCGATCCCGCGCGGCACCGGGTCTACGGCTCGGGCGCGGTGGGGCGGATCAGCGAGAGCCAGCCGCGCGAGGGCTTCGTGGGAGATCTCGGCGGGCTCTACTACCACCCGGTGATCGTGGACGGGGTGACGGCCGGGGACGAGCTGTTCCTGAACGAGACGTTCGGGCCCATCGTGGGGGTCACGACCTACCGGACGCTGGACGAGGCGATCACGCTGGCGAACGCGCCGGGCTATGGGCTGTCGTCGGCGATCTACACGACGGACCCGAAGAAGGTCTTCACATTCCGCCGGGGCATCCGGGCCGGGATGGTCAGCGCCAACAACTCGACATCGGGCGCCGAGGCGCATTTGCCGTTCGGCGGCAACGGGCGTTCAGGCAACGGGAGCCGGCAGTCTGGGATCTGGGTGCTCGACCAGTTCACGCGCTGGCAGTCGATGAACTGGGATTACTCGGGCCGCCTCCAGAAGGCCCAGATGGACGTACTGGAGATCGACGCCGACCTCGGCTTCCGGCTTTAGGGGGCCTGAGTGGAGTTTCCGGCATCGGCCGACGTGGTGGTCGTCGGCGGGGGCGTGATGGGGACGAGCATCGCGTTCCACCTGGCGGAGGCCGGGGTGGACGTGGTGCTGATCGAGCGGGACGAGCTCGGCTCGGGCTCGACCTGCAAGGCGGCCGGGGGAGTGCGGGCGCAGTTCTCCGACGAGGTCAACATCCAGCTCGGGGCGCGCAGCCTGGAGGCGTTCGGGCGGTTCGGGCAGCGGCCGGGGCAGGAGATCGACCTGCATCGGGTCGGCTACCTGTTCCTGCTGTCGACGGCCGAGGACGTTGCGGCGTTCGAGCAGAGCGTCGCGCTGCAGAACGAGCTGGGCGTGCCCAGCCGGATGATCTCAGTGAACGAGGCGAAACGGCTGTCGCCGCTGATCGAGACGGACGGTCTGCTGGCCGCCACGTTCTCTCCTGATGACGGGCACTGCACGCCTGAGTCGGTCGTGCTGGGGTACGCGACGGGCGCTCGGCGTCATGGCGCACGGGTATTGCCCCACTGCGAGCTGCTGGACGTCGAGATGGGCGACGGCATCAGGGCCGTGCGCACGTCTCGCGGGCACATCGAGACGTCGGCGGTGGTCTGCGCCGCCGGGGCATGGTCGGCGGCCATCGGCGACATGGTGGGGGTGAACCTCCCGGTCACCCCGTTGCGTAGGCAGATTGTGTTCACCGAGCCGATGCCGGACCTGCCGCGGCCGGTACCGATGACGATCGACTTCGCGACGACGTTCTACTTCCACGGCGAGGGCCATGGGCTGATGCTCGGTATGTCCGATCCGGACGAACGCCCGGGGTTTCGGCTGGAGCGTGACGACGCCTGGCTGCCCAGGCTGGGCGAGGCGATGGCCACGCGGGCGCCGAGCCTGCTGGAGGTGGGCGTCACGACGGGATGGGCCGGGCTGTACGAGGTAAGCCCGGATCACAACGCCCTCATCGGAGAGGCTCCCGGCGTCAGCCGTTTCCTCTACGCGACCGGTTTCTCCGGGCACGGGTTCCTGCAGGGCCCGGCGATCGGCGAGATCATCCGCGATCTCTATCTCGGCCGCGAGCCGTTCGTGGACGTGTCACCCCTTGATGCCCGCCGCCTGGAGGGCGATCTGCTGCGACCGGAGATCAACTGTGTCTGACGTCTTCTCGCTGATGGACGAGTGGGGCCCCGAACGGGTCGTCTGCGTCTCCGACACCCGCACCGGGATGAAGGGCGTGCTCGTCATCGACAACACCGCGCGCGGGATGGGCAAGGGCGGCATGCGCATGAGCCCCACCGTCACCGTGACCGAGGTGGCGAGGCTCGCCCGGGTGATGACGTACAAGTGGGCCGGTGTCGATCTCTTCTTCGGCGGCGCCAAGGCGGGCATCGTGGCCGATCCCGCGTCGCCGGACAAGGAAGCGATCTTGCGGGCGTTCGTCCGGGCGTTGTCGAAGGAGATCCCGCACCAGTACGTGGTCGGCCTCGACATGGGCCTGACCGAACGTGACGCGGCGATCGTCCAGGACGAGCTCGGTGACCGCGGCGCGGCCGTGGGCACGCCGCACGCACTCGGCGGCATGCCGTACGACGAGCTGGGCGTGACCGGTTTCGGCGTTGCCGAGGTGACCGACGCTGCCGCGCAGGAGATCGGCCTCCCGTTGGAGGGGGCACGCGTCGTCATCCAGGGCTTCGGTGCCGTGGGACACGCGGCGGCCCGGCGGCTGGTCGAGCTGGGCGCGATCGTGGTCGCCGTCTCCACGGTCCGGGGCGGGCTGTACGACCCGAACGGCTTGGACGTGGCGCGCCTCCTCAAGCTCCGGGCCGAGGCCGGCGACGAACTGATCCGCGAGTACGGCTCCGGTACCTATCTCGAACCGGGGGCCGAGCTGTTGACGCCCGCCGAGATCCTCATCCCGGCGGCACTCCAGGACGTCATCGACGAGCAGGTCGCGGCCCGGCTCGACGCCCGGATCGTCATCGAGGGCGCCAACCTCCCGACCACTCCCGCCGCGCGGAACGTCCTGGCCGGTCGGGGCATCACGGTCGTCCCAGACTTCGTCGCCAACGCGGGCGGCGTGGTCGCGGCGGGCTTCGCGATGGACGCCCGCTACTCCGCGTTCCGCCCCGAGTCCGAGGCCGTCTTCGCCACGGTCGCCGCCAAGCTGCGCGACAACACCTCCACCGTCCTGGCCGAGGCCGCCCGGCGCGACACCACCACGCACGAGGCGGCCGTCGCACTGGCCCAGCACCGCGTCCGCACCGCGATGGAGCTCAAGGGCCGCATGGCGCTGACGGCCTAGGACGCGGCGGGCTTGAGGGTCGCGGCGGTTGAGGGGCCCGGCGGCCTAGGAGGCTTGGGCCGTCAGCTCGTCCTCCAGGGCGGTGGCCGCCGCCATGAGCTCGCGCATCGTGACCTTGACGAGGGGATTGGTATTGGTGGTGCGGCACAGCACGGTGACATGGCGTTGCGGCGAGCGCCGGCTGAGCCGCAGCGTCCGCAGGCCCGGATCCGGCACAAGGCCCAGCGCCGGGACGAGCGCGATGCCCAGGCCGCGGGCCACGAGCCCGCACACCACCGCGTAGTCGTTGCTGCGGAACGCGATGTCCGGCGTGAACCCGGCGCTCTTGCAGAGCCGCACCAGTGCCTGGGCGCCGGACGTCTCCGGGCGGCTGGCGATCCAGGTCTCGCCGTTCAGGTCGCGCAGCGGCACCGTCCGCGCTCCGTTCCGCGCGAGGGGATGGGTCGCGGGCAGGCACAACACCAGGTTCTCGTCCATCAGCGAGGTCTCGACGATCTGCTCCGGCCAGGTGCGCGGGAACAGGTCGTACCGGTAGACGAGCTGGAGGTCGAGATCCCCGTCCAGCAGCTCCGGCAGCAGCTCGTCGGGCTCGCCCTCGGACAGTGTGATCTTGGTGCCGGGCCTGTCGCGGGTCAGCCCCGCCAGCGCCCGCGGCAGGATCCGCGCACTGGCCGTCGGGAAGCTCCCCAGCTGCACCGAGCCCTTCTGGCCGCTCGCCATCGTGCGCAGCTCGCGCTCCAGCGAGTCGAGCGCGTCCAGTACGTCGTCGCCCTTCTTGACCAGCATGAACGCGGCGTATGTGGGGTGGACGCTGCGGGCCCTGCGCTCGAAGAGCAGGACCCCGCTGGTCCGTTCCAGCGCGGCGATCTGCTGCGAGACGGCGGACGCCGTGTAGCCCAGGTTTCGGGCCGCGTCCGCGAACGAACCCGTCCGCACGACCTCACGCACGGTCTGGATGTGCAGCGGACTGATCATGTCGCTCCCGGGTGGCCGTGAATGCCTACTTTTGCTGGTCCGGGGCCTTTTCGTCCAGACCTGGATCAAGGAATCGCCAGGCCACGATATGTTCAGCCCGGTGTGTAACGTCCTGGCCCCGGGTGGCGCTGACTTCCATGAGGATCGAAGCCGCTGCGGGGTCGGCACGATCGCGGGCCTACATGAACGGGTGGCTTCATGTCAGAGCAAGGCACGCGGCCCTATGGCCGTGATCCCCAGGGCGTCGTCTGGCCCGACCTCCTGGTCGTCGCCCGCCCTGGGACTGCCGCCGGTGCGACCGCCGTCCCGAGCGGTATGCCGGGCGCCCTCCCGAGCGCCGTCCCGAGCGCTGCCCCGAGCGGTATGCCGGGCGCCCTCCCGAGCGCCGTCCCGAGCGCTGCCCCGGGCGTCATGCCGGGCGCCGTCCCGAGCGCTGCCCCGGGTGGTGTGCTGGCCGCGCAGGGGTCTGCCGGGCCGGGCGGCACGCCTGGACGGCAGGGCGGAGGCCGGAGGAGCCGGAGGAGGGCCAAGGACCGGCGCCAGCCTCAGTGGCGTTTCGTAGCGGCCGGCGCGGCGGGAGTCGTGACCTTCGCGGCCACGCTGGTGGGGATGAACGCCGTCTTCGGCGACGAGGACGGGCCTCCGACGGCCCAAGCGCTGAAGGCCTGCGACGCGCCCGGATGCGTGGCGCCGGAGGTCCTGCCGACCACGGCCACTCCCTCGTCGGAGGAGGACGTACAGCCCAAGACCGCCAAGTCGACAAAGCGCCCGAGCACCACGCCCTCGCCGACATCGCCGCCGACCGTGAAGCCGCAGAGTTCGGGCCCGCCCTCGCGCCCAGCCCCGGCCCCTGCCCCGACACCACCCGAGCACGCGCCGAGGACCGCCCCTCCGGGACCACCGGTCACCGTCAGCTACACGGGCGCCGACAGCGGCTACTGGGAGTACCGCGGCACCTTCACGGTCACCAACAGGAGCGGCGCCACGCTCCCGCCCTGGCGTCTCGCGTTCAATCTTCCGTGGCACACCAGATTGCGGGCTCTGTGGCCGTTCCCGTGGCATCACGAAGGCTGGACCATCGTGGTCAACGGCGGCGCGCTGGCGAACGGTGCCAGCCACACCGTGACGTTCCTCGCGCGGGGCCAGACTGGATCGCCTGTCGGCTGCACGATCAACCACAGCCCCTGCGAGCCGCGCTGACATGCGGTATTAGCCTGGATCCATTCGGCACTAGCCTGGATCAATGTCGGCTGCACATGACCTCGACACGATCCGGCGGCGGTTGTCGGGGGCCGGGTTCTTCCGTACGGACCTGACGGCCCGGGCGGCGTACTCCTCGGACGCCTCGATCTACCGGCAGGTCCCGGTGGCGGTCGCGGAGCCGCGGACGGAGGCCGACCTCGCCCTGACGCTGGAGCTGGCGGCCGACGCGGGGCTGCCGGTGACGATGCGGGGCGGCGGTACGTCGATCGCGGGCAACTCCATCGGACGCGGGATCGTGGTGGACACGTCCCGGCACCTCAACCGGATCACGTCGATCGATCCGGACGCCCGAACCGCTGTTGTCGAGCCGGGGGTGGTGCTCGACGACCTGCGGGCGGCGGCCGGGGCGTACGGGCTCACGTTCGGCCCTGACCCGTCAAGCCATTCGCGGTGCACGCTGGGCGGGATGATCGGCAACAACGCGTGCGGGTCGCATTCGGTGGCGTGGGGCATCACGGCCGACAACGTCGAGGCACTCCGGCTGCTGCTCCCGGACGGGCGCGAACTCGCGGCGGGCAAGGGCACGAGCGGAGACGCTCGGATCGACGCCGAGCTGACGCGGCTGCGTGACGCTCATCTGGGGCCGCTCCGGACCGAGCTCGGCAGGTTCAGCCGCCAGGTCTCGGGCTACGGCCTGCACCATCTGCTGCCTGAGAACGGCTTCGACGTGGCCAAGGCGCTGGTGGGCAGCGAGGGCACGTGCGGACTGATCACGGAGGCGACGGTACGGCTCGTTCCAGTGCCGGCCGTGCGGGCGCTGGCCGTGCTCGGCTTCCCCGACGTCTACACGGCGGCCGAGGTCGCGCCATTCGCGGCCCGTTCCGGTGCGCTGACCGTGGAGGGGATGGCAGCTGATCTGCTGACGGCGCTCCGGGCGCAACCCGGCCGGGGTGCCGCCGGATCGGCGTTGCCACCGGGAGGCGGCTGGCTCTACTGCGAGGTCGGTGGCGAGTCGCTCGCGGAGGCGCGGGAGGCGGCCCACGCGCTGGTCACGGCCGTACGCGGGATCGTTCCCGAGACGAACGCGGTCGTGGTGGACGAGCCCGCCGAGATGCGGGCGCTGTGGTGGATCCGCGAGGCGGGCTCGGGAATCGTGACCCGCCTGCCGGACGGCGGCGAGGCGTGGCCCGGCTGGGAAGACTCGGCCGTTCCTCCTGAACGGCTCGGCGATTACCTGCGGGATCTGTACGGACTCATGCAGAGGCGAGGTCTCAGAGGCGTTCCCTACGGGCACTTCGGGGAGGGCTGCCTGCACCTGCGCCTCGACTTCGGCTTGGACGCGCCGGGTGGTGTGGCGGCCTACCGGGAGTTCATGGAGGCCGCCGCCGATCTGGTGCTCTCGTACGGCGGAACGGTCTCCGGCGAGCACGGGGACGGCCGGGCTCGGTCTGAGCTGCTGCCCAAGATGTACTCGCCGGAGCTGATGACCGCGTTCTCGGTGTTCAAGGGCGTCTTCGACCCGGCAGGGCGGCTCAACCCCGGAGTGATCACCGACCCGGCGCCCATGGACGCGGATCTGCGGCCCGGCCCCGGCCGCGACGCCCTGCTGATCAAGCTGCCGATCGAGCCGGTGCACGCCCTCTCCCGTGACCGCGGGTCGTTCGCGGCGGCGGTGCACCGATGCGTGGGCGTCGGTGCCTGCCGGAACCTGGAGACCGGTGCGATGTGCCCCTCGTTCAAGGTCACCAGGGACGAGGTCCACTCGACGCGTGGCCGCGCCCGCGTGCTCGCGGAGATGTTGCGCGGCGAGACGATCGCGGACGGATGGCGGTCGGAGGAGGTGCGGGAGGCGCTCGACCTGTGCCTGTCCTGCAAGGCATGCGCGAACGACTGCCCGGTCAATGTCGACATGGCGACCTACAAGGCGGAGTTCCTGCACCGGCACTACGGCGGACGGGTCCGGCCCTTGGCGCACTATTCGATGGGCTGGCTGCCGTTGTGGTCGCGGGCCGTGACAGCTCTCCCCGGCGCGGCCCGGGTCGCCAATGCGGCCCTGCAGCGGGGACCCGTGGCCGCGCTGGCGAAGCGGCTCGCGGGTGTCGAGCCGCGGCGCGAGATGATCTCCTTTGCGGAGGAGACGCTGAAGGAGTGGTTCCGCAGGCGTCCCCGGCGGCACGGCAATCGCGAGCACGGCAGCCGCGAGAACGGCAAGCGCGAGCACTGCCCCAAGGTGGTGTTGTGGCCCGACACGTTCACCGCCTTTCACTCGCCGGAGGTCGGACAGGCGGCGGTCGAGGTGCTGGAGGCCCTGGGATACCAGGTACTGATGCCGCCCGGGCGGGTCTGCTGCGGGCTGACCTGGCACTCGACCGGCCAGCTCAAGATCACCAAGCGTGTCCTCGTCCACACCCTGGACGTGCTGGAGCCGGCGCTGGAAGCCGGGCTGCCCGTCATCGGCCTCGAACCGTCCTGCACCGTGATGTTGCGCGACGAGGCGGCCGAGCTCCTGCCAGGCGATCCGCGGGCCAAGCTCCTTGCCGAGAGCATGGTGACGCTTGCCGAGGTCGTCGCGGGGCATGTCGCAGCGCACGAGGGCGACTGGCCGTTCGAACGCCTTGACGTGGCCGCGGTGTCGCAGGTGCACTGCCACCAGGAGGCCAAGGGGTCGTACGACCCTGACCGTGCGGTGCTGGAGCGGCTCGGTGTCGAGACCGACGTCATCGGCGCCGGATGCTGCGGTCTGGCGGGCAATTTCGGCTTCGAGCCCGGCCACTGGGAGGTCTCCCAGGCGTGCGCCGAACGCGAGCTGTACCCCAAGGTCCGCGAGGCCGGGGCCGACGCGCTCATCCTCGCCGACGGCTTCTCCTGCCGTACGCAGGTGACCCAGGGGACTGATCGTCGCGGGCTTCACCTGGCCGAAGTCCTGCGCCGGGCCCTCGCGGAGCCCTCACTGGGCTCTCACCGGCCCTCCCCTGATCCTCCCCTGAGGCGACCCTGAACCTCCCCTGAGAACGGTTCTCAGCGCCGGATCCCGGGCCTAGCGTGACGAACGCCCCAAGATCCATTTCAGGAGGAACCGTTCATGCTCAAGGCCAGACCAGCCTTGCGCCGTGCCGTCATCTGGAGCACAGGCGCCGCCGCATTGGCCACCACAGGGGCCGTCGTCAGCCCGGCCTTCGGCACCGCTCCCGAGGTGAACGCGACGGCCGTGGCCGCCAATGGCGTCCAGTGGTCCCCGTGCAAGCCGCCGGACGACCCCAAGTGGGCGGCATGGAAGGGTTCCGAGTGCGCGACCCTGCGGCTGCCCATCGACTGGGCCCGCCCGGACGGCCCGACGTTCGACCTGGCGATCGCCCGCCGTCAGGCCGATCCCGCGGCGCGCACCGGCACCCTCGTGTTCGGCCCCGGCGGTCCGGGTGACTCCGGCGTCGAACGGGTCGGGACGGGCGTGTCCCGGTTCAGTCCTGAGGTCCGCCGCCGGTTCGACATCGTCAGTTTCGACCCGCGTGGTGTGGGCCTCAGCAGCCCGGTGACCTGCACGCCCGCGCTGCTCGCCGAACGGCCGTCGCCGAAGATGACGAGCCAGGCCGACTTCGAGGCCACCGTCGCGTACAACAGGCGCCTGCGCGACGACTGCCGGGCGAACACCAAGCCCGCAGGCATCTTCGACCATCTCGACTCGGGCCAGACCGTTCGCGACCTGGAGGCCATCCGCGTCGCGCTCGGCGAGAAGAAGCTGACGTTCCACGGCAGCTCGTACGGCACGATGCTCGGCGCGCAGTACGCCGAGACCTATCCCCGCAACGTGCGGGCGATGGTGCTGGAGAGCGTGATGGACCACAGCGTTCCCACCACGCGCGCCCTCCTCAAGGACGGCGCGGCTGCCGGCCAGGACCTGTTCAACGAGTTCGTGAAGTGGTGTGAGGGCAATGCGGACTGCGCACTGCGAGACCGTGACGTGCGCGCTGTCTGGAAGAAGCTGCTGGCCAAGGCCGAACGTGGCGAACTGGCCACTCCGCCGAGGCTGGCGGGCAGGCTCGGATCGCGGCTGACCTCGAACGATCTGGTCAACATGGTCGCTTTCCGGGCGTTCTATCAGGCCGGCTTCAAGATGCTCGCGGACGACATCGTCGACATGGAGACACGTGAGGCGTCCGGCCCACCCCCGAGGCTGTCGCCGCTTCCGCCTGCCGTGCCGGTGTTCTGCGCGGATTGGCAGTTGCCGGTGCGCAACTACCGGGAGTACGCGTCGTTGGTGCGGACGATGAACAGGACCGCGCCTGACATGCCGTACCTGCTGCCCCTCCGTCTGGCGGCCGCGTGCCTCGGTGCTCCCACGGCCAACCCGCAGCACCGGCTCAAGCCGACGGCGCGCAAGGCCCCGACGGTCCTGCTGGTGAACTCGGCGCACGACCCGGCCACGCCGCACAAGTGGGCCGTGTCGGTCACCCGGCAGTTCGGCCGCAAGGGCGTGCTTGTCACGTACGACGGCTGGGGGCATGGCAGCGCCAACGACACTCCCTGTATGGAGAAGGCCGTCGACGGCTACCTGACCGACCTGAAGGTGCCCGCCCGAGGCACCCACTGCCCAGCCGTGTCCTAGAGACGTGCCGTAGAGACGTGCCCTGGAGACGTGGTCTCGTGACTCAGCCGCCCCGGTCCCGCCGCGTGTCCAGCCGGCGGGACCGGGGTGCTGGGGCGCCTGATGCCGGCGGGGAGGGTGTTCGCCGGACATCGGGCGCCGGGCGCACCCGGCGTGGGCGGGCCGGGTGCACGTGGTTCTCGTGCATGTGGTTCTCGTGCCCGTGGTTCTCGCACGTGGTTTCAGGGAGTGGCGAGCGCCTCGGTCGGGGCGAGGCGGGCGGCGCGGATCGCCGGGTAGAGACCGGCGATCCCGCCGATCAGCAGGGTCGCGGCGATGCCGCCGGCCATGGCCCAGGTCGGTACCACGGTCGGCCAGCCCTGGCTCAGCGCGTAGATCGCCGTGACGACGATGCCGAGCGCCACTCCGCCCACTCCGCCCAGGGCGGCGAGCAGCTGCGATTCGGTGAGGAACTGCAGCCTGATCTGACCCCGGGTGGCGCCCAGCGACCGCCGCAAGCCGATCTCCGCCCGGCGTTCCAGCACCGAGATGACCATGGTGTTGGCGATACCGACGCCGCCGACCAGCAACGCGACCCCGCCCAGCCCGAGGAGCAGTCCGGTGAACGCCTTGTCGGTGGCCTGCTCGGCCGCCAGCGCGTCCGACGGCCGGGCCACCTTGATCTCGTTCGGCGACTCGGGGTTGGCGGTCTGGGCCAGCAGGCCTCCCACGGTCTCGATCGACTTCTTCTCCACCCGCGTGTAGATGTTGGTCGGGTGGCCGTCGAAGCCGAGATGGGTCTGCGCCGCCTCCCAGCCGACCAGCGCCGCGCTGTCCAGTTCGGGCGCGAGCTGGTTCGGGCTCAGGATCCCCACGACCGTGAACCACTTGGCGCCGAGCCAGACCTGCTGGTTGGGCGAGCCGACCCCGAGACGTTCGGCCGCCGCGGAGCCCAGCACGACGGCCGGGTACCGGCTCGTGCCCTCGTTCAGCCAGTTGCCGGCGGCCAGCTTCAGCCCGATCGTGGACGGCAGGCCGAGGCGGGCCGCCTGCACGCTGATGCCGCCGCTCTCGCCCTCGTCGATGTGATCGTTGCGATAGACCTTGGTGTTGTCGATCTTGCCGGTCGCGGACGCGGACAGCACGTCGGGGATCCGTGCGATCATGCCGTCCGACTCCTTGGGCAGCTTGGCGGCGTCGCCGAAGAAGTCGTTGCCCGGCCCCACCGTCAGCAGGTTGGTCCCGAGCTTGTCCAGCATGTCCTGGAGTTGGGCCCGGCTGGACGTCGAGATGCCGACCACGCCGATCATGGCCGCGATGCCGATCGCGATGCCGAGTGCGGAGAGGAACACCCGCAGCGGCCGGGCGCGCAGGCCGGCACCGCCGACCTTGAGCACGTCCCGGGGGCCGAGACGGGCCGGGACGTCGTCGCCCTCGACCTTGATGCGGCTTCCCTCCACCTTGTCGCGGCCACCCTCGATGGTGACGCCCCCTTCCTTGGAGGCGCGTCTGGACCGTCTGCGGCTCATCGCGCCACCTCCGCCCAGGCGTCGTCCCGTTCGATCCGCCCGTCCCGCATCCGCACCTGCCGGGGCAGGAGGTCGGCGATGTCGCGGTCGTGGGTGATCAGGATGACGGTGGTCCCACCCGCCGCCAGTTCCCGCAGCAGGTCGATCACCCCGGTCCCCGTGGCGGAGTCCAGCGCGCCCGTCGGCTCGTCGGCGAGCAACATCGCCGGTTCGCCGACCACCGCCCGCGCGATCGCGACCCGCTGTTTCTCTCCGCCGGAGAGCTGATGCGGCCGGTGCCCGAGGCGGTGCCCGAGCCCGACGCGTTCCAGCGCCCTGCGCGCCCGCCGGCGCCGCTCCGCCGGCGGGACGCCCCCGTACAGCAGGCCGTCGGCGACGTTGTCGAGCGCGCTCACCCCGGCAGCCAGGTGGAACTGCTGGAACACGAACCCGATCCGCCGTGAGCGCAGCGCCGACAACTTCCTGTCGGTGAGCCGGGAGACGTCGCGGCCCTGGATCAGCACGGTGCCCGAACTGGGTCGGTCGAGTGTGCCGAGCAGGTGGAGCATGGTCGACTTGCCCGAGCCCGACGGGCCCACGACCGCCACGAGCTCGCCGGACTCGATCGCCACCGAGACGTGGTCCAGCGCGGTGACGTCGCCCGGATAGGTCTTGGTGACCTCCCGCAGTTCCACGACCGGGGTCATTTCGGGATCCCCACCTTCATGCCCTCGGCGAGGCCCGGGCCGGTGATCGCGACCCGGCCCTCGGCGAACGCCTGGGTCTCGACCTTCACCGTGCGGACGGTCGAGCCCTGAACGACCTGGACGCCGTAGCCGCCGCCGGGCTGCGCGACGAGCGCGCCGACCGGCACGACGAGCACGTCGTCGTGCTCGGCGGAGGTGAACGCGACGTCCACCGGGGCCTTGTCGTAGGAACCGAGCGCCTTCTGCTTCGACACCGCGATGGTGATCTCAATCGTCGGCGGGTTCTCCCCGCTGCCCTCCTTGGCGACCTTGCCGATCTTGGAGACCCTGCCCTTGGTGGTCTCCTCCTCGGTCAGCTCGATCGTCACCGGCGCGCCCTTCTTGACGAGCCGCTGGTACTTCAGGTCCAGGTCCACGGTCACCACCCGGGTCGTGCCGGTGTAGGTGAACGCCGGGCCGCCCGCCCGGTCGCCGACGTTCGCCTTGCGCTCGGCCACCCGGATCGAGTTCCGGGCGACCATCGCCGAGCCGGGGGCGATCTTGCCCGTCTCCTTCAGCCCGAGGTCCTCCTGCCATTCCTTCACCGCGGTGGCGGTGGCGGAGCTGAACTCGTCGTCCACCGTGAAGCCGCTGTAGCCGAGGGCGCTCAGGTTGCGTTCGAGCTGCGTCACGTCGGGGCCTTCGGAACCGGTGCCCAGCGTCCGGTAGATCGGCAGCTTCCCGTACAGCAGCGGTACCGGCTTGTTGTCGATCCGGTAGACGGTCCGGCCCCTGGTGATCAACGAGCCGGGCGAGGGCAGCCACGTCAGCGTCCCGCCGCCCGCGGTGGAGGCGGTGCTCGTGGCGCCGTACGAGAGAGTCCCGCCCACCGACTCGGTCTCGGTGAGGGTGGTGCGTTCGATCTCGGCGGTCGCGGGCGGCAGCCCGCTGTGCGCCACAGGGGTTCCGCCGCCTCCGCCCAGCCCGACCGTCGCGAGGCCGGCGCCGGCGATCACGATGACGCAGGCGGCGCTCAGGAAGGCCGTCCGCTTCCCGTTCAAGGTCAGTTCCCCTTCTTACCGGGACGCTCCGGACGCAGGTGACCACAGGCCTTGTCGGCAGCCTGGAACTTCGGGCTCTCCGGGTTCTCGCCGATCGACTCCTGCTTGGGAGCGCCGGCGCCGCCCTTGGTGGTGCCCTTGTGCTCGATCCTGCCGTCTTCACCCGGATCGGGCATGTTGATGCCGTGCTGGCGCATGCACTTGGCGAAGGCCCGCATCTTGGTGACCTCCTCCGGGCTGAGCTTGGGAGGCTTCCCGCCGTTCGGCATGAGGTGCTTGCACTTGGCCTCGGCGGCCTTCATCTTCTCGGGGTTGTCGTCGCCCTTCTTGCCCTCCACCTTGGTGACCATGCCGCCGCCCGAGCCCTGCTGCGGGTCCGCCATGTTGATGCCGTTGTCGCGCATGCATTTGGCGAAGTTCCGCATCGCCGACAGTTCGTCGGTCTGCTTGGCGGTGGGCGAGGTGCTCGCGCCCTTGCCGTCGCCTCCGCAGGCCGCCAGGCCAAGTGCGAGTACCGGCAACAGGGCCGGTATCGCGAACAGTTGTCGCCGCATCGATTCGTCTCCTTGTCGACTTTCATGGACGGACGGACGAATCGAAGTTCAGCGGGCGGCCGTTAAACCCCTCGTAACCATTTCGCGTTATGCCCGCGTTACGCCCATTGCCGCAGGCTGTGCTGCGGACACCGGTGGCATGAGGGACGGGGACCGTGCGTGTACTGATCGCCGAGGACGAGCGCATGCTCGCGGATTCGATAGCCGAGGGCCTGCGGGCTGAGGCACTGGCCGTGGACGTGGTGTACGACGGGGACGCCGCGCTCGAATACCTCGGCGTCAACGACTACGACGTGCTGGTGCTCGACCGGGACCTGCCCGTGGTCCACGGCGACGACGTGTGCCGGGCGGTGGTGGAGTCCGGCGCGCACGTCCGGGTGATCATGCTGACCGCGTCCGTCACGGTGCCCGCCCGGGTCGAGGGGCTCCGACTGGGCGCCGACGACTACCTGACCAAGCCGTTCGCGTTCGAGGAACTGGTCGCCCGCGTCCACGCCCTCGGCCGCCGCGCCCGCCCGGCGGCGCCGCCCACGCTGGAGCGGGCGGGCATCAAGCTCGATCCGGCCCGTCGCGAGGTCTACCGGGAGGGCCGGTACGTACAGCTCGCGCGCAAGGAGTTCGGGCTGCTCACTGAGCTGATGCGCGCCGACGGCGAGGTCGTCTCGGCCGAACACCTCCTTGAGAAGGTCTGGGACGCGCACACCGACCCGTTCACCAACACCGTCCGGGTGACGCTGATGAAGCTGCGCCGCAAGCTCGGTGACCCGCCTGTCATCGAGACCGTTCCGGGAGTGGGGTACCGAATTCCATGACGACGCTCACCGCGGCACTCCGGCCCACGATCAGGGTCCGGCTGGCACTGGTGTACGGCGGCCTGTTCCTGGTCGGCGGCATCGTCCTGCTCGCCCTGACCTACTTCCTGGTCAGGGGCAGCCTTCCTGGAGGATCCGAGAAGGTCGCCTCCGGCAGCACCTCCCGGGTGACCGACTCGGGGGTTCCCCCACCCGAAGGCGCGTTCGTCAGGGAATTCAGGGAGGCGCCACCGGGAACCGTGTTCCGATCCGAACAGGTCGGCGAGCTCCTGGTCGAGACCCGGGGCAAGACCCAGCAGGCGACGCTGAACGCGTTGCTCACCTACGGCTCCATCGCCCTCGGCCTGGTCGGTGCGGTCGCTCTGGGGCTGGGCTGGATCTTCGCGGACCGGGCACTGCGCCCGCTGCACTCGATCACCGAGACCGCGCGGCGCGTGACGCGCAGCCAGCATCTGGGCGAACGCATCGCCTACACGGGCCCGCACGACGACGTGAAGGAGCTGGCCGACACCTTCGACGCGATGCTGGAACGGCTGGCGCGGGCGTTCGACGGCCAGCGCAGGTTCGTCGCCAACGCCTCGCACGAGCTGCGCACCCCGCTGGCGATCAACCGGACGCTGGTGGACGTGGCGGTGCGCCGCTCGGACGCGACCGACGACGTCAAACGGCTGGGCGAGTCGCTGCTGGTCGTCAACACCAGGCACGAACGGCTCATCGACGGCCTCCTCACGCTCGCGGGCACGGAGAACGCCGTGGTCGACAGGTTGCCGCTCGACCTGGCCGTGGTGGCCGGGCACGTCCTGGACCAGGCCTCCGCCGAGGCAACCGAACGCGGTGTGACCACCCACCGCCGCCTCGGCCCCGCGCCCACCGCCGGTGATCCCGTCCTGGTCGAACGGCTCGTCCAGAACCTGGTGGAGAACGCCGTCCGGCACAACACCGAGGGCGGCGAGTTGTGGGTCACGACCGCGCGCAACAACGGCGAGGTCGAGCTGACCGTGGCCAACACCGGCCCCGTGGTCCCGCCGTACGAGACAGAGACGATCTTCGAGCCGTTCCGCCGGCTGGGCAACGACCGGGTGCGCTCCGACCGCGGCACCGGCCTCGGCCTGTCCATCGTCCGTGCCACCGCCACCGCCCACGGCGGCACCGTGACCGCTTCGCCCCGCCCCGAGGGCGGCCTCGTCCTGCATGTTCAGCTTCCGTCGTTCCCGATGAGGCCGCCGTCCGGTCCGCCGCCGCCCGTCGTCACCTCGTCTGTCACCCAGCCGTCGCTCCGTGTGGAGGCGTCTGTCCACACGGAGCCGTCCGCCCAGCCGGGGGGCACTTCGCCGTCGGCGGGCCGATGGTCGTCGTCCGAGGTCATCGGCGAGTCCCGGAATCGTTGAACCCTGGCCGTGGTGGTGTCCGTACTGCGGACTGAACAGACCATCGGGGCCGATCGCGTCACAACACCTCGTTGGGGAGGCGCCGAGAGCGACGTGGCCTCTCGATCTCGACCGCGAGGGCGGAGAGATGGCGATCATGACCGGACGGCGGGGGCTCGACGGACAGCGGTTCGAGCAGCGGGTGCGTGCGGTGCCGGCTGCGGTCGGCCTGCTGCGTGACCTCACCGAGTTTCATCTGTCGATGTGGGGGATGGCGGCGCACACCCTCGATCTCGTGCTGATCGTCAGCGAGCTGGCGACCAACGCGGTGAACGCGGCCCCGGGCGCGCAGATCGATCTGCGGTTGTGGACCGAGGAAGAGGGTGTGGTCGGCATCGAAGTGGAGGATCCGGCCTCGGACCTGCCGGCGCTCCGGCCCGCGGCCCCCGAGGAGATCGGCGGCCGGGGACTGGAGATCGTGGACCTGCTCGTCGAGGAGTGGGGGACCCGGCAGGAGCCCATGGGCGGCAAGGTCGTCTGGGCCCGCTACCGGGCCTGCAAGGACGGCTGACCGAGCTTCGCCGCGTCGGCGGGGTCGAGGGTCACGCCGAAGACCTCGTCGAGCAGCTTCGGGACCTCGGACTGCTCGACCTCGCGAGTCTCCGTTGAGCCGTCCGGCCGGGTGGTCGTCCAGGTGGTCCCGTCCAGCACGTGGAGGATCTCCGCGCTGAACCACTGGGCGAACACCCGGGTGGTGAACGGTGAGCGCGGGCTCGTGGAGACGTAGTGGTTGCCCACCGCGTAGTCCAGCCTGTACTGCGGATTGAGCGTGAAGGTGTGGCGTTCGACCCAGCCTTCCGCGCCGTACTGGTGGAGCCCCCACAGATCGGTGTCCAACGCACCGGTCCTCCGTTCCAGCCGGAAGCGCCAGCCGTCCTGCACCGCTTCGGCGCCGTCCGCGAACTCGATCGGCTCCAGCGGGCCTCGTCCGAAACCGACGTCGCACAACCACGCCCGGTCGTCATCGGCCGTCGTCACCCGCAGAATGGCGTGGGTCGCGGGCCGGATCCCTTCCGCACCCAAGGTCGTGCGAGCCGACAGTGCGGTCAGCCCGTAGCCGAGCCGTTCCAGCGCGGCGGCGAACAGGATGGTGTGCTCGTAGCAGTAGCCGCCGCGCCGGCGCCTGACCAGTTTGTCCTGGAGGGCCTCCAGGTCCAGGAGGATCGGGCGGCCCAGCATGATCTCCAGGTTCTCGAACGGGAACGCCGTGGTGTGCCCGCGCTGCAGGGCCCGCAGTGTCTCCAGTGTGGGGGCCCGTTCACCGCCGAACCCGATCCGGGCGAGATACGCGTCGAGGTCGAGCTCGCCGCCGTTCCATCCATAACCGTCGTCCGACATGGTCGCAGCCTCCGCCTCGCCCTGCTCGATCGATCTCTCCCTATCCGATCAACTTCCCCCCGGTCTGATCAACTCTCGCACTGCCGCCGGGGGTTCCGGGTGGTCAGCGTTCGTACGAGAGGACGGCCATGCCGCCGTCGAGCGTGTGCGTGCCGGTGAGCCGGAACGAGAGCGGCGAGAATCCCATGCCGAACAGCGGGATCCCGGCACCGGCGACGACCGGGTAGACCTTGACCACGAGCTCGTCGATCTCGGGCAGCAACGATCCCGCGAGCCGCGCGCCGCCGAGCAGGAAGATGTCCATGCCTTCCTCGGCCTTCAACGCCCGGACCTTGCCGGTGACGTCGCCGGAGATGATGTCCACGGCCGGGTCGGGACTCGCGGTGAGCGTCTCCGAGACCACGTATTGGCGCAGGTGCGGGTACGGGCTGGTCAGCCCGGCCTCGATCGCCGGGGCGTACGTGGCGCGGCCCTGGATGACGGTGTCGAAGCGCCGGTTCGCGGCGTCGCCGATCCCGAGTTGCTCGCGGACCTGGACGGGCAGTGTCTCCGGATAGTCCGAGCTCAGGAACGCGATGACGTCCTCGGTGATCGGGAAGAAGGCCAGGTCGCCGTCCGGGGCGGCGATGAAACCGTCGATGGTTGACCCGATGAAGTAGACGAGCTTTCGCATGAAGGCTTTCTCACTTCCGGGTGTAGGTGAGAACGGCCGCTCCGTTGCCGAACGTACGCGTGCCGGTCAGGTCGAAGTGGGTGGCCTGGAGCTCCGTCGTGGCGAAGACCGGGATGCCCGTGCCGATGACGACCGGGTAGCGCTTGATGATGAGCTCGTCGATCTCCGGGAGCAGGGAGCCCGCGAGTTTCCCGCCGCCTGACAGCCAGATGCCGAGCCCGTCCGCCTCGTTCTTCAGCCGCCGTACCAGTCCGGCGGGGTCGCCCGGAACGAGTGTGACCCCGGGTTCGTCGATCGCCGTGATGCTGGTGGAGACCACATACTGCCGCAGGTGCTGCCAGGGGCTGGTGATCCCGTCCTTCAGGCCCATGCGGTAGGTGCCGGCGCCCATCAGGACCGTGTCGAAGGTCTGGTTCGCCGCGTCGTCCAAGCCCGCCTGCGAACGGAAGGCGGTCGGGAGGGTCTCCGGCATGCGGTTGTTGAGGTACTCCATCATGTCCGCCGACCAGGGGAAGAAGCCCGACGTCCCGTCCGGCCCCCCGATGAAGCCGTCGATCGTGCTCGCCACGTAGTAGGTCAGCCTTCGCATCTGGCTACTCCGTTCGAAGTGCTTCGAATGTAGTGGTCTGAACGTAGTACTATATGCGTAGTGGTGTCAACCCCGAATGTTGTGGAGGGTTCAATGCGGCAGAATCCGGAGCGGCGTGCGGTGCTGATCGACGCGGCCATCGAGGTCCTGGCCAGGGAAGGTGCGCGCGGCCTGACGTTCCGGGCCATCGACGCCGAGGCGGGCTGCCCGATCGGTACGGCCTCGAACTACTTCGCCAACCGGGACGACCTGTTCAACCAGGTCGGCGGCCGCATCTACGAGCTCTACCAGCCGGATGAGGCCACGGTCGCCCGGCAACTGGCGGGTCCGCGGACCAGGGAACGTCTCATCGAGGTCATGCGCACGACCGTGGAGAACGTCGCCGCGTTCCGCTCCGGATATATCGCGCTACTGGAGCTTCGCCTTGAGGCCACCCGCCGGCCAGGGTTGCGCGAGGTCCTCACGCGAACGATCCGGCGCGACGTCGAGGCCAACATCTCGCATCACCGCGACTCGGGCCTGCCAGGTGACGAGACCATGGTCGTCCTGTTGCACCTGGCGCTGAACTGGCTGATCTTGGAGCGGCTCACGCTGCCGGACGTCTTTCCGGAGAAGGAGATCGACGCACTGGTGGCCGCCGCCGTCGAACGCGCGCTGCCGCGCGAAACCGATCCGACGCCAGATCTGACGCCAGATCCCCGATGAGTTTTCGAAACGGCCGTGGTCTACTCCCACGACACCACGTTCCACGTTCGGCTCAGCGCAGCCGCGAAGGAGATGACCATGGCCGGCAACATGATTTTCGTGAACCTCGCCGTACGAGACCTCGAGCAGACCAAAGCCTTCTGGGGCAAGCTCGGCTACTCGTTCGACCCGATGTTCACCGACGACAACGCGGCCTGTCTGGTGCTCGCCGAGGGGCACAACTACGCCATGCTGCTCACCGAGCAGTTCTTCGCCGGGTTCCTGTCCAAGGGAAAGGCGACCGCCGACGCCGCGACGACCACCGAAACCATGATCGCTCTGTCCGCGGACAGCCGCGAGGAGGTCGACCGGCTCGTCGACACCGCGCTGGCGTCGGGCGGCTCGGCCGCCGGCGACACCATGGACATGGGGCCGATGTACGGGCGCAGCTTCCAGGACCCCGACGGCCACCACTGGGAGGTCATGTACATGGACATGGCCGCCATGGCGCAAGAGGGGCAGGAGGGCCAGTAGCCGTGGCCCACGCGAAAGGCCCGTGGCCGTCCGGTGGGACGGTCACGGGCCTTTGTCATGGCTCTGTTCGGGACTCTGTTCGTCGTGTCCCGGGTCAGCGCACGTAGACGCGGAAGCCGACCGGGAGGATCTTGAACATCAGGTCGGCGGTGTGCTTCATCGGCAGGCGCGCGCAACCGTGCGAGGCCGGGTAGAGCGGCACGCTCGGCGAGCCGTGCAGCGCGTAGCCCTGGTAGAAGTAGATCGGCTTGTAGAGGTCGCCGAGCTTGGCGTGGCGCCAGCCGTTGATCTTGCGGGTGACCTTGAAGTTGCCGACCGGTGTGCGCGCGACGTCGCACTCGCCCTTGTAGCAGTAGCGCTTGTTGTTGCCGGTCGAGGTGTGCGTGATCAGGTAGACCTTGTTGTTCTTGTAGACCACGATGAGCTGGCGCTTCTTGGAGATCTCCACGCGGCTGGCGGCCGGCTTCTTGACGATCCGCACGGGCGACTTGGGCTTCGCCAGCGCCGCCCAGGTCCCCCTGCCGACAGTGCCCTTGCTGCCGGGCTTGAGGCCGTTCACCTTCTGGAACGCCCAGACGGCGTAGAGCGTGTCCTTGCCGTACTTCCCGTTGATCGAACCCGGGTCGTAGCGGAGTGCCCGCAGGCGCTTCTGCAGGTAGGTGACGTACTTGCCCTTGGAGCCGTAGTAGAGCGTGGGCGGCGCAGCGGCTCTCGCCGCCGCCGCGGCCGCGGTGCTCGGAGCGCTCGCGGAGAATGCGGCGGCCTCGGCCGGTGATGAGATGAACGGTGCCATCACGGCCCCGGCGACCAACGCAAGTCCGGCGATCTTCAGGCGCATGCCTACCGGCCCCCTGTCCTTGGAATTGTCAATTGACCCAAGGGCACCTTAGATCACACAAGTAGCGCTTGGGGTAAGCGTGACCCATTCGCCGCCGTTCAACGTACGCCGCGCGGGCGGAACTGCACGCTGATCCGTGGCCCGGTCGCCTTTGTGCTCTTGGGGATCGCGTGCTCCCAAGTCCGCTGACAACTGCCGCCCATCACCAGCAGATCGCCCGGGCCCATGCCAAATCGCCGCGCCGCGCCTCCGCCGCGCGGCCGCAGCGACAACGAACGCGGCGCGCCGAACGAGATGATCGCGACCATGGTGTCCTCGGCCCGGCCGCGCCCGGTCCGGTCGCCGTGCCAGGCGACGCTGTCGTGCTCGTCGCGATAGAGGCAAAGCCCCGCCGTCCGGAACGGCTCGCCGAGCTCGTCCGCGTAGTGGGCGCTGAGGGCGGCCTTGGCCTCGTCGAGCACCGGATCGGGGAGCGGGGCGTCCTCGTCGTAGAAGCTCAGCAGCCGGGGGACGTCGACCACCCGGTCGTACATCCGCCGCTGCTCGCCACGCCATGGCACCTCCGTCAGCAGCCGCTCGAAGAGGGCATCCGAACCGGAGATCCAGCCGGGCCGGACGTCGATCCAGGCACCGTGCTCAAGGCTGGTCCGCCGAACGGACGTGCCGAGCACGCCGACAGCCGTCTCCTCGGTGCAGTCGAGCAGAAGGCCCTGGATGGCTCCGTCCATGCCTCCCAATATATCCGGGTCAGTCAAACATGCGTTCGAATGATCGCGGTGCGCGCCAGCTCAGCGCAGCTCTACTTGGATCCGCTGGTTGTCGGGCGGCGGGTGGCTGGCGACCACCGGGGGCACCCGCAGATCGGGGTCTGCGTAGGCGGCCTGGATGCGGTCGAGCGTCACGGCGGGGTCGTTGACGAGCGCGGCGAGCCTGTCCATCCGCTCGAACGTGGGATCGTCCGGTGCGTCGGTCGTGTCGATCATGCCCCAGCTGTCCCACAGGAGCATCTCGTCCTTGTTGAGCGCGGCGAGGTCGAAGACGAGGTTGTGGACCAGATACGGCCATGACTTCAGGAACGGCAGGTCGAACCCCGGGCCGACCGAGACGCGCTCCGGATCGACCTTGCCCGCCCGGCACAACTCCCACGCCTCCGGCCCGACCAGGAAACGATCCCGGGGAATGTCCGTCAGGTCGAGCGGCGCGTCCTCGCCGGGCGGCGTGTAGCCGTCCGGGAACTCCGGCTCGACCAGCCGCCAGCGTGCCTCCGCGGCGTCCCACACCTCCGGGATCACGTGGTCGATGAACAGGTCCGGGACGAGGTAGTCGGCGAAGCCGACCCGGCCGCGGGCCGAGATGCCGTGGTGGCGGGCGAGCGTGAGAA
This sequence comes from Actinomadura sp. 6N118, assembly GCF_044326415.1. NCBI lineage: Bacteria > Bacillati > Actinomycetota > Actinomycetes > Streptosporangiales > Thermomonosporaceae > Actinomadura > Actinomadura sp. 6N118. The sequence goes on along the minus strand of NZ_JBIRAZ010000011.1, from coordinate 149,460 downwards.
ACAGCACGGTGTTGTCCCGGCAGCACCCCACCAGCTGCTCGGTCGGGGACCGGTCGGCGGGCGGCCGGGCCGGGTTGAGCTCGCGGGCGCGGCGCAACATCACGTCGGCGTACCGCAGATTGATCTCCCCTCGGCGTTCGGGGGTGAAGCCGTGCTCGGTGATGTCGCCGTGCGCCCAGTAGTGGAAGACCAGCTGTGCCGCGGCCCGGCGGACACCCTCCAGATCACCTGGGACGCCGTCGATCCACGGACCCAGCTCGCCGGGATCGGTGATTTTGCTCTGCGACGAATAGAACTCGATCACGAAGGTCTCCCTTTGACGACGCCCTCACGTGATCGTGTCATTTTTAGGGTGCTTTATTCATCTGCCGACTTGAGAGTGCGAGGCAGGCTTTAGGGGGCGGGTGATTCCGGAGAGGTCGCGGTGGGCGACGCTGTTGCGGTCGGTTACACGGTTCCCCAGCGAGAGTTGCGGCCACAACCCGGACAGTTCCTGCCTGCTGCGTTCACTCCACGCCCGGGCGAGGTCGCCGCGCGTCTTGTAGAAGTTCAACGCGTAGCCGCCGGTGTGGACGCGCAGCAAGGTGAAGCCGCCCGGGTACTCCTTGACCGCGCCGACCTCCTGTTGCACGACCCGTGGCGCGAGCGGGAAGACCGAACGCTGGTTGCGGTGCGTGTGCCCGGCGTGGTGCAGGAAGACACCGGGCGAGCGGTCGTAGGCGCGCAGGATCGAGATCGCCTGACCGGCCTCGATCGACTGGCCGCCGGTGATGGCCAGCGGTGCGTTCTCCACGAAGAGCGGGTGGTGCCCGAAGACGATGGTGGGCTGGTCGGGACTTTCCTTCAGCCTGCTCTCGAGCCAGGCGTACTGCTCCTTGCCCAGGCCGCCTGCATCCCCGCCGTTGCCCGCCTTGTCGTACGTGTCGAACCCGATGACCCGCAGGCCATGCAGGTCGTGCGTGAAGTACGTCGGCCCGTCGTCCAGGAAGAAGCCGTCGCGGAAACAGTCGCGGCCTTGCCATTGCCCGGGACTGCAGGAGGCGTGGGCGGCGCCTTCGTGAGCCCTGTCATGGTTGCCTCGCGCGACGAGGTAGTCCCGTCCGTACGACCCGAAGCCGTCGAGCAGGGCCTTGGCTCGCCCGACATCGACCGGCACCGCTTCGCTCGTGACGTCACCGGCGGCCAGCAGATAGCTCGCTCCGCGCCGTCGTGCGTCCTCGACCAGCGCCCTGGCCATGACCTCCGGGTACGGCGGGTGGCCGGGCACCTGCTCGATTCCCTTGATCCAGGGCAGCTGGCCCACAAGGCCCGCCACGGTCTCGCCGACGTGCAGGTCGTTGCAGAGTGCCACCGAGAAGAGGAACGAGCCGGGCGGCGGCTGCGGAGTCGTGAAGCTGTAGACGCCGTCCGCGAGGGGCGTTCCGGCGGCCTGCCCGAAGGCCAGCGGTGTGGCGCTCGCGGCCTTGCCTTGGGAACGAGCCCGGTAGTAGTAGGTGCGGCCCGGCTCCAGCCCGGTGATTTCCACATAGTGGTACGGCGTATCCGCTGGGCCGGCGGCTCGTTGGGTGAGCCGGTCCGGGTGCGTCCCGTACTCCACCTCGCCGTCGGCAGGGGCGGGCTTCATCCGCCCCAGACCGTCGTCGGTACCCGGGACGCCGGTGTACCAGGTCAGGATCGCGCTGGTCTCGGTGAGCGTGACGAGTTCCAGGTCGACGGCCCGTACCGTCCCGGACAGCGCCGCCGCCGCGTACACCCGCTCGGGGTCGACAACGGGCAGGAGAGAGGCGCCCGCGACCACCGCGCTCCAGCGCAACAACTCCCGCCGGCTGGGCCTGCAACAGATCATGTGCGCCAGCGTCCCAGCGGCCCCCGCACCCGGCCAGGCCCAAACGTGAACGCCGCTCAAATTCTGGATGAGACGGACGGTGTTGCGACGGACGGTCAGGTGTGCGGATGGTCAGGTGGGCGGCTGCCAGTTGAGGACGGGTGTCAGGGCGCGGAACATGGAGCTCGCCGGAGTGAGCCTGAGGGCGGTTTCGCGCAGCTTCACCGCCGGGCCCCAGCTCCATTGGGCGACCGCGCCGATGAGGTGCGAGCGCTTGGCGATCATCTGGGCGCGCGGACGGCGGTTCGCGTCGTACGCGGTGAGCGCGGCCTCGACGGTGGCGTTCCGGTCGAGGAACGCGGCGAGCGTGACGGCGTCTTCGAGGGCCTGGTTGGCGCCCTGGCCCATGTTGGGGGTCATCGCGTGCGCGGCGTCGCCGACCAGGGCGACGCGGCCGGAGACGAAGGACGCGAGCGGCGGTAGTTCGTAGATGTCGTGCCGCATGACGGCATCCGCGTCCGCGGCCTGCAGAAGCGCCGGGATCGGGTCGTGCCATGTCGCGAAGATGCGGCGCAGTTCGGCGAGCTCGCCGTCGGCGCTGTGCCCTCCCGCAGGGGCGGTCGCCACTCCGAACATGTAGACGCGGCCGTCCGGCAGGGGTGCGAATCCCACCCGCAGGCCACGCCCCCAGGTCTCGCCGCCGGAGTCGATCTTCTGGTCCGGGTCGGCGACAAGCCGCCAGGCGGTGTAGCCGGCGTAGGCGGGCTCGGGCGCGTCGCGCCAGACCGAGCGCCGTACCCGGCTGTGGATGCCGTCGGCGCCGACCAGGAGATCGGCCCGCGCGACGCCGTTGCTGTGCACGACCTCGACCTGCTTGCCGTCCACCCGGATGTCCTTGAGTTCGGTATCCACATGCAGGGCGCCTGCCGGCACCGCGTTGCGGAGGACTTCCAGCAGGTCGGCGCGGTGCATCATCACGAGCGGGCCGAAGCGGCGGTTGAGCTCCTCAACGTCGGTGCGCGACAGCCAGCGGCCCGTGGGGTTGCGTATGCCGCCTTGTGTCTCGACCAGCGCCCGAGCCCGGACCTGGTCGCCGAGTCCGAGCGCGTCCAGGGCCCGCACGCCGTTGGGCCAGAGCGACAACCCGGCCCCGACCTCGCCGAACGCAGGTGCCTTCTCCAAGACGTCAACCTGCCAGCCCCGGCTGATCAGGGCGATCGCGGTGGCCAGCCCGCCGATCCCGCCGCCGGCCACGATCGCGGTACGCCGCCGCTCGCCGCCCTGCCGCTCGCCTTGCAGCTCAACCTCTCGCTCGCCGCCTTGCCGCTCAGCCTGCCGTTCGCCGCCCTGCCGCCTGCTCTGCTGTTCACCCTGCCGCTCGTCTTGCCGCCGGTCGTCGCTCATCGTCGAGCTCCCTCTACATCTGTAGTAGACACTTGTACTCTACAGTTGTAGAGCTCGAAGGCAAGAGGGGATGTGGGGCTGTGACCGAGGCCATGTCGAGGCGCCAGGAACTCGCCGATGCGGCGATCACGACGCTGGCCGAGGCGGGAATGCGCGGGCTGACCCACCGGGCGGTCGACCGGGTGGCGGGTCTGCCTGAGGGCTCCTGCTCGTACTACTTCCGGACCCGTCAGGCGCTGTTGCGGGCGGCGATCGACCGGCTCGTCGAGGTGGATCTCGCCGATCTCACCGACCTCGCCGACCGGCCCGAGCTCTCCGGCAAGGCTGATCTCGCCGATGTCGCGGAGGCGGCGGCCGGGCTGGTCGAGTACTGGACGACCAACGGACGTGCCCGGATGCTCGCCCGCTACGAGCTGGCGCTGGAGGCGACCCGCAGGCCGGAGCTCCGGTCGGTCTTCGTGACGGCCGGCTCCCGGCCCCGCCTGCTCGCCGAGCACATGCTCGCTGCCATCGGCGTGCCTGACCCGTCCCGGCAGGCGCCGGTGCTGGTCGCCTACCTCGACGGCCTCATCTTCGACCACCTCGCGGGTGCCGGCGCCCTCGACCTCACCGCCGCCGAACTCCGTGCCGCACTGCTCGACGTCCTCCGCTCGTTCAGTCTCCGCTCGTCCAGTGGCCAGGCGGCTCTTTAGGCTGCTTTTAGGCCTCGCCTCGTTAGGTGCAAGACGGGATCAGTGCTCCGGGGGTGCTTCTATGGAAGTACTTCGCAGATCGGTGCATTTCGGGAACCTCGACGTACGGTGGCAAAGATGAGCGTGGTTCGCGGTGAGGCGCGGCGCCGGTGGCTTCTGGTCACGGCGCTCGTGGCCGCGCTGTGCTCGATCCCGTTCGCGATCGCCGCGTTCCCGGTCGCCGGGGCGGACGTCGATCCGCAGCGGCTGCGCGGGATGATCCTCGGCTCGGCCGAGCGGCCCTACCAGGGCCTCGCGGAGAGCAGCGGCTCGCTGGGCATACCCGACCTGCCGGGCCTGGACGACGCGACCGGCCTGCTGGGCGGCACGTCGCGCATGCGGGTCTGGTACGACGCGCCGGAGAACTGGCGGGTCGCCCTCATCACCGCCACCGGTGAACGGGACTTCCTGCGGTCGAAGACCGGCCTGGCGATCTGGGACTACGAGAGCGAGCAGCTGACCAAGATCCAGGGGGCGCAGACGGTCCGGCTGCCGAACGCCGCCGATCTCATGCCGCCCGATCTCGGCCGCAGGCTGCTGCGCCTGAGCAGCCCGGCCGACCGCCTGACCGGCCTGGACACGCGCCGCGTCGCGGGCCGTTCGGCCGCCGGGCTGCGCGTGACGCCCGCCGATTCCGCGACGACGATCGGCTCAGTGGACATCTGGGCCGACCCTGAGACGGGGGTTCCGCTTGAAGTACGGATCGTTCCGCGCGGAGGGAGCCGGCCTGTGCTGACCACCCGGCTCCTCGACGTGCGCTTCGCGCGGCCCGCCGCGTCCGCCGTGGCGCCGCGGTTCTCGGCCGGGGTGCGGACGTCGGAGGTCGACACCTTCGACCTGCTCGCGCGGCTGGCCTCGCGGACGACGGAGCGCATGCCGGCTTCGCTGGCCGGCCGTCCCGCGCTGGACTCCACGCCGTCCATCGCCAGCGTGCGCGCCTACTCGGGCGGCTTCTCGTCGTTCGTCGTGGCGCCGCTGCCCGGCCGCTACGGGCGCCGGGTCTTCGAGGCGGCGCGCACGGCCGGCGCGGGCTCGCTCGCGGTGTCGCGAGGCGAGGCGCTCGCGCTGCAGACCTCGGTCCTGACCGCCGTCCTGGTCCGCGATGAGGCGATCGGACGGACGTTCCTGCTGGCCGGGCCGGTACGGCCGGACCTGCTGCGCACCGCCGCCAACGAGCTGATCTCATGATCGTCACACGGACGCTGACCAAGAGGTTCGGCCGCATCACCGCCGTGAACGAGGTCGACCTGAACGTGCGGGAGGGCGACCGCTACGGGCTGCTCGGTCCGAACGGCTCGGGCAAGACGACGCTCGTGCGGATGATCCTCGGACTGGTGTACGCGACGTCCGGGGAGATCGAGGTGATGGGACGGCCCATCCCGCGCCGGACCAACGAGGTGCTGCGCGAAGTCGGCGCGCTGGTCGAGGGACCTGGTGCGTACGGGCATCTCTCCGGTCGCGCCAACCTCACCTTCCTCGACGCCGCCGGGCCCGGGGGCGGCGGATCGCGCAAGGCCCGGCGGATCCGGGTCGAGGAGGCGTTGACCCGGGTCGGGCTCTCCGGCGTTGATGACCGGCCGGTCAAGACGTACTCGCTCGGGATGCGGCAACGCCTCGGCCTCGCCGCCGCGCTCCTGCACCAACCCCGGCTGCTCGTGCTGGACGAGCCCACCAACGGCCTCGACCCGCAGGGCATCCGTGAAATACGCGACCTGCTGGAGGAACTCAACGCGAACGGCACGACGATCTTCCTGTGCAGCCATCTCCTCAGCGAGGTCGAGCAGCTGTGCACCCGCGTCGGGGTGATGGACCGCGGCCACCTGGTGCTCGAAGAGAAGATGAGCGAGATCCGGTCGCCGACCGGCCGGGTCGTCGTCCACACCCCGGACGCGGACCGGGCGGTGGCGCTGCTCGATGGCGGGGTGGAGCACCGGGACGGCGCGCGGCTGCTGGTCCGGACTGCCGACGCCGCCGAGCTCAACGCCCGCCTCGTCCGTGAGGGCCTGCGGATCGACGAGATCCACGTACAGCGCAGATCACTCGAAGACGTCGTGCTGGAGGCCACCGGCCCCGGCTCCGACCGGCTGGACTCGGAGCCCGCCGAGCTGGACGAGCCCGGCGTGCGCGTGGACGGGGTGCGCAAGGTCGAGGCCCGCCCGAGCCCCGGCACGAACAACAGCACGAGCCCGAGCGCGAGTACGAGCCTCAGCCCGGGCTCGGAACCGGACGCCTGGCAGGGCACGTCGCGGGAGTTCCTTGAATGATCGTCACCGAACTGGCCAAGCTCGTGCGCCGCCCGCGTACCTGGGTGTCGCTGGCCCTGCTGTGCGGCCTGCCGGCCATCGTCGCGATCTTCCTCGGCGTCACCGAGGTCGCGCCGCCGCCGGGGGAGGGGCCGACCTTCCTGTCCGCCGTCCTGTCGAACGGCTCGCTCTATCCGGCGGCCGCGCTCGCCATGGTGCTGCCGCTGTTCCTCCCGGTGTCGGTCGCGGTGGTCGGCGGCGACTCCATCGCAGGTGAAGCGGGCTCCGGCATGCTGCGCTACCTGCTGCTGCGGCCGGTGGGGCGCACCCGGCTGCTGGTGGCCAAGCTCGTCGCGCTCACCGCGTACGTGATGCTCGCGGTCGTGGCCGTCGCCGCCACCTCGTACGTCATCGGCGTCGCGATCTTCGGCACCGAGCCGGCGTCCGCGCTCGCCGGGTCCGAACTGATCACCTCGGTCTCGGGGACGGGGCTCTCGGACGTTCAGGTGGCCCTCCGCATCACCTACGCCGTGCTCTACATCGGGGTCTCCATGCTCGGCGTCGGTGCCCTGGCCCTCTTCCTCTCCACGTTCACCGACTCGCCTCTGGCAGCCGCCCTGGGCTCGCTCGCCGCCCTGGTGACCAGCCAGGTCCTCGTCACCCTGGACGCGGCGGCGTCCGTTCAGCCGTATCTTCTGACTCGCTACTGGCTGGCCTGGGTCGACTTCTTCCGCGACCCGATCCTGTGGCGGGACATCGAACGTGGCCTGGCGCTGCAGGCGGTCTATGTGGGCGTCCTGCTGGCGGCCGCCTGGGCCAACTTCGCGACCCGCGACGTCACGAGCTGAGGGTGCCGCATCACGAGCCGAGGGTGCCGCGTCACGAGCCGAGGGTGCCGCATCACGAGCTGAGGGTGCCGCGTGACGAGCCGAGGATGCCGCGTTACGAGTTGAGGGTGCCGCAGCTCTTCGGGGCCTCGAACGGGCCGGAGCCGAGCGCGCGCAACACGATCCCAACGACCTGAGGGTCCGACGGCAGCTGGCCGTGGTCGGTTCGCGCACTGGGACATATCGCCTGGAGCTCCACGTTGACGGCGTCGCCGTTCAGCCGCGATGACTCAGGGGGTGTCACGGTCTCGTCCTGTGTCGTCCAGAGGGACATGAGCGCGGGCCGTTCGGGTGCCTCGTCGCCGAGCCTCTGCAGCAACGAGCTTCCCGGCACGAGTTGCTGGCAGGCCGCCGGACACGCCACTCCCAACGCGGACCCGGCCGTGGCCAGCTCGGCCCCGTGGTGTGGCGACCCCAGCGTGATGATGCGGCGGGCCTTCCCCGCACCGCCGTGCTCCCGGGCCCAGAGCCGCGCCACGACTCCGCCCGCGGAGTGCCCCACCAGATCAACGGAGGGGGCCCCTCTGCGCAGTGCGTCCGCGACATAAGAATCGACCGTCCGAGCCTGCTCCCGCAGATCGCCGCGTGCGTCCCCGGGAAGCTGCACGAGCTCGGCTTGGCGTCCCGCCTGGCGCAGCCGCTCGGCAAGGATCCGCATGCCGCCCACGCCGCCGCCGTAGCCGGGAATGAGCAGCACAGGGCCCGGCCTGTCCTGGGCGACCTCGCGGTCGTCGGCCCCGGGGAGCAGAGCCCGGACGCCCATCACGACCGCGACCACGAGCACCGTGAGCGCCACCCCCCCCACGAGCACGCGTCGCCGGGGACTGAGCGCGCTCCATGAACCCATCAGGCGCTCAAAATGCTCATAGGACGTTCACCACGTATACCGGTCTACCCGATGATCGCTGATCTGATCAGGGGGTGTCCGAGGTCGGCGGTTTGGAGTAATCGACCATGCATGCAAGTGGTATTGACCAGTTTGGGAAGCGCCACGTACCCTCGCAGCCGTCGGCATCTGGGTCCCTCTTGCCGCCCGAAGAGGTATTTACCATTCGCCGTCTCCGCCTGGCCCATCCGTACAGCGAGGAGTGAAGAATGGCACTGGACCGGAGACTCGACGTACTCGCCGTCTGTGGCGTCGGCATGGGGTCCAGCCTCATGCTGAAGATGACGGCGGAGGACGCGCTGAGCGCGCTCGGCGTGGATGCCCGCGTGGAGAACACCGACGTCTCGAGCGCGCGCGGCATGACCGCCGACGTCATCATCGGCCAGGGCATGCACACCAGCGACATCACCGACCTGGCCCCCATCGTCATCACGATCAGCGACTTCCTCGACAAGGAGGGCCTGGAGGAGCAACTGCGGGTGGCGCTCAGCGAGAAGGGATGGCTGGGATGACGGAGGTCGGTGCACGCGACGCCGTGGTGGCCGCCGACTGGCAGGCGGCGGTCCGCGAGGCGGCCGTGGCGCTGGTCGAGCTCGGCGTCGCGGGACCGGGCTATCCGGACGCGTGCGTCAAGGTCGTCGAGCAGAACGGCCCGTACATCGTCCTCACCAAGGGGCTGGCGCTGGTGCACGCCCGTCCCGAGGACGGCGGGCTAGCAGTGGGCGTCGCGGTGACACGTTTGGTCACACCGGTTGAGTTCGGCCACCCGGACAACGACCCGGTCGATCTGCTGCTTGCGTTCTGCACCCCCGATCCTGACGCGCACGTCGCCTCGCTGTCCCGGCTGGCCCGGGCGCTTTCGTCCGGGCTGGCCGACCGGCTCCGCGAGGCGGCCGACCACGACGCCCTGGCCACCGAGCTGAAGGAGGCCCTTCCTGATGCCTGAGATCTTCCCTGAGCGGGTACGCACGCTGCTCGACGAGCTCGACGCGCGGTCCGCGAAGGCGATCTCCACGGCGGCGGCCCTGCTCCTCGACACCATCGAGGCCGACGGCATCGTGCACGTGGCCGGCGCCGGGCATTCACTCGCGCTCGTCTTCGAGACGTTCTACCGGGCGGGCGGGCTGGCCCCGGTGCGCCCGATGTGGGATCCGGCGGTGCTCCCGCTGCTGGACGCCCTGCGCAGCACCCGGGCCGAACGGCAGGAGGGGCTCGGCCGCACGGTCGTCCAGGCCGCGGCCCTCGCCCCGCCGGACGTGGCCGTGGTCTTCTCGACGAGCGGCCGCAACCCCTACCCGGTCGAGATCGCCCAGGAATGCGCGGCGCTGGGCGTGCCAGTGATCGCGGTGACATCGCTCCAGGCGTCCGTCCAAGCCGCCGCGCGTACGGAGACCATGCTGGCCGACCACGCCACAGTCGTGATCGACACGACCGTGCCGCCGGGCGATGTCGTCCATCCCGCCGGCGCCCCGCGGACCGCCGCGGTCTCCACGATCCTGGCGTCGTACGCCTGGTCGCGGCTGCTGGCCGACCTCGACGACCTCGCCACAGAACGCGGCGTCGAGCCGCCTCGCTGGGTGAGCGCCAACGTCCCGGGCGGTGACGCGGTCAACCGCGGCCTGCTGGAGCGCTACCGGCACCGCATTCCCGAACTCACCGGCGCTCAGTAGGCGGGGAGTGCGAGCATCCGGGCCAGCAGGTGCGAGAGGAAGACCGTCTGGCGGTGCATGAGGGCGGGATCGATCTTGTCGAGATGGCCGTCGCGGGCGACCTGGACGAGGTAGGCCGGCCCGCTGATCAGCGTCGCGGTGGGGATGCCGAGCCGGTACGGGTAGGTGGCCTCACCGTAGAGGCCGTTGTTGAAGGGCCTGAGCACCGCCGTCCGCTCCAAATCATCCCGCTTGACCTGGTCGATGACGAGAGACGTCAGGGCGGCGCTGTTGCCGGTCCCGATGACGGCGGGCTCGGAGCGTCCCGTCGGGCCGTACTCCCCGGTCGCCGGATCCTCCACCCAGCCGAGCGCGCCGAGGTGCTCGGGCACGAGGGCCGCCACGACCCGGCTCCGGATCGCCGCGTTCCGCTCCAGCCACGCGCCCAGGTCGGGCGAGTTCATGTGGTTGGGCGAGAAGACAAAGATGATGTCGCGCGGACGATCGGCCACACGCGTGAAGTACTGCGCGAGCGCCAGGATGGCGGGTACGCCGTTCTCCTCGATCGCGTTCTGCCCGTCGGTGTGCGTGCCGACCATGACGGCCCCGGGCAGCGCACCACCACCCTTGAGCTCGGCGGTCAGGTAGTCGATCGTGCTCCTCCGCTTCGAAGCGGTAAGCGTCAGAGTCGCCGTGACCGACCCGGCGTTCATCAGATCGCGGAGGCGGCGCCCCTGGACACGGTCGAGGTGAAGCGTGGGCAAGCCGGCCTGCGGCTGCTGATGCGGCGAGTACTGCCCACGGGCGTGTTCGGGCGCCAGATCCATGATGTCGACCATCGCGATCGCGCCGTTCCGCTTGGCGAGCTCGAGACTGAGCTGCGCCGGCACCGCCTGCCAGACGCGCGTGTAGTTCTCCTCGCCGAGCTCCGGCGGGATGTAGTCGGCAAAAGCAGAGATCGCGCCCGGCCTGATCGGATAGTCGGCCACCACAATCCGGCCGCGAACATCTTTCCCCTGATAATCGGCCGCCTGACCGCCCTTGACATCGACAAGCACGCCCCGCACACCCCGTGACGGCGTCTCCCCGGAGTACGGGCGGTAGTAGGCCACAGGGATCTTGTGAGTGCCACCGGCCCCCGTCACCTCGAGGGACCACGAACGGGCTTCCCACTGATCAAGGGGAACGGGATGGCGTCGCACGTTCAACCCGTACGACTCCAACTGCCGCTCAACCTGGCGCAGATAGCGGCGGTGGGACTGGCTCCCAGTGAAACGCGGCCCGACGCCAGACATCTCTTCGACCCAGCGAAAGAGCCTGTGCGCACTGACCAACTCCGGAGCCTTCAAAGCCGAGCCCCTAGCCGGAACTCCGACAAGCGCCGCCCCAGCCAGAAACCGTCGCCGATCGCAAGCGGCCATGATGACGACCGTACCGCTGCCCCGCCGCCAGCCAGCGCACGCGCTTAATTGGGCGGGTCCAGACAGCAGTGCGCGCCGTACTAAGGATTGCTAAGGCGCTGCTTCCCGTCGGATATGATCATCGGCTCAGCGTCGGAACACGAACCCAGGCCATGCCAGCGGCCTGAGCAGCCTGGATCCCGTTGTCGGCGTCCTCAAAGACCAAGCAGTGCTTCGGGTCGACGCCCAACTGCTGGGCTGCCAGCAGAAATGGGTCCGGTGCGGGCTTAGGCCGCGGATACTCGCCGGCGCAGACCATCACCTCGAACTTGTCGAGCAGTGCCAGGGCGGTTAGCGAAGCCGTCACTGACTCACGACTGCTGCCAGATACGACAGCGAACGGGATGCGTCCGTATTCAGCCTCGATGTGCTCGAGCACGCCGGGCACTGCGGTGAGCTTGGGCAGCATCTCCTGGCAGAGCTCCTCACCACGGCGAGCGACGGCCAGCACCGGCATGGCCAGCCCCTGGCGTGCATTGAGGTCGGTGATGATGTCGACCACCGTCCGACCGCCCCACGCGTAGAACAGTTCCTCGGAGAGCTCACATCCCCACTCGCTCAACGCCTGCTGCCAAGCGAGAAAGCGCAGCGGCATGGAATCAGCGATGGTCCCGTCGCAGTCGAAGAGGTAGGCGTCGAACTCGCCGGGGGGAAGACTCAAGATCACACGGCTATTTTATCGGGAGACCCGACTCAGCCCAGTTCCACCATTCGGACACGTTCTGTAAGCATCACGGTGCGGCGCGGACGAAGCTCCGGAGTTTCCGCTCGATTCGGCCCCGAAGAAGCAGCGAGTGTTCTGCTCATCAGATCGTTCTTCGAACGGGATGCTTTTTCCTCAAGGACGTACGCGAGTTCAACGAGGACATCGTCCACCAGGCGCGTCCCGCTGATGAGTAACGTCCGGTCACCGAGACCGAATGGCTCGGGTTCGAAGAACACTTCGACCAGCGCAAAGTCGAACTGGGAAGATGCGCTCAGCCTCACGGGAAACCCCGCCCCGCATAAAAAGCCTGCGTGAGACATGATAAACATAAATGCTGCCCCGCCTGGACGAGATCGAGGCCGACCTCCGAGTCCGCCGGGCCCGAGAACCGGCCCGGTGAGATCGAAGGAATCGACCTCCCCCACTTTCCTGCCCCATAAGCGGGACCAGCCCCGCCGCGTCGCTCGACCTCGGCATGCCCACGCCGCTGGAGGGCGAGCATGATCGATCAGGTGACAACTACGCGCCGGACAACAACTCTCTGACCAGGGACGTCTTCGCCGCCGTATAGGCTTGACGATCATCGCCATAGCTCACGGCGAGCTGACGCTTGAGTTGGGCATAGGCGTGATGCGCAGCCGGGTCGGCACGAAGCCGGTCCCGGAACGCGAGATACTCGCGCCACTGCAGACCACCATGCCGCACCGCATGAACGTGCGCGACACGATAGAGCGGGCGGGTCTCCAGAACGAACAACCACCCGATCTCTTCTCCCTTATCGCCACGGAACTCATAACCGAGCGCGGTCACTGCGTCCACAACGTCGACCAGTTGCGCATCGGCCGCTAGGCCGACCGCGATGTCCACGATCGGCTTGGCCGGAAGTCCTGGCACCGAAGTCGATCCGACGTGCTCAATGGCTATCGCCAGAGCGCCCAGAGCAGGACGCAGCGCCGACGCAAGCTGCTCATACACCTCCGACCAGCCCGACTGACTATCCATCACCCGCAGAGACCGCTTGGCCAACCCCAGCCAGGCCTCTTCCCACTCGACATGCACAAGGGCATTCTGCTGAATCTCGAACGCCCCGGAGTTCGCACGCACCAGGTCAGGCGAGCCATTGAACAACCGCACAACCAGTAGATCCCAGGCTCCTCGCTCCAAGGAAGTGGGAAGCCCGGTTGACAAGTGCAGAGAAACTCCGAGCGGCGAAAGGTCGCCCTGGGTGAGTGCGGACGCGCCTATGGCACCAGCTGCCAGCACGAACACGCCTGCGTCCGTTGCCCGCTCCTGTGCGGCGACCCCGCCGAGCGGGACCGGCTGGAGGAAGGCGGTTGGGCCGGGGTGGGGGCGTGCCTGTAGGCCCGGTGCAGGAAGGCGCCGGGCTACTACAGGGCTGGGGTGTGTGAGTGGTCAGGCCGCGTGGTCGTGCCAGGGATTGTCGGCCTGATCGACAGGTCTGCCGCGTCTGGATCTGGCGACCCCGTCGGGAGGAAGCGCCCGGTAGACAAAGCGGCCGTCGTCGGTGGTGGTGATGTGTATCTGGTGGGGGTGGGTGTGTTTCCAGCGGTTGTGCCAGCCGCAGCACAGGGCGAGTTTGTCGATGTCGGTGGGGCTGTTGCCCAGCGCCCACCCATCGACATGATCGACCTCGCACAACAGCCCCGGCACCTCACACCCCTGCACCGCACACGTGTCATACAGGGTCTCCAGCACCCGACGCTGGCCCGCGGTGGCGATCCGCACCGCATGCCCCAAATACAGCGGCACATGATCGGCGCTCATAATCAGTGGGGAGATTGCGGCGTTGAGGGCGATGCGCCGCACCTGCGCCGCCGGAATCGGAGTGCCATCCCGCAGCCGCCCGGGGGTGTCGTCGCCGGTCAGGGTCTGCAGGTCGGCGATGACGGTGACCCGGGTGTCCCGGTGCCCGCCCGCCAGCACCGTCGACAACGCCGCCGCCGTCCGCTCGGCCAGATCGCGGCGGTCGTCGGTGCCCGCGGGTTTGGCGAGCGGTGCCAGGGTGCCGTCCAGGATGGCGGTGTCTTCGGGGTTGAGCCACCCGTGCAGGTAACAGCCGCCATCCAGCGACCGGCTGACGGTCATCCACGACCGCTGATACCCCCGCTGCGCGTCGGCGGGCGGCTGGTCTTCGCCGGTGAGTTCGGCGACCAGGTCATGGACTCTGCGGCCCAGCCGCGCCAGGTTCCGCGCCGACACCCCGCCCGCCACCGCCTCCAGCAAAATGCCTTCGGCGGCCGTACAGTCGTCATCGTTGAGGCGTTGTACGGCGTCGGCGATGGTGGCGGCGTAGCCGTAGGACAGGGCGCCGGTGGCCAGTTGCTGGTTCACGTGCTGCAGGCGGGGGAGTTGGCGGGCCAGGGTGAGGCGTTCTTGGGCGCGGCCCTCGCGCATGCCCAGCCGGCACCGCAACCACGCCTGAGTCGACGCCAACCCCCACCGCTTGGGTTCCCCGGTCCGGTCCACCACCGCGACCAACCCCGCCAGCACCTGCTCACCCTGATCCAACGCGGCAGCGAACCGCTCGGCCAACTCCATGCAGGCGGTCCCGGAGTCGGGCGCCGACCGTTGGGCGAGTTGGGTGGTGATCGCGGCGGCCGCTTCCACCAAGTCAGCGGTGGAAGCGGAATCTAGTCCCGCCACGATCGAATCCATGCTGTTATTCTATCGTCACATTCGGTGATATCGCAAGGTGTTGAGTGCCGATTGCCAGCGGTATCCGGCCACCTTTTTGTGACCGGTGCGACAGGTGACCGTCCTACGATTTCTGTTGATCAGGAGCAGCGAGCCGGAAGGTTATATCGACGCCATTCGGCAGGATCAGCGTGTAGGTTTGTGGCCGTTTTTATGGGTGGCTGGGGTGGGGGTGTCGTCCCACGGTCGTTGTCGGTTGCGGGCGGGTGGATTGGGGATTAGGTCGGCTGGTTTGGGTGGGTGGTTGAGCGGTGCCGAAATGACCGTTTGCGGGTTGGTGCGGCTTTGTCGTGGGTGCGGTCACGTTGGTTGCGGTTGCGGGATTCTGGTCTGCGCACAAGGTAATGGCGGGCCGCTATCTGGGGTTGTGGCACATCCCGCGCTTCGCGCGGCTAAGGTCGAGCATCAGCCACCAGCAAACCCGCACATCACCAACCAGCCGCACCCGCCGCCTACCTTCTCGTCGCCGCCGCTTTTGGGTCATTAGCCCGCCTCACCCGCCTGCCGGGCGGGGCGCGAGCCAAAGGGGAGACCGCTGCCGCCAACCGCGCAGCGGCACGAAGAAAGCTGCCGCCCGGAATCCTGTGCCTACGCACCTGCCGCCCTGCCCACTGCCTTCTTGTCGCCGCGCTTTTAGACCTTCACCTCGCACTACCCGACAGCCGGACGGAGCGCGAAGCCAAAGGGGAGACCGCTGCCGCCAACCGCGCAGCGGCACGAAGTAGCCTGCCGCTCGGAAACCGGTGCGTACGCACTTGCCGCGACCGCCGCCTGCCTTCTTGTCGCTGCTGCTTTTTGGGTCTTTAGCCCCGCCTACCCGCTGGCCGGACGGGTGCGGAGCCAGAGGGGTGACCGCTGCCGCCAACCGCGCAGCGGCACGAAGTAGGCTGCCGCTCGGAAACCGGTGCGTATGCACGTGCCGCGACCGCCGCCTGCCTTCTTGTCGCCGCCGCTTTTGGGTCTTCAGCCCCGCCCCACCCGCCTGCCGGGCGGGGTGCGGAGCTAGAGGGGTGACCGCTGCCGCCAACCGCGCAGCGGCACGAAGTAGGCTGCCGCCCGGAAACCGGTGCGTATGCACGTGCCGCGCCCGCCGTCTGCCTTCTTGTCGCTGCGCTTTAGGTCTTCAGTCCCAACCGCCCGGTGGCCGGGCGGAGTGCGGAGCTAAAGGGGTGACCGCTGCCGCCAACCGCGAAGCGGCACGAAGGTATGCCGTCCGGAAAACCGGTGCGTACGCACGTGCCGCGCCTGCCGCTTCCCTTCTTGTCGCTGCCGCTTTTAGGTCTTCAGCCCCAACCGACCGGCCGTCGTCGTCAGCTCGCCATCGGGGTCTCGCCGGCGCGGATACGCGCGGAATCCCCTGCTTGCTTTGTCTGGTTCGGCCCACGAACGATCGCTAGAGTCGATCGTGGATCACCATCTGCCCTGCGGTCTTCGGGTGGTGTGCGTTGGCCTCAGAGGTGAGGATGGCTGCTGACCCGTACGAACGCGAGTACCGGGCAGACCTCGGGACGTTCGCCCTGGCCTACGTGTTCGGTTTCCTTTTCCTGTGCCTGCTGGTCATCTCGGCGGCACGTGATGACCGTTCCGCGGTCGACGTGCTCGTGCCTGGGCTGTTGGTCGGGGCATTGGTTCTGTACGTGGGGTGCGAGATCTGGAGGCGAACGTTCGTCTCGCGGGACCGCATCGTCAAGCGCGGGGTTTTCCGGACCGTCGCGATCCCATGGCAGGGAATCCAAGGCATCGAGTTTCTGCCGGGGGCACGGACCTACGTTGCGACCTACGACCATCG
This sequence comes from Actinomadura sp. 6N118, assembly GCF_044326415.1. Lineage (NCBI taxonomy): Bacteria > Bacillati > Actinomycetota > Actinomycetes > Streptosporangiales > Thermomonosporaceae > Actinomadura > Actinomadura sp. 6N118. Next base: position 133,165 of record NZ_JBIRAZ010000011.1, on the reverse strand, counting down.
AGGCCGGGAAATCGTTCTACCGCACCTGAACGGCAGCGAGGTCGACGCCGAGAAGGAGGTCCGCGTCCTCCGTGAGACTTGGGAGAAGCGACGGGGCCCGCACTGGAAGCCGGTCCCCGAGATAGCCGCCAAGATCTCTCTCCGGGAGTAGCCGGTGTATCGGTAAGACTGAGCATCCCAGCCTTGCCTCGTCGGCACTAACCTGCCGACGTCGAGTCGCAGGTCAACCTGGAGCGCCCGGAGCGACGCGAGTACGACGATGCCGGGCGGGGAGCGGCGGCCATCCTCGGCGCCGAGGTAGAGCCAGGTCTCACTGGTGACCAAGAGCTGAAGATCAACAAGTGGGGCCGCAACTCGCGCGCCCTGGAGGTGGAGCCACTTCCCGTCCGCAGAACCAGGGGTCCCAGGGGGTATCCAAGCTGGTGGCCCGGTGTGGAGTTGAGGGGAAGGTGACCGCTGCCGCAACCGCGAAGCGGCAAAGCAGGAACCTACGGAGGCGCCAACTCGCAGGTGGGCGCAAGCCGCAAGCCCCAGCAATCTTCTTTCTTCGCCGCCAAGTTTGAAGCGGCGATGCGCCAATCTGTAGTCGGATGACTGCGCCAGCTAAGGGAGGACCGTGGCCGTCACTGCTCACCGTGCCTTGTAGCGCGGTCGCCTCCGGCATGGTGGATGAACTGCCAGCAACGGCCGCCGGGCGGGGTCTCGGTGACCATTGCGGGATCCCGGATTCCTGCGCTGCCGACTGGTGTCCGAGTCGCTCTATATGCAGATGCTGCCTCGATGACCAGCGTCAGCGCGACTCGCTGAAGAGCTGGAAGTCCACCGCGTGGCAGCGGTGAAGCTGCGGCCCGTCCAGCTCAGCAGACCGGCCGCCACCTTAGCTGCGCTACCACCTATGATTGCGCGATGTCGCTCACAGTGCGCTGGACTCGACTGCTGATGGTGGTATTGGCAGCCGGCTTTGCAGGCGCGGCCTACGCAATCCGCGCCACGATGGACGGGCCCATCGAACAGTACTCAGGCGCCGCCTTGTCTGGGGCTATCGTCTACACGCTAGTGATCTTCATAAGGCCGCTGATTTCCCCACTAGCCGTCGGCAGCACCGCGATCGCATACTGCTGGTTCATCGAGTTTGCACAGCTCACCCCCATACCCGGGGCACTCTCCGAACGCAGCTGGCTCGCGCGCCAACTGCTAGGCGCCCAGTTCGACCTCATTGATGTTGCCTGGTACCCCGTCGGCGTCATTCCATTGGTCGCCGCGCACTGGTTCATCCGAGCCCGCACACGTTCCCAAACAGACTCAACACCCGCCCTCGCATCATGATTTCGGAACAGCCGTGATGCCAAGCCAGGGCCCTCTATTGGGTCGTTGGCCCTGGCTCGCGATCCTTCGTACCCACTAGTTCCATCCACGACGGTCTACGGACGGAATGGATGAATGATATGAAGACGCTTACAATGTGCGCTTGGGTGGTGGCGGTCGCCAATGGAACGGTGCTTACGGCAGGGCCCGGAGGAGCGTCGCGGAAGGTGGACGCGGTTGCGGGGCAAGGAAGAGCTCGCCAAGGTTCGGGGTGCTGCGTGGCATGATTGCACTCGCAGGCGGTCCTGGGGCATTCGTAGGACACCCGACGGCTTCCTGGCTGGTTCCAGGAGTCCATAGTGCACGGCCAGCGGCATGACTTCCTCCTCAAGCCGGTCGGTAAGTCGCGCAATTTTTGTCTGGAGGCTTCAGTAGGTCGGCGACCACACACCAAAGCTCTGGGTGGACGTTGGCCTCAAGACCAAACAAACCTGGAGCGGCTGGAAGTGACATCGCCAGGGGTGAAAAGGAGCCTCCTGGTGATCGTGGGGCGAGCTATGCGGATCCGTCTGGATGCTCGCCGGCAGGATCACGGGTGCGAGTTCATTGGGCGGCTCCTGATTCGAGGTTGTGCGTCATTCGTTCGAGGACGCTGATCGTGGTGCGGTAGTCGGCTTGAGAGATGCCCGCCATGGAGCGTTCACGGAACGCTTCGACACGTTCGGCTACCTGGGCCATGTGCGTGCGGCCTTCTGGGGTGAGGCTCAGCCAGCCAGGGTGGGGACGCGTCGCCCAATGATTGGTCAGCGCGGTCTCGATGGCTGCCCGCAGGGTCGGGACGTCTGCGTTCGCTTGGAGGAGCGAAAAGACTTCGGTGTCGGAGCTCTCGTCCTTGATGACGTTGAGGACCTGCCAGACGACCCGGGTGAGGCCGAAGCCGTCCAGCATGTCGTCCATGTAGTGGGTGATCGCGCTGTCGGTGCGGTTGAGCCAGTATCCGATGGGCTTCATCCTGAGAAGGCGGCGGCGTTCTCGCGAGCCCATTGTTCGAAGGTGCGGGCAGGCTTGCGGAGGAGGGTCTCGGTGGTGTCGGCGATGACGGCGGGCTCGGCGGAGGCAGCGGCCCAGAGGGCGAGCAGGGAGCTGACTGCCGGGGCGGGCATGTAGCGGCTCATCTGCCGCTCGGCCTCCGCGTGGCTGATCTTCTCGACAGGGATCTCGCGGTCGAGGACGTTGGAGATGACGGCGAGCTGCTCCCGGAAGGTGAGCGGGTGGGCGCCGGTGAGGGTGATGGAACGGCCCTTGAGCGCTTCGCCGGTCAGCGCCTCGGCGGCGATGTCGGCGATGTCGTCGGGGTGGATGGGCGCGATGTTCGCGTCCGGGTAGGCGAGCTGGATCGGCATGTTCTGGCCGATGAAGTAGGCCCAGCCGAGGGCATTGCTGGCGAATGCGTCGGGACGCAGGAACGTGCAGGTGAGGTTGGACGCAGTCAGGGCGCGCTCTACGGCGAGGCTGTGCGAGGCCAACGGGTCGTTGTCGGCGTTGGGGCCGAGCACCGAGGAGGACGACAGAAGGACGATGTGGCTGACGCCCGCGGCCTCGGCAGTCTTGACGAAGGCGTCGATGCCGTCTGGCTCGGGATAGAGGAATACCTGGTCGACTCCGTCCAGCGCGGCATCGAAGGTCTCGGGCCGGTTGAGCTTGAGCTCGATGACGTCGTCGCCGGAAGGCTCGGCACTCGCGACGCGAACGGGGTGTCCGGCGGACTTGAGGCGGCCGGCCACACCTTGGCCGACCTTGCCACGGGCACCGGTGATGAGGATGGTCATGTAGGTCTCCATGTGGATGGTTAGACATGTGCATGCTTACATGCACATATTTTCGTGTCAACACATGTCTTCTGAAGGTCATGGACATACGATGAGGACATGACGAGTGAGCCAAGGACGTCAGACGAACTGCTGGACGCCGTCGGCCCGGCGTTCTCCAAGCTCCGGCGCACCTCGCTGCTGGAGGTAGAGAATCCGATCTCGGCCAAGGACCTCAGCCGGACCCTCGTCCTCAACCTCGTTCTTGAGCACACCAGGGACTCGGACCAGGAGATCACCGTCGGTGCGGTGGCAGATCTCCTGGCTGTGGACCCCTCGGTCGCCAGTCGCATGGTCACCGACAACATCAAGGCCGGTTACCTCATCCGTGCCGCATCCCAGCAGGACGGTCGGCGTACGGTCCTCCAGCTCAGCCCCCAGGGCGCCGAACTCATGGACCGCTTCCGCCGGCACCAGCGTTCGGCGTTCGAATACATCACGGCCGACTGGCCCGAGAAGGAACGGCTGGAGTTCGCCCGCCTGATGCTCAAGTACGTCGACTCCCTGGCCGAGCTCCGTGAGCGTGGCCTGGCCAGGGACTCCAAGGGTTCCTAGCTCCGCTTGCGGGGGCACTGCGGGGCACTGTGCAGGTCAGAGTGTTGCGAGAGTCGAGCCAGCCAAAGGGCAGCAGCCAATCTGCGGCTCGTTCCCTTGGGTGATAGCGGCGGTCCGCGACCTCACATAGTGGTGGGTGCCTAGTTCACCCGGCCCCCGGATGGCGGGTGTGGAGCCGGGCTGGATCGCGTCGATGCGTTCGCCGGGCGTAGCGCTTGAAGGCCGATCGGCCACTCCCTGGCAGCCCCCCGCCGGACAAGGCCGCCGGGGCCGCCGAGGTCGATCTTGGTCGTAGGGCGGGGCCTGCCGGGGGTGTCCCTGGAAGGGCAGAGACGGTCTCGGGGAGCCGTCAGCGGAGCTTGTCGTCGGTCTTTGTTTCTGTGCTGGAACGACTGGCGTCGGACATGGGTGATCGTGCACCGGAGTTCGTTCTGGACGGTGCTTTCGGCGGGTCAGCAGGCGCCACCAAGGTAGGCGCGCTGTCATTGCTGCGGGCTGATCGCATTGCCCGGGCCAGGTCGTGCTGGCCGGGCCGGAGCGTGCTGGCTGGGCCAGGCCGTCGGCCAGGGCGTGCTGGCCGGGCCAGGCCGTCGGCCAGGGCGTGCTGGCCGACGACCTGGCAGCCGGGACAACGACGGCCCGTCAGGAGGAAATGGCGTAGCGGGTGAGGAGGAGACTGGAGCCCTCCCAGGTGCGGGTCTCGACGAGCTGGAACGAGGCGGTCGAGCGGGTCTCGAACGAGCGGACGCCGTCGCCCACGATGCCGGGGCCGATCAGCAGATGGAGTTCGTCGACCAGACCGTGGGCCAGGAGGTCGTTCCACAGGATGTGGCTGCCGAAGACCAGGATGTCGCGGCCCGGCCCGTTCTTGAGCTCGGCGATCTGCTTGTGGGCGTCGGCGCGAGGAACGATCTGGGTGTTGCGCCATGCGCCGGTCTGGTCGGCGGTCAGGGTGTCGGACACGACGACCTTGTCGATGTCCATGGTGAGGCGCGAGATCTCACGTTCCACCGGCGGGGCGTCGGAGTCGGCGACCGGCGGCCAGTAGTCCCGGAAACCCTCGAAGCTCGTGCGGCCCAGCAACATCGTGTCGGCGGCGCGGAGGCGTTCGGCGTTGTATTCGCTGAATCCATCGTCGAACGGCATCACCATGACGTCGTCGCCCGGGCCCGTGAAGCAGCCGTCGAGCGACATCAGGTTGCAGACGATCAGCTTGCGCATCTTCCTCAACTCCCGTTCGGAGGTCGTGTCTGTCAGTAGGAAGAGAGACAGCACCCCGCGTGAACTCATCGCTCGACGGCGAATTTCTTGGAATTTGAGGAAAGCACAGGTCAGACGGCTGCCGCGCTGCCGGGGCCGGGTCCGGGCTCGCCCGCGAGCTGGCCGGGTCCGGGTTCGTCCGCGAGCTGGCCGGGTCCGGGTCCCTTCATGCGGTCGGCCAGGGCTCCGTCCGTTCCGAAGAGCCGGGTCTTCCATTCGGCGATCAGTTCGGAGGTGTCATGGTCGTCGGGGTGGAAGCCACGCCGGTGGTAGTCGCGCAGATGCCGGATGACCTCGCGACGGAGCCACGGTGACCGCGGCAGCTTGCGCAGGCTCGGGAAGAGACGGAGCGGGTTGTAGGTCGAGCGGTCGAGCAGCAGCGACAGGACGGTGCCGGCGATGATCGCGCCCAGCAGGCCGAGGGTCGTGAAGTGCATGACCCACGTTCGGATCCGGTGGTTGCCGCTGACGGTCTCGTACACGTCGAACGCCACGGATTTGTGCTCGTTCTCCTCCAGTGCGTGCCACTGGAACATCGAGCGGACCTCGTCCACGTCGAACATCGCCTGCGCCTCGGGATCCTTGAGCAGGACCTCCGCCAGCGTCGCGGTGTAGTGCTCCAGCGCCGCGGTGATGGCGAGTTGCACGCTCTTGGGCAGGACTTTCTCGTTGAAGCCGAGGCCGTACTTGGTCATGCGGTCGATGAGCCGGGTCGGATAGCCGTACGAGGCGAGCCGCTCGTTGAACTGGCGGTGTTCGCGCCCGTGCGTCACCTCCTGGCCGATGAAGCCGGCCACCTGGCGCTTGAGCTCGGGGTCGTCGATCCGGTCGCGGTAGTTGCGCACCGTACGGACGAAGTAGTCCTCGCCTTCGGGAAAGAGCGAGGACAGGACCGTGACGATGTGGCTCATCACCAGGTCACCGTTCACGTAGTGGCGGGGCAGCTTCTCGGGCGGATACTCGAACGCGATCCGGCGCGTCCGCACGTTGCGAGGGGTGATCGCACGGCGGAGCACGGCCTCGCGCCTTACCGCAGGTCGTGGACGGGAGGCAGCCTTGCTCATGGTGCCCTCCAGTGAGGTCCGGAGACACCTCGACGCTACGAAGCCCACATACATGCAAGCAAGCCTGCATGTATGTGGGCTCCATCACAATTAGACCGACTGTCTAGTTACGGCCGACCAGGCGTGGATGGGCCGTGGTAGATGGAGTTGATGACGATCGGCCAGGTCACACGGGGCCAGCTGCGGAAGGTGATCTCGCTTCCGGCGATGGTGGCGTGGCCCTTGCCGACCTCGAAGGTCGCGATGTTGGCCAGGCCGCCCAGCGCCGATGTCCCAGCGGCATACCCGCTGGCCAGCAGATCGCCATCGCCCGGATAGGTGGAGGCGACGTCGGCGTCACCCTGGATCCTGAACGCGGCGTCCCGGTTGAACCAGACCGGCCAGCTCTCCGGCATGCCCCAGGCGGCCGGGACCGTCGGCTTGTACGAGGCGCGCAACAGGGCGCCCGGGGCGTTGACCGACCCGGGCGCGGCGTTCTCGACCGGCAGTTTGAGCAGTTCGCGCGCGGTCAGCGAGGAGCTGCCGATCGCGACCAGGTTGCCGCCGCCGGAGACGAAGTCCGCCAGCGCGGACCAGCCCTTCTCGCCCACACCGCGCGCCCACGCGAACTCCGGCGGGTTCTTGGCCGGATCGAGCCCGTCGACGATCGTGGTCTTGGAGACCCCGTCGGCCAGCACGATCGTGTCGTACCGCCCCGGCAGGTCCGCGTAGTCGTCGGCGCTCACGACCTTGTAGTTGATGCCGTACTGGTCGAGCATCCACATCATCCAGCCGCCGGGCATGTTGTTCGCGCCGCGGACGAGCCCGACCCGCGTGCCGGCCTTCAGCTTGAAGCCCTCCACCTTGGGCAGCGCGTCGGTCCCGTACACCTGGAGGCCGGTCGTGGCCGAGATCGCCTCCAGCGTCTGGCGCGCCGCTGCCGACGGCGGGACCATCACGGTCCCCGGCGCGAACGTACGCCCACCGGCCTCGAACTTCTCGGCCGTCCGGAAGACCGGCACGTTCGCCTTTTGCAGCCGCGGCAACACATGCGCCACGCCGTACGACTCGGGCGGGACCAGATAGGCCCCGCGCGGCACGTTCGGCATCCGCACAGCCTGCGGGACGACCCGCTGCACCCGTCGCAGTTGCGCCGTGAACGCCTTGTCCACCGCGTCGACGTCCACGCCGAGCAGCAGCCCGACGTTGTCGGTCGTCTCGCTGTACGGCATGATCAGCGGGCAGTCGGCGCACTTGCGCGCCGCCTTCTCCGGATACTTGTCGATCTTGAGCAACTGGTCGATCCACCGGCCCAGCGGCTGCCGCGTCCGCAGCACGTACGACCCGGCCGCATAGCTCTTGCCGCCCGCCGTGAACGGCGCCGCCGCCTGCTCGATCTCGACCCGCCCGAACTCGAACAGCCGCATCATCTCCAGCACCGCGAAGGGGTCACGCTGACCCGCCGGCACGACGTACGCGTACGGAGTGCCCGGCACCACGTCCGGCAGCGCCACGCCATTGCGCGCGACCTGGTACAGGTTGTTGAACAGCCACGACTCGCCGTTCTTCGCCACGTTCTCGATGCCCGCGTACGCGGCGGTCTTCGCGTACGCCACGATCTGCTCGAGCGTCCACGTCGACTGGTCGTACGGCTGCATCATGCGCACCGTCATGTTCTGCGGGCCGAGCGGCTTGCCGTCCGGGCTGGTGAACGGGTACGCGAGGTCCTTCGCGGAGGCGATCTCCGTCAGGAACAACGACGTGCCGAGGAACGTCGAGAAGCCCATGACGTCGGCGTTCCAGAAGATCCCGTACGCGTCGTCCGTCCCGACGCCCTTCTTGCCCTCGGCCGTCAGCGCACGGACGGCATGCCCTCCCTGAAGCGTCGCCGACTGCAGCGTGATCGGGTCGACCCCGTGACCCAGCGGCTCGTCGTACGGAGGGGCCCACAATCGCGGTCCGCCCGTTCCGGCCTGGTGCATGTAGTGCCCGACGACCGGCCGGTATGTCTGCTCCAGCCTGACGCGCGTCCGCGTCTCCCGCTGCGTGAACATGAACCAGTCGCGGTTGTTGTCGTGCCCGGCGTACCGGTGGTAGAGGTCCGGATAGACGCGGTTGTACGCGGTGCCTGCCGTCTTGTCGAAGTGGTCGACCACCAGGTGCTGGCCGTCCGGATTCGCCGACGGGATCACCATCAGCACGGCGTTGTCGAGCACGGCGTCGGTGTAGTCGGAGTCTTCCGTCGCGAACCGGTGCACGATGTCGACGAGCGCCTGCGTGTTGCCGACCTCGGTCGAGTGCAGCGTGCCCTCGATCAGGTAGATCGGCTTGCTCCGGTGCGCCAGCCTGCGTGCCTCCTGCTCGGAGATCCCGCGCGGCTCGGCCAGTCGCTGGTTGTCGCGCACGATCTGGCCGAGGTTCCGGAGGTTCTTGGGAGAGCTGACGAACATCACCGGATATTCGTTGCCCAGGGTGGTCCGGTCGGCGATCTGGTAGTCGACCCGGTCTGACCGTTCACCGATCAGCCGGAAGTACTGCTTGATCTTGTTGAATCCGGCGAGCCTGCCGGTCGTGCCCATCGCGAAGCCGAAGTAGTCCTTGGGAGCGGGAATCGTCTTGCCCTGCGCCGTGCGCACAGCCGTACCGACCGCTCGGGACGCGTCAGCGTGCAAGGGCACGCCGACGAGCACTCCGATGGTCAACACGGCGGCCAGCGCGCGGGCGGTACGCCGCGGCAGCATCCGGTCTCCTGTGATGCGGAGGGTGATTGAGGGGAGATGAGGGGAACGAGAGGAACAGGAAAGCCAACCGGTCGGCTGAGCCCAGCGTGAATCGTGGGCGCCGAAAGGTCAATCCTTGATCGTCAACGAATCACCTGTGAGATCCGGCATCCGGCCGTCGGCATCCGACATCCGACAGCTGGCATCCGACAGCTGGCATCCGACAGCTGGCATCCGACAGCTGGCATCCGACAGCTGGCATCCGACATCCGGCCGCTGGCATCCGGCATCCGCCGCTCGCGTCCGGCCGCCGGTCGATGGCCTTTTTCGCCGTGCCCGGTCTGACCCCATGAACCGCAACAGCGGTAGGGAAGCCCGCGGAGACCGAAGCGGGCTGAGCATGGGAGGCCACCATGAAGGCTCTGGCAACTTCGGTCGCTGCGACAATCTTGTTCGCGACGTTCGCTCTCCCGGCGGAATCAGCCGCCGCCGCGGAGAGATGGACCGGATAGGCACTCTCGAACCCGGATGACCCCGACGCCCTGCGTCCCGCCTACGACTCGGGCGACCACATCCACCCGAACGACGCCGGAGCCAAGGCCATCGCGACCGCCGTAGACCTGAACGAACTCTGAGGACCTGGCCGCGCTCGGCGGGCGAGTGCGACCGCACTCGTCCCCGGGCGTTCCACCTGCGGACCTATGCCTTCTTGGCCTTCTTCGACTTCTTAGCGGAAGCCTTCTTGGCGTCCGCCTTGGCGTCAGCCTTAGTGCCCGCCTTGACGTCCGCCTTGACGTCCGCCTTGGCGTCCGCGTCCTTCTTAGCGGAAGCCTTCTTGCTGTCGGAGTCCTTAACCTTCTTCGCCTTCTCCTTCTCCTTCGCCTTCTCAGTCTTGTTCTTCTTCGGCTTGGAGCTCTTGGGCTCGGCGACCACCTCGGCCTCGGCGGCTTCGGCGACCTCTTCGGCCTCGGCCTCGGCCACGGAGCCGTTGGCGACTCGGTTCTTGAACGTCTGCCCGATGCGGAACCGCGGCACCTGCGCGGCCGCCACCTCGACCGGCAGGCCTGTACGGGGATTGCGCGCCTGGCGTGCGGGCCGGTCAAGGCTGTCGAACGTGCCGAATCCCGTGACCAGCACCCGTTCGCCGGCCGCCACGTTCTCCATGATGGTCTCGAAGATCGCGTCCACATGACGGCGGGCGGCGGCGGGGTCGCTACCGGCGCGGGCCGCCACTGCCTCGATCAGTTCGCTCTTGTTCATCCACAATCCTCCCGTTTGGCCTGGTGGACAGGCTAGACCAGCCCTGTCGCGGACGAAAGGCCTGACCAAAACCCCCAATTCCGAGGAACCGGCGGGCAGCGGAGGCCGGAGAGGATGGGCCGGAGAGGATGGAAGGGTGTCAGCTATGAACGATCCCTGGGGCGTGGCGACACCAGCAGCGAACGACGGTGAAGCCGTCGAGCCGCTGCCGCCGCGCCTTGCCGAGCTGGCCGCCCTGAATGGCAAACGGTTCATTGAGCCAGGTGAGCGCTGGCCTTTCGCCAAGCCCGAGGAGCTCCCGGAAGTGCAGGCACTGGCAGGCGAGGAGTGGCAGCCGCTGGACGACGCGCCGTTGTACTGCTGCCTCCCAGCCGTATGGCCCGTCTCTCACCGCTGCTGGGTCGCTGACCGCCTGCCGAAGTTCAGCCGGGCGTACTGCGGCGAGCAATCATGGCTGGAGCCTTGGGACGACAAAACCCACCAGGACGTGGGCGCCTTTACCGCCGGGCTCGCAGCCGAGTGCGGTCTGCCCGCCCCGCCCCCAGGGCGCATCTGGCTCCTACGCTCACCGTGGCCGTCCATCGAGTCCCAAGTCGTCCTCCGCCTCCTTGCCCGCCGCTGCGACGAACGCGCCCTGGACATGACGGCCCAAGGCATCACCGAAGCGGCCCGCGACGTCCTCACCTGGTCAGACGCACGGGCGTCGGAGTGGTGGGCCGCCAAAGGCGGCGGCGAGCCTCATCCCTCCTGAGCGTGCCGTCCGCCAGCGCCCGTCAATCAGAGTCGCCCGTCAATCAGAGTCAGTGGTGGGCCGTCAATCAGAGTCAGTGGTGGGCGGAGTCAGAGGTGAGGAGCGGACGGGGGTCAGGAGGAAGACTTTCGGGGTTACACGTTCCATCGCGCCGCCTCGGCCGATGATCAGGCCGGCGGCGAAGTCGACGAGAGGCTGGGCGTCGGCGTCGGTCATCGCGGTCAGGTCCATGATCACGGCGATGCCCTGCCGGAAGAAGTGCCCGACGTAATAGACCTCGTTGTAGGTCGTGGGGTGCAGCGTCTTGACCACTGAATCAGTGTGCCTGCCTGATCTTGTACGTCAAGGGCGAGGTGGGGAGACCAAGCCAGATTCGTAGGCGATGATGACCAGGTGGACGCGGTCGCGGGCGTCCAGCTTGGTGAAGAGCCGGGCCACATGGGCCTTGACGGTGGCCATGCTGATGGAGAATTCGGCGGCGATCTCGGCGTTGGCCAGGCCGCGTCCGACCAGGGTGAGGACCTCGTGTTCGCGGTCGGTGATGCCGTCCAGGGCGCCGCCGGTGCCGCCTACATCATCTTTGTGCTGGCGCCGTTCTGGTGGACGCCGCACGATGGCGGCCCGCGGGAGTACGGCTTCCATGGGCTGATGACGCTGGTCGCCAACTGTTATCTGGTGGCGGGGCTGGCCTTCCTCGTCTACATGGTCTGGCGCGCCTATCTGATCCGTCGTGGAGTCACGGTTGCTCCGGTTTCGGTGCCGGTTCCGGGTTCGGTTTCGGTTTCGGTTCCGATTTCGGTTTCGGTTTCGGTTCCGGATCGCGTACGAACTCGGTCCGAACGCCGAGAAGGCGCACCGCTCGAGGCTCGGTGAAGCGGTCGAGGGCGGCCAGGGCGGCGCGTTCGATCTCGGCCGGGTCGGTGGTGGGCGCCTTCAGCTTGTACTGCCGGGTGTAGGTGTTGAACGGGACGAAGCGCACCTTGACGGCGACCCGCTGAGTGACGCGTTGCTCGGCTGCGACTTCGGTGGCCAGTTCACGCGCCAGCCTGGCCACCTCACGCCGCACGTCTGCCCAGTCGTCCAGATCGTTCTGGAACGTCGTTTCGCGACCCCGGGAGCGCGGAACGTAAGGTTCGCCGACTACGGCGGAGTCGTCGCGGCCCTGGCCGACCTGGACGAGCCGAGGTCCGTTGGTAGGGCCGAACGCGGCGGCGAGCACTTGGGGGTCGGTGCCGGCGAGTTCCCGGACGGTGGTGATGCCCAGTTCGGCGAGCCGCTTGGCGGTCTTGCCGCCGATGCCCCAGAGAGCGTCCACGGGCCGGTCCCCGAGCAGCTCGAACCACGTCTCGCCGGTCAGCCGGAAGACGCCCGCGGGCTTGCCGTAGCCGACGGCGATTTTGGCTTGCAGCTTGTTCTGGCCGATGCCGACCGTGCATTCAAGATCGGTGGCATCGCGTACGCGGCGCTGGATCTCGCGGGCCATGGCCTCCGGGTCGTCGGTCTCGGCGGCGAGGAACGCCTCGTCCCAGCCCCAGACCTCGACCACCGCGTCGAACGTCCGGAGGGCGTCCATCACCTGTGCCGAAGCGGCCTCATACGCGGGGGCGTCGACAGGCAGAAACACCGCTTCGGGGCATCGCCTGGCGGCCATCCGGAGTGGCAGGCCGGAATGGACGCCGTACGCGCGCGCCTCGTACGACGCCGTGCTGACCACCGCCCGCCGCGCGGTCGGATCACCGTCACCGCCCACCACGACGGGCAGGCCGCGCAGCTCCGGGCGCCGCAGGATCTCGACCGCGGCGACGAACTGGTCGAGGTCGACGTGGAGCACCCACGGGGCCATGGTCCATTGTCACCGCCGTGGCGGAGGCGTCGAAAGGCGGGGTGACCTGCGATTTTCTTGAACGAACGAAGCGGCGGCATGGCAGGCGCCCCGGCCGTCCGCCCGGGCGATGATCCGGCCCGATTCGACGCGCACGGCGACCTCGGTCGCGTCGCTGACGGCGGCCACCCCGGCAGCGGCAGCCAAGGACCCGGACGGGTCGTGCACGATCTGGAGCCGAGGCCAGGCTGAGGGCGGGAACGCCTGCCACAGGCAGCTGCGGAGGTCGGCAATGGCCAGTCGGGCGAGTGGTCCAAGCTCGTCGGGATCGCTTGTCACCAGGACGGCCGTGACTTCCCCGCCGGGCGGTACGGCGCGTACCGCCTCCTCGATCGCCTCCAGACGGTGAAGCCCAAGAACCGCCACCACACCGTCACCGGCAAGCCGCGCAGGCTCAGCCCGGACGGCGTCCACTGCGGTCGTGGCGGGCTGGGGGGCCCATGGCAGTGGCTCGTCCACGGGGCGTGCCGGAGCGATCCAGGGCATGTGCGGAGGCGGCCATCCGCCGCTCAGCTCAAGGTCCGCCAGCTGCTCGCACACGCTGATCGCGTCGAACGGCTCGACGAAACCGGGTGCGGTGGCGACCATCTGGCTCACCCCGTGCAGGGTCGTCAGGACGGTCTCGGCGACCTTGACCATGCGCTGGTCGGTGCGAGCGAGTGCCTCCAAGGAGAGCCCGAGCAGGATCGCGTTCAGCCTCATGAACTGTGCGAACGGCAACTGCAGGCGTTCTTCGGCGGCGATCTCCGGCATGAGGTCCTTGCCGAGCCGGGCGTTCCCGTGCGGATCGTCCGTGGTGAGCGGCAGACGGGCGACCCAGGCGCGAGCGAAGGCCCCCAACGCCTCGCGTGCCGTGCGATCCGGGCCCGGAGCCGCCGGGGTGGCCGGGCCATTCGGGGCCGCCGGGGCTTTCGGCGGGGCCTCCAGGGTGTCCCGGGCTGCCGGGGTGGAGAGCGGTGGCTGGACCTGGTGGGCGAGGTCGGCGAGCACGGCGAAGTAGAGGGCCCGCTTGCCCGGGAAGTTGGAGTACACGGCGCCCCGGGTCAGTCCCGCACGATCGGCGATGCTGTCGATCTTGGCGTCGCGGAATCCCCGTTCGGCGAACTCCTCGCGGGCGGCCTCCAGCACCTTGGCGCGGTTGCGCTCCTGCGTCTCCGCCCGCGTCAGCCGTCCCATCATCCCCCGCTCAGATTGCCGCTGGTTGCCGGACCGTTTGCCGCACTTGTTTGCCGCACTGTGCGATCCAAGATAACGTCGCCATCCAGATGACGAGATCATATGGTGTCATCATCCGAATCTGCGAGGAGGGCATATGACCGGCACGGACGTTTCCGAGCTTCCTGAGATTCCCGAGATCGACCTCACCGACGTCGAGGTGATCCGCGATCCGTTCGCCGCGTACGGACGTGCCCGGGAACGCTCGCCACTCGCGCGCCTCCAGGTGCCGGGGCAGGGGCCGTGGTGGGTGGTGACGCGGTACGAGCAGGCGCGGGAGATGCTGAGCGACCCGCGGTTCGAAATCAACGAGGCCAGCTTCATGCGCCCCGACGTGCCCGACGACTGCGTGCCCTACATGCGCACGATGTCCGAGATGAACGGGCACGAGCATGCCCGGCTGCGCAAACTCGTCTCACCGGCCTTCAGCCCGCGCCGTGCCGCCGCGTTCCGGCCGCGGATCGAGGTGATCGTCGAGAGGCTCCTCGACGAGGCGATGGAGCATGCCCAGGACGGCGTCCTCGACCTCCTGCCGCACTTCGCCCGCCCATTGCCGATGGACGTGATCTGCGACCTGGTCGGCATCCCCGAATCCGATCGGCTGATGTGGCGGGCGTACGGGGCGACCGTCGCCGCGGCAGCCGGGGAGGACTTCGCCAGGGCCATCCCCGGGATCATGGAAGGCGCCAAAGCCGCCATCGCGCGGCGCCGCGACGAGCCCGCCGACGACCTGGTCTCCGACCTCATCAACACCCAGGTCGAAGACGGCGACCGGCTCACCGACACCGAGCTCGTCACGCTGATCTGGCATCTCGTGATGGCAGGCCAGACACCTATCAACCTCATCGCCAACGCCATGACGGCTTTGCTCGCCCATCCCGAGCAGCTCGCCGCGTTGCGGGCGGACTCCGAGAGCCTCATGCCACTCGCCGTCGAAGAACTGACGCGCTGGTGCGGCTCGACGCTCCTGACCGTCCCTCGGTACGCGAACGAGGACACCGAGATCTCCGGCGTGCCGGTACGCAAGGGCGACGCGGTGACCGTCTCGGTGGCCGCCGCCAATCGGGATCCCCGCGTCTTCACCGATCCGGAACGTCTGGACATCACGCGGCCTCAGGGGACACCGGCGCACTTGGGCTTCGCGCACGGCCCGCACTTCTGTCTCGGCGCGTCCATCGGACGCGTGCAAACGCAGGTGGCCCTCGGCTCACTCCTGCGACGCTTCCCCGATCTCGCGCTCGCCTCCGGCACCGATCCGGTAGAGCTGCGTGCCCTCGATCCGGGCACCTGGCGCGTGACCGCGCTCCCCGTGTCGTTCTGACCACGTTTCATAAAGGAGTGGCTTCGGAGTGGCGCGTACGAATGCCGGCGGGAGCGGTCTGTTGAGGTGCACGTTCTGCGGCAAGAGCCAGGAACAGGTAAGGCGTCTCATCGCAGGCCCCGACCAGCTCTTCATCTGTGACGAGTGCGTGGGGCTCTGCAAGGAGCTCCTTGAGGAAGAGCTGAGCGACCACACGTCCGGCGCCACCCCGCACGATCTCCCCAAGCCGAGAGAGATCCGCAGCTATCTCGATCAGTACGTCGTGGGCCAGGAGCACGCCAAGCGGACGCTTTCGGTCGCCGTCTACAACCACTACAAACGCCTCCGTGCCGCCGCAAGTTTGAAAGGGACTGGGGGAGAAGTCGAGCTGGGCAAGTCCAACATCCTGCTCATCGGCCCGACCGGCTCCGGCAAGACCTACCTCGTCCAGACACTCGCCCGGATGCTGGACGTCCCGTTCGCCATCGCCGACGCGACCGCCCTTACCGAGGCCGGTTACGTCGGGGAGGACGTGGAGAACGTTCTGCTCAAACTGCTCCAAGTCGCCGAGTACGACGTGGCGAGAGCCGAGACCGGCATCGTCTACATCGACGAGATCGACAAGGTCGGCCGCAAGGGCGAGAACACGTCGATCACCCGCGATGTCTCCGGCGAGGGCGTCCAGCAGGCGCTGCTGAAGATCCTTGAAGGCACCGTCGCCAACGTGCCGCCGCAGGGCGGGCGCAAGCATCCCGGCCAGGAGTTCATCCAGCTCGACACCACCAACGTGCTCTTCATCGTCGGCGGCGCGTTCAGTGGCCTGGAGCGGATCATCGAGGAACGGACCGACCGGCGCGGCGTCGGCTTTGGCGCAAGCCTCGGCGCTGACTTTGGCGCCGGTTTCGGTGCCACCTTCCCGACCACCAAGGACGCGGACGTGCTCGCCGCGGTCATGCCCGCGGACCTGCGGACGTTCGGGCTGATCCCCGAGCTGATCGGCCGGCTCCCGGTGGTGACGACCTTCCGGCAACTGGACCGGACGGCGCTGGCGCGGATCCTCACCGAACCCCGGAACGCGCTGATCAAGCAATACCAGAGGCTCTTCGCGCTGGACGGCGTCGAGCTGGAGTTCACGGCCGCCGCGATCGAGGCGATCGCCGACCAGGCACTGCTGCGACTGACCGGAGCCCGCGCCACCCGCGCGATCCTCGAAGAGGTCCTGCTCCAGATGATGTACGAGGTACCGAGCCGGAACGACGTCGCCCGCGTAGTGATCACCCGGGAGACCGTCCTCGACAACGTCAATCCCACCCTCGTGCCCCGCGGACGCCCCACCGATCGCGACGGCCAGGGCGGCCGGGGTGGCCGGGGCAGCCAGGGTGGCCAGGGTGGCCAGGGTGGCCAGGAGAAGTCTGCCTGACCCTCTTGCCCAGTTCGCCGTCGAAGTTACAGTATGAAACTTACAAGGTGTAACTTCGAGCGCCCAGGGAGCAGCGACATGGCCGAGCGCAGCGGACGCAAGGTGGTCGTGATCGGCGGTGGCCTGGCAGGGCTGGCCTCGGCGGTCTGGCTGGCCGAGGCGGGCGACCAGGTGACGCTGCTGGAACGGCGCGGGCGCCTCGGCGGCCGGACGCTCGGCTTCCCGCTCGACGCGGTCGGCGGCGAGATGGTCGACAACGGGCAGCACGTGATCGCGGGTTCGTACACGTACATCTTCCGGTACCTCGACTCGGTGGGCACCCGGGAGTTCGTCCGGTTCCCCGATCAGTGGGGTGTGCGAGCGCCGGACGGCACGGCGGGCAGCCTCGGCATCCGTGCCCGCGACCAGCTGAAGGTCCTCGCGGGCAAGGCTCCCGGGATCAGCGTCCGCGACGCGTTCAAGAGCATCCCCGCGCAGGCGAAGCTGTTCGCCGCGTCCCGCCGCCCGGACGACGAACTCGACCAGATCACCGTCGACGAATGGCTCGACCGTGTCGGCATGCCGCCCTCCGTGCGCCGGATCCTCTGGCACCCGGTCACCATCGGCGTCCTCAACGAACTCCCACACCTCGCCTCAGCCCACGCGCTCGCCTCTGCCATCCAGACGGGATCGCGTAACGCCCGGAAGTATCGGCGGCGTGCCATGAGCATCGGTTGGCCTACGGTCGATCTCCACACCCTGTATCTCGCGGGTGCGGAGAAAGTGTTCGCCAAGCACGGCGTGGACGTGCGGCTCCGCGCGAAGGCCACCCGCATCGAGGTGACCGGCCAGCACGTCCGCGAGGTGACGGGCGGGCACGTCCGCGAGGTGACCGGCCAGCACCTCCGCGAAGTGACAGGCCAGCGCGTGCACGGAGTGCGGATGGCCGACGGGGAGCTGATCGAAGCGGACGCCGTCGTGATGGCGGTCCCGGCCTGGGATGTCGGCGGGCTGCTCGACGACGTGCCGGGCGCGGAGCCGATCGTCGCCGCCACCCGCGAGCTGGTACCGATCCCGATCATGTCGGTCAACCTCTATCTCGACCGTCCGATCGGCACCGAGCATCCCTGGGAGACCCTGCTCGACACCGACGTGCACTGGGTCTTCGACCGGACGCTCATGCACGGTCGGCGCAGCGAGGCGGGCTGGCTCTACGCGCTGACCACGTGCGCCTCGTACGACCTGATCGAACTCCGCAGTCCCGAGGTGGTCGAACGCTGCATGGCCTCGCTCCGTTCGGTCTATCCGGAGGCGCGGGAGGCGAACGTCGTCCACGCGCACGTGGTGCCCTGGCGACGCGCCACCTTCTCCTCCCGTCCCGGCACCGGCACGATCCGGCCGGGCCAGCGCACCGAGGTCGAGGGGCTGGCGCTCGCTGGCGACTGGACCCGCAACGACTGGCCGACCACGATGGAGGGCGCGGCGCAAAGTGCGGCCCGCGCCGTCGAGGTGCTGCGCGACGTACGCCCCAGGTCGTCGGGCGGCTGAGCCTGTGGTGCACTGACCTCATGGCAAGGATGAGCGCCGAACGGCGGCGGGACCAGATCCTGGACGCCACCAGGGCGATCGTGGACGCGGAGGGGTTCGCCGCGGTCACCATCGGTCGCGTGGCCGAGGCCGCCGGGATCACCCGCACCCTGGTCTACCACCAGTTCCAGGGACTGTCCGGCCTGCTCACCGCACTGGTCGACCGCGAGGCCGAACGCGCCATGGCGGGACTGATCAAGGTGATCACGCAACGCCCGTCCGGCGACCGCGACCCGTTCACCGCCGCGCTCGCCGGGCTCATCGAAGCCGCCTCGGCCGACCCGGCGACCTGGCGGATGTTCCTCATGCCCTCCGAAGGCGGCCCGCCCGAGCTGTACGAACGCATCGAGCAAGGCCGCGCGGTCGGCCGTGCCCGGATCATCGAGCTCGTCAAGGGCGCGGACGACGGGAACGCCGTACCCACCGGGCCCGACCCCGAGCTGACCATCCATCTGCTGCACATGGTCGGTGACGAGCTGCTCCGCCTGCACCTCCGCGACCCCGACACCTACCCAGCCGAACGAGTGCTAGCTCAGTGCGAGCACATGGCCAGCTACCTGCACGCCGTCGTCTAACCAGCCTGCAGGGCGCGTGGCAGACTCGTGACCATGACTTACGCCGCCGCAGAGGACCGTTACGACCGGATCCCGTACCGCCGCACCGGACGCAGCGGGCTCAAACTCCCGGCTGTGTCGCTAGGGCTGTGGCATAACTTCGGCGACGACCGGCCGCTCGACACCCAACGGGCCATCCTGCGCCGGGCGTTCGACCTGGGCGTCACGCACTTCGACCTGGCCAACAACTACGGTCCGCCGTACGGCTCCGCCGAGCTCAACTTCGGCCACATCTTCCGCGAGGACTTCGCCTCGTACCGCGACGAGCTCGTGATCTCCACAAAGGCGGGCTACGACATGTGGCCTGGCCCGTACGGCGAATGGGGCTCGCGCAAGTACATGCTGAGCAGCCTTGACCAGTCGCTCAAGCGGATGGGCCTGGATTACGTCGACATCTTCTACAGCCATCGTTTCGACCCCGAGACGCCGCTCGAAGAGACGATGGGCGCGCTGGACCAGGCCGTCCGTTCGGGCAAGGCGCTGTACGCGGGCATCTCCTCGTACTCGCCAGAACGCACGGCCGAGGCGGCGGGCATCCTGCGCGACATGGGCACGCCACTGCTCATCCACCAGCCGTCGTACTCCATGCTCAACCGCTGGATAGAGGACGATCTCCTGGACACGCTGGAGGACGAGGGCGTCGGCTGCATCGCGTTCTCGCCGCTGGCCCAGGGCATGCTCACCGACAAGTATCTGAACGGCATCCCCGCCGGATCACGGGCCAGCCTCGACAGGTCGCTGAGCGGCGACATGCTCAGCGACGAGGTGCTCGGGCACATCCGCAGGCTGAACGGCCTGGCCGCCTCGCGCGGGCAGTCGTTGGCGCAGATGGCCTTGGCCTGGGCCCTCCGCGACCAGCGGGTCACATCGGTCCTCATCGGTGCCAGCAGCGTTGCTCAGCTCGAAGACAGCCTGGCCAGCGTCGACAACCTCGCCTTCAGCGACGAGGAACTCCAAGCCATCGACAAGGACGCAGTCGACTCAGGCATCAACATCTGGGCCGCCTCCAGCGAGCATTAAGCCCGCCGGGCAGCCCGCCGCTCGCCGCCGTAATGGAACCAGCGGCGAGCGACGGACCGGCGGAAACGACGGCCGGTGCCAGCTGAGGCAGCGGAACATCTGCCGCCATCAGGCGGCGCGCCGTCCGAGGTCAGCCAACGAGCCGTCCGCGATCACGCACCGAGCCCTCCGTGATCAGGCAGCGAGCCGTTCGAGATCAGGCGGCACGCTGTCCGTGATCACCCAACGAGCCGTGCGCGATCACACGAGCGCTCTCCCAGTGCCGAGCCCGCGCGATCAGGCGGCGGCGATGATCGCCTCGGCCAGGATGCGTGGGACCTCGGCGTACGAGTCGAACTGCATCGAGTAGCTGCCTCGACCCGAGGTCTGGCTGCGAAGATCGCCGACATAGCCGAACATCTCCGACAGCGGCACCAGCCCCTTGACGACGCGTGCGCCGGACCGTTCGTCCATGGCGTGAACGTGGCCACGGCGCGCGTTGAGGTCTCCGATGACCTCACCCAGGTAGTCGTCGGGTGTAGTGACCTCGACCGCCATCACCGGTTCCAGGAGGACCGGCGCGGCCTGGCGAGCGGCTTCCTTGAACGCGTGGAAACCTGCCAGCCGGAACGCGAGCTCGGACGAGTCCTCCTCGTGGAAGCCGCCATCGAGAAGCGTGACGCGTACGCCCGTCATCTCGTGGCCCGCGAGGATGCCGACCTGCATTGCGTCCTGGCAGCCGGCGTCCACCGAAGGGATGAACTCCTTCGGCACGCGGCCGCCGGTGACCTTGTTCACGAACTCGTAGCCTTCCGAGATCGGTTCGACCGAGATCTGCACCTTGGCGAACTGCCCTTTTCCTCCCGTCTGCTTCTTGTGCGTGTAGCCGACCTTCTCGACCGGCCGGCGGATGGTCTCCCGGTACGAGACCCGAGGACGGCCGACGTTGGCCGCAACACCGAAGTCGCGTTTCATCCGGTCGACAAGGATCGACAGGTGGAGTTCGCCCATCCCGCCGATGACGGTCTGGCCGGACTCCTTGTCGGTGTGCACCTGGAACGAGGGATCCTCGTCGGCGACCCGCTGGATCGCCAGACGCAGCCGTTCCTCGTCCGACTGCGACCTGGCCTCGATGGCGACCTCGATAACCGGTGCCGGGAAGTCCATGGACTCCAGGATCACCGGCTCGCGGCCGTCGCACAGCGTCTCGCCGGTCGTGGTCTGTTTCAGCCCCATGACGACGACGATGTCACCGGCGCCCGCCGACTCCAGCTCCTGCCGCTTGCTCGCATGCATCCGGTAGATCTTGCCGATGCGTTCCTTCCTGCCCTTGATGGAGTTGAGCACCGTGGCGCCCGACTCCAGCCGCCCGGAGTAGATCCGGACGAACGTGAGCTTGCCCAGGTGCGGATCGGTCACGATCTTGAACGCCAGCGCGGCCAGCGGCTCGTCGTCCGACGGCCTCCGCCGGACAATCCCCGCCGCCCCGTCGAGCACCGCACCGCCAGCCGCTGCACCGTCGAGCGCTGCACCGTCGAGCGCTGCACCGTCGAGCGCTGCACCGTCGAGCGCTGCACCGTCGAGCGCTGCGCTGGCAGTCGCCGCACCGCCGGTCGCTGACCCGCCGGTAGCGGCCGAACCGCCAGCCGCCGCGCCGACGGGTGATTGCCCTTCGATGGCGTCGATGTCAAGTGGCGACGGCAGGTAGCGCACGACCGCATCGAGGAGCGGCTGGACACCTTTGTTCTTGAACGCGGTGCCGCAGAGCACCGGCGTGATCGTGGTGCCGCGCGACGTTCTGCCGGACACGATCGTGAGCCGGCGGATCGCCGCATGCAGCTGCTCCTCGGACGGGTCCACGCCGTCCGCGTACAGTCGCATGATCTCCTCGTCATGCTCCGCGACCGCTTCCAGTAGCCTGCCGCGCCACTTGTCGGCGGCGGCGACGTGCGTATCCGGAATGGCCACGACGTCGTAGGCCTCGCCGAGCGCCGCCTCGGCAGACCACACGTACGCCCGCATGCCGACCAGGTCGACGACGCCGGTGAAGCCGGACTCGGACCCGATCGGCAACTGCACGACGAGCGGTACCGCACCGAGCCGTTCGACGATCATGTCGACGCAGCGCTCGAAGTCGGCGCCCGTCCGGTCGAGCTTGTTGACGAAGCAGATCCGCGGCACGCCGTATCTGTCGGCCTGCCGCCAGACCGTCTCGGACTGCGGCTCGACACCCGCGACACCGTCGAACACCGTCACGGCTCCGTCGAGCACCCGCAGGCAGCGCTCCACCTCGACGGTGAAGTCCACGTGTCCCGGGGTGTCGATGATGTTGACGGTGTGCTCGGCGCCGCCGAGCGTCCAGTGACAGGTGGTCGCGGCGGACGTGATCGTGATGCCGCGTTCTCGCTCCTGATCGGTGTAGTCCATCGTCGTCGTGCCGTCGTGGACTTCGCCGATCTTGTACGAGACACCGGTGTAGTACAGGATCCGCTCGGTGGTCGTCGTCTTGCCCGCGTCGATGTGGGCCATGATCCCGATGTTGCGGACCTTGGCCAGATCCAGACGAATCGTGGTGGCCATAAGGCTCGGTCCTTTCTCTGCTCGATGGGGTTTGCGACGACCGGCCGTACTCGGCCACGAGTATCGAGCTGTTGTTGCAGTTCGCGCACGTCATTTTTCGGTCATCGACCAGCCCAAAGCCACGCAGACGACGCGATGATCACGTCATCGCCACCGGCGAGTAGTGCTCGGGCATCAGACCTCCGGCATCTGTTCCGACCCGGCCGCGGCCGCGAGGATGTCCGGCATCGGGAACGCCCGCGCCCTCCGCCGCGTGCGAACGCCCGCGCCCTCCGCCGCGTGCGAACGCCTGGGCCTTCCGCCGCTGGGAAGGCCCAGGCGTTCCACTGCATCGTCTCTCGTGGGGCGTTAGATGTAGCAGAACGCGGTGTTGAACAGCTCGTTGTCCAGAGGGTTGTAGTTGTAGTCCCGTTCGGAGTAGGCCCAGGTCATGCTGCGGCTGCCGTTCTCGGTGTGGGCGGAGAAGCTCCGGTAGCCGGGGATGCGGCCGTCATGCCACCACACATTGACCCCGCACGACAGCGTCGTCCGGAAGATGCCCTTGCCCGCGTACAACGTGCCGTTGCCCGTGTGAACGAGGCCGCCCTTGAGCTCGTTCAACTGAGCTGCCGGCAGCACCTTGCCCTGCAGCAGCGAGCGGAAGAAGGTGTTCTCGTCCGCTGCCGTCGACACGAGCTGGCCCGCGCCGAACCACCTGGTCGGGTTCTGGCCGGTGGTCTCGATCAGCGAGCCGCCGGAAGGATTGGTCCAGAACCCGCGCAGTGCCGGTGCCGGCATGGTCGTGGTGGTCGGTACGGAGGTGCCACCAAGGCCCAGCGGCTCGATGATGTCCCGCCGGATGGCCTCGCCGTACGACAGCCCGGTGACCTTCTCGATCACCATCGCGGCAAGCAGAAAGTTGGTGTTGGAGTAGCCGTACTTGGCCCCAGGCGCGAAGACGGGATCGTGCCGGTTGACGATGGCCAGCAGTTCCTGCGGCGTCCAGGCTTTGGTCATCGTCGACGCGAAGTCGCCCTGGTCGCTGGTGAAGTTGTAGAGACCGCTGGTGTGGTGCAGCAACATCCGGATCGTGACCTTGTCGCCGCCGTTCACCGCGCCCGGCAGGTATTGCGCGACCGTCGCGTCCAAGCTCACCCTGCCAGCCGCGACTTGCTTGAGTAGCTCAGTCGCGACGAACGTCTTGGAAATGCTGGCCGTACGGAAGCGCGCGTTCGTGCCAGGGGAGTTGCCTGCAGTGGCCGTGAACGTACCCTTGCTGGAATCCCTGAACTCCGCCACGCCACCATTGCCGCGGGCAGTCACCGTCTGGGAGAGCGTGTTGCGGACGACCTCGCCAGGCAAGTCCGCGCTGTTGACGTTGCGGTTGATGACGCCCACAAAGCGATAAGTGCCAGAGTCGTTGTAGCGCTGCGCGCCAAGCAACCGTCCGCCCGTACGGAGCGCCTTGTTGGTGAGCTCTGCGTGGCTGAAGCCGTACCACCATCCGGGCGTACGTCCACCAGAGTCGGCGACCATGACGGCATTGAACGAGCCGTCCGCGTTGCGATCGACGTCGATGAGCCGTGCGGCGTTCCTGTTGGCAAGGTCGTTGATCTGCGCCGGACTGCCACCGATCCAGTACCACCAGCCGACGTTGCCGGGCGTCATCAGCACGTCGTACTGCGGCCCAGTGTCGCTCTGCCATCCCCGGATGCGCGTGATCCGTGCGCCCGTACTGGCGACCTTCGACTGGATGAACGAGGCGTCGCCAGCCCACCACCACCAAGCCCGCGCCTGGGCACCGGAGTTGTCGACCATGGCGACCACGAAGCGCCAGCCCTCCGTAGTCCAGTAGCGGTGCACCGACACAGGCCGTGCGTTCCACTCCTGCAGACGTTGATGGACGCCGTCCATCGTCAGGCCGTAGTACCAGGCCCAGCTCGACGTCCTGTAGTCGCCGCTGTTGGCGACCATGGTCACCGTGAACGTAGGCGCCCCACCAGAGTTGACGCCCTCCGCCACGATGTCGGTGGGCCGGGCGCCATTGCTGTCCATGAACGACTGGATCTGGGCAGCCGTGACGCCGTTCAGCGTCCACCAGCCGGTCTGTGACGTGAGCAGCTGATCGTCCCCGTACGTGGGATCGGCGGCAGCCGCCTTAGTTCCGCTGGTCGCGGGAGTTCCGCTGGTCGCGCGCCGATGAGCGCCCCCACGCTCGGCAGAGACCGGCCGTTCCTTCACATCAGGCGCCACGGTGGCACCGGGATGCTGCGCCCCAACAACCCCACGCGCGGCCGATGGATCAGCTGCCTGAACGGCGGGCGCGATCGGCAACGTCAGGCTCAATACCGCGACCAACACGGCGACTCGGCGGAGGACAGGTCGGCTCATCAATGCTCCCGGGAGGTAAGCCAAGATCGCGCCCAGGCGCCAGCAGACCAGACAAATGATCAAGTTTCAAGATCGAGAACGCAATGGGCCTGGTCACCCGGCACGACCCCGTGATAGATCCAGATGCCATGCCGAAGCTCCGTGGTCTCACCGCGTCCGTAGTGGCAGTGCTAGCCCTGGGCACCGCAGCCCCGACCGCCTCGGCTTCCGCCGCGAAGCCCGAGCCGAAAGCGCCCAAGGAATTCGTCGCCCTGCGAGACATCGACCCGACGATCGTCCAGGAGATGCGCTACACGACCCGGCACAACTTCATCGGCAAGCGCATCGACGGCTACCGCCAGCCCATCTGCATCCTCACCAAGCCCGCTGCCCTGGCCCTGCGCAAAGCCCAGCGCCAGCTCCTGCGCAAGGGCTACACGCTCAAGGTGTACGACTGCTACCGCCCGCAGCGCGCCGTGGACCACTTCGTGCGTTGGGCCAAGGACCTGAACGACCAAGCCATGAAGCGGGAGTTCTACCCCCGGGTCGACAAGTCGCGGCTCTTCATCGACGGCTACATCGCCGAGAAGTCCGGCCACAGCCGAGGCAGCACCGTCGACCTGACCATCGTGAAGCTCCCGGCTCGCCACACCCGCCCGTACCGCCCGGGTGAGCGCCTGGTCCCGTGCTACCTCCCGAAGGACAAACGCTTCCCGGACAACTCAGCCGACATGGGCACCGGCTTCGACTGCTTCGACACCCTCTCGCACACCCTGGATCCCCGAATCAAGGGCCGGCAGCGCGCCAACCGCCTTCTCCTGAAGAACACCCTCGAAAGCCTGGGCTACGTCAACCTCCCCGAAGAGTGGTGGCACTTCACGCACAAGCCGGAACTCTTCCCCAACACCTACTTCGACTTCCCAGTTACGCGCCGCTCCCTAACCCACCGCTAACCGACGCAGCCCAACCCGCCAGCCAGCTGCCCGGCGCCGCTGAGCCTGGGGCCTCGCTGAGCCTGGGGTCCCCGCTAGGCCTGGGGCCTCGCTGAGCCGGGGCCCCAGGCCCGCGGGCCCGGAGCTCGCTGCGCTGGGCCTGGGCCCGGCAGGCGGGGGAATCTGTCTAAGAGACGTCCTCGGTGACGGTGGCGAGGTCGGCGAGGATCTCGGAGGCGATCACCGGATTCAGGTCGCCGAACGTGCCCGCGTCGCGGTCGCGGAAGTTGCCGGGCGCCCCGGCCAGCCACACCGCCTCCAGACGCTGTTCGGGGTTGTAGTCGATGCTGCCCTTGTAGAAGCCCGGATGCAGGTTGACGACCAGGTGGCGACCGTTCGGCAGCGGACGGGAGATCCACTCTTCGACGCCGTCGCTGATGACGTCCCCGCGCTGCCAGCCGCGCCGGGTCAGCCCGAGCACCTTGCCGAACGGCACGCTCACGCCCTCGAAGCGGGACAGCCGCACGGCCTTGCGCTCCTCGGCCGTCAGCTCGTACACGGGCCGGGCGAGCTGCGGGAACGGCTGGGTGAGCTCGTAGTCAGCGAAGATCTCCACCCAGGCGTCCAGCGCCGGACCCAGGGTGACCGGATGCGCCAGCCCGATCAAGGCCTCGGCTGCGGGCGCAGGCGTCCGGCCCTCGACGCCGGCGAGCGTCCGGTCCTCGACATCAGCGAGCGTCCGATCCTCGACGTCGGCGAACGTGCGGTCCTCGGCCAGGCGGAACGGCACGCCGCCGCACGTCCACACCAGCCGCCGGGCGATGTGCCAGACCAGCGGGTGCCGGACGAACAGCTCGCCGAACTCGTCCTGCGTCCAGGTGCGGCCCGCGACCATCGCCTGTTCGAGGCGCTTGATCTGGTCGGCCGCGACGGTGCGCACGCTCTTTTTCAGCTCGCCGAAGGCGCGGTGCGCGGCGGGGGCGAGCGCCGCGTCGTCCTTCACGCCCGGCTTGGGGAGGTCCTTGCGCCACGCGCCGTCCTCGTCGGTCACGTACGGCCGCAGCGCCTCGTCGAAGCCCACCCGGAACCGGCGCGGCCCGTAGTCGAGCGTCATGCCACCGTCAGCGTCGAGGCCGAAGGAGGGCACGAGCCGGTCGGCGAGCTGCTCGCCGCTGAGGCCGAGCCGGTCGGCGACCGCCTCCATCTTCCACTGCGCGTACTCCTTGATCGCGCCGAACTTCGCCTTCCGCGCGATGGAGTCGAGCAGCATCAGCGCTGTCTCGGAGCCGATGAGGGCGAGCGCGTCCACGCCCGCGACCGCTTTCGTATGACCGTTCTGGCCTGGCCAGGCGTGGACGAGCGGGGTCAGGCCCCGGGCGGCTGCGTCGTCGCCGAGCAGCCCGACGGCGGTGACCGCCCACTTGTCGGCGGTGCGTTCGCCGTGCTGGCGCCAGCGCTCGAACATGTTCCACGCGAAGGCGGCCAGCGACGCGGTGTCGCAGGTCTCCTTGATGACGGCCACACCGGCGTGCGGCTCGTCGGGCGTGGACAGCGCCAGGATGTCCAGTACGTGCCGTACGGACGAGACCGGAAGTGCCTTGCGCCCGCCGTCCACGAGGAGTCGCGGCAGCACCGCCGGGTCAGCCCAGGTCGGGAGCTGCGGAGGCTTGGGGACGTCCTCAGGCTCGGCGGCGAGCAAGGTGTCGATCGCTTGCGCGGCCTCGTTCCCGTGGCTCCGGGCCGCTTCGACGACGGTGGAACGGCCGTTCACCCTGGCCAGGTGGCGCAGGGCGCCTTCCGCGGCGCGCCGCTTCGGCCCCGCCTTGCCGAGGGCGTCCGGGACCAGGAACGGGACCGCGTCGTTCCCGTGCCGGGCGAACCAGGCCTCCGGGTGGATTCGGGCTTTCTTGAGCCGTATGAGCCAGTCGGCCATCAGCGCCGCCACCTCGGCGGTCAGGAACGGAAGGAGCAGGCCCCCGCACGCCTGCGGATCGCTCTTCGCGTAGGGGAACAAGATTGGCAGCGCGTCAAGCTCGTACCGGGCCGCCAGGAGCTTGCCCCAGTTGTCGATGTCACTGGTGCTGTGCCTGTACGGGTCGTCCAGCGTCCAGCCGGAGAGGAGGGGACGGGTCAGCTCGTCCGGACCCAGCATCAGCACGCCGAGTTCGAGCCTTCCGGTCAGCCGCCCGGCCTTGAAGTCCTCGACGTTCTTCTCCCAGCGCGGGCCGCTCTCACACACCGGAGGGAACCCCCAGGTATCGCTGTTGTCCTCGCCTCCATGGATCAATGCGGTCGGATACGACAGCCTGCCGTTCGCCCATCCGTGCTGCTCGTCCTCGCCCCACCGGACGGACCTCTTGTCAGGAACGGTCAGGCCCTTGATGACGGTCTGGGTGGTCGTCTTCTTGGGCCGGGCCCATGGCGGCTCGACGAGAAGGTCAGGAAGGTCGCCGGGAGCCGCCTCCGCCATTGACGCAGAGCCGCCGATTATGGCTTCGACCGCTTCCCGGACGGGAGCGGGCAGCGTCGGCAGTGCGGCCTCGGCCAGCTCGCGGTTGCCGATGACGTGTTCCTCCAGCAGATCGGTCGCCCCGGCGACGGCCAGCTCCCGCATCGCGCGGACCGGGAACCGCTTCATCGCCTTGGTCAGCTCAACGCTGACGTGCTTGTTTGCGCGGCGCTCGACCAGCGCCCGGAACGCCTCGTCCGACGGCAGTACGCCCAGCACCTCCAGCAGCCCCTTGCGGCGGGGCGCAGATTTCATCCACCGGTCCAGCGCGTTGGCCATCAGCGGCGCGACCGCCGCGCCGACGCCCTCCGCCATCGAGCGCAGGACCCCCGGGTCATAGCAGTCGGAAACCGTCAGCTGCGCCGCGGCCCCGAGCGTGTCGAGCTGGCGCGCCGAGCCGAGGGAGCTGAGCATCAGCCCGCGCATGATTCCGTCGTGGTCCTCGCAGAGCTCGTCCACCCAGTCCTGCCGCGTCGGCACCAGGTAGGCGGTCAGGACGCGCTGCATGAACACCGCGCGGCGCTCGGCGAGGCGCTCGACCGCTTCGGCGTACTCCTCGTCGCCCGCGGCGGCCAGCAGCGTGCGCACGCGCAACGCGCCGTCGGGCAGCAGTCGGCCGCCGCGCTCGCCCGGCTCGACCGGACGGACGCTCCCGATCCGCCTCCCGCCGCGCCCCGCTTCGTACAGCTCCTGCAGTCCGCACAGCTCGGCGAGGGCGCACGCCGCGAACACCACGCCGTGCGCGGAGACCCACGCGTCCACGAGGTCGTCCTGGTGCGCGTAGTACCTGGGCCCGTCCAGCACGAACATCGCCAGGACGGCGGCGCCGCGCGGATCGGGCTCACCGGCGAGCTGGGCGCGCGCAGCGGCGGCCAGCTCCGGGGCGGTGCCCGCGGCGCCGAGCACGCGCTCGAAGTTCTCCTCGGCAGACTTGAGGAACCCGGCGACGGTCTGCTCCGCCACCGCATCAGGCGTGATCTTCGGGCCGGGGGAACCGCCGCGACGCGGATGGATGCGCCGCCGCCAGCCATTCGGGATGACCAGCGTGTCTTCGTCGGGGAGCAGCGGGGAGCGATTGATCATGGGCCCTCAGCCTAGGAGCCCAGTCCGACAACGCGCCGCAAAAACGATCACCTTGCACCGGATAGGTGCGGACCCGTGCCCTGGCTGTGGAAGCGAGACCGGCGATAGTCCGCCCACACCGCGAAGTAGCCCCGAACGGCCCGCCCGCGCCGCTACTCGGCTCACTTCGCGGCACGTCCTACGATCCCCTCATGTCGATTGCCCGGGAACAGATCCCGGACGGGCTGCCGCCGGGGCGGTTGTTCACTCCCGCGTCGGGAAACGAGCCGGTCCTGTGGATCTCGGACGAGCCGTTGGACCCGGGCGAGGCGGGCGCGCGCTGGGCAGAGTCGCTCGCCCGCCATCCCAGCACCAGCCTCTGGCCGTTGTTGCTCGGGGGCATGGAAGACGGCGCCTCCTTGCGCCCGTGGAAGAACGGTGAGTTCGCACCTTCGTCTCCCGAACTGGCCAACGGGATAGACGTCCAGGAGATGCTGGCCAGCGCCTGGGAGGCTGAGCAGGAAGACATCGCGGAATTCGAACTTGACGTCGTGGCTCCGTTTGACCGGGACTGGCCCGGACTGGCACCCGCAGGCGAACCGACCGCCGACCCCGACGAACGGGTCATCGCGTTGGCCACAACCCCCAACAAGGACTCGAGGCTGT
Source organism: Actinomadura sp. 6N118 (assembly GCF_044326415.1). NCBI lineage: Bacteria > Bacillati > Actinomycetota > Actinomycetes > Streptosporangiales > Thermomonosporaceae > Actinomadura > Actinomadura sp. 6N118. The sequence goes on along the minus strand of NZ_JBIRAZ010000011.1, from coordinate 103,309 downwards.
TCGCCCGCACAGGTTGGGGCCCCTTCCTGGGGCTGGTCACTGCCGCCGATGGCGCAGACGCGATAAGCGCATGCGGCTGGCTGTCAGAGACGCCGTGCGAAGACGTGACGGCGATGGTGCGCAGCTGGCAACAACGCTTCGGCGTCCGCGTATCCGCCGTGGGCTTCTCCGCCTTCGTCGTGACGGTCGCGTGGCCCCCGCGTACGGAGGAGCACGCCCGTCAGGTGGCGATGGAGCACTACGCCTTCTGCAGCGACCTGAGGCAGGAATACGAGGACTTCGACGAGTACGCAACCAGCCTGATCGACGCCCCAACCTGGTGGATGTGGTGGGACTGAGCGTCCCGTCAGTTTCCCGTGGTCGGGCACCGCGCGCACGGCGGCCAATCGCCGCAGCCGATCAGCGCCTGGCGGCAGGCCGCGCGGTAAGCGATACGGCCGCGCGGCCTGCCGTGGGGGTCTACCCGGTTGGCGGGTTAGGTGATGCGACCCGGGTCGGATGCGGGCAGCGCCGCGCAGGCGCGTCCGTTGGACAGCGCGACCGCTCCGGCCACCACGGTGCCGCTGTAGATACCTCTGCGGGGAACGTTGCTTTCCCGCGAGCCCTCCCACTTCTTACGGAACCACAGGCCGCTGTCCCACGAGTGCCGCTTGCTCCAGCGCCGGGGGCCGTTGACCTGGACTCGCCAGCTGTACGAGACGGCCCTGCGCGACCCGGCCAGTTCGAAGCCGGTCCTGACCTTGTACTTGCGCCGGCCCACATCACTGAGCCACAGCCACGCCTTCCCGCAGTTGCCGCGGACGACGTTCATCGGGGTCACCGCATCGGACTCGGCCACCTCGATCGAGTCGACCTCGACCAGCCCGACCTCCACCAGCCGATCCGGTGCCGATCCACGCGCATCGGCCGCCGAGATCGAAGCAGATGCCGCCGTGCCTGACACCAGCGTGACGCCGGCCACCGCCAGCGGAACCAGCGCCTTCACTACAGGCCTCATCGAGACTCCCTTCCGGGGGATTCGCCGTCGCGCATCAGCACGACGGCCCGTCAGCGACCAGTGCAGCCAGCCCAGCCCCCGGCCCGAAAGCCGGCCACCCGGCCCGGACAGACCCGGACACCACCGTCCATGTGGCCGGGACAGCCGAGGGCACCTGCAAGTGCAGAGACGCCAACGCCCTCCGTCAGCAATGTCCACGCGTTTGCCGCCCGGACGAGGCCATTCGCAAACTCATCGCAATCGGCACCACGGGGGATCGGCCGCGCCCAAGCCCGCAGCCGCTCGTCCGGGCGGCCGAACAACTGTCGCCAACACCGCCCCGCTCGAGGCCGCTCGAAGCTACCGACCGCCCCCAACGCTCGGTCACGTCGAACGCCAAACTGCTCAGAGTCTCGATCGGCAAGCCCCAACCACATCCCCACTCGGTGGTCGGAGGGGAAGGACGTGACCATGGAGCCGAACGGCAGGCCTCCGCGCCAATGCCCAGCGCCCACTCTGGGACCGCCTGCCAGACATTCTGCGGCCACGCCCCAACCAGATAGGACCGTTTAACTCCAGGGCGTAGGCCCCGAGCACCAACCCGCTTCCGAACGTCCCACCCTGACCGGTCAGGGCCCGCGCAAAGATCAACTTCAGGAACGGCTCGTGCGGGCTATGTTCTGGGAAGACGATCGCCCTCCTAACGACACTGCCACTCGCGGCAGGGGCCCGTTGCGGTCCTCGTACAACCGTCGAACGAAGTATCGGCCAAGGGCACATGCAGCACGTCCTCGCCCGCAGCCGCGGCCGCCGCCGCGAATCCACTCCCGTTCAACCTCCCCGAGACCGCAACTCTGCGCAGCTCGTCCCGGACGGTCTTCACGCACTACCTCAAGCCGTATCCGGTCTCGCGCGACATTAAGTCGGCGGCCAGCGACTACTGCAGGCGCAACTACCTGAACCCGAACGGCGAAGCCGGCAAACACAAGGCCTACGGCGGTCTCCTCTGCGACCGTCCTTACCCCTGCGCGCCTCTGACGGCGACTGGAAGCCTAAGGACATGGAGACCGAGGTACGTGTACGGCCATTGCCGCAGTCCTCGACGGCTCCACCGTCGATCTCCTCAACCTCGCTCCGTCCAGCCCTCACCGAAATCGCGTCAGCCTCCTCATCGAGGCCGCCCAGCGCGTCGGCCCAGCTTCAAGATCGCTGATGCCCGACATGATGGCGACGCAGATCAAGTCCCTCACCCCCGCCGCCCTTGCGACTGCCCTGGCCCAACTAGTGCGGTGACCACATATGTTCACCGGGTCTGGTGAGATGCCGACCGGTGATCCGCCCCGCTCGGTCAACCCGCTTGATCGTCTCGAAGTGCGGGCATGTGGCACGGCCGGTGCGATACTCGCGCGCATGCCAGATAACACAGACCTTGAGCGGTTGCGGGCTGCGTTCGCCGAACTGAGCGAACGGGGCTTTGGAGCCGATTTCGACCTCTCCTGGCGCGCCTTTACCAAGCAGGACGCCGCCGCCGAGACGCCGCGCGGTCCGAAGGGCTTCCTCTACAGCTATGCACAGGCTTACGCCGATGCGTTCTTCGCCGAGGAAGGGTGGGGGGTGGCCGAGCAGCCGATGCTCGACTGGGTCAAGGACGAGATCGAGGCGATGAAGCCACAACTGCTGGCAGCCGCGGGAATCGATCCCGATCACCACGCGGAGACCGTCGCCGGGGTGGAACGCGGTGACTATGACGCCGAGGACCTGCACGACGAGTACCGCGCCCTGTTGGACCAGTGGGAGAAGATCGGCGACAACCACGCCCGCGCATCTGCGGCCTTGCGGCAGGAACGCACCCATCGCTGGCACAGCCTCCTGCGTCCGCTGGCGATCGGGTGGCACAGCCCTGGCCACCTCAACGAGATCATCGAAGTGCTGAGATCCCATGGACTGGACGTGACGCCACCTCCGAGCGAGAGGACGGTGATCTTCGTCAATCCGCCCCGGAACGCCAGTGGGTGACATACGTTCACCGGCTCCGGGAGTGTCGACGGAGATGGACGACCCGGTGAAGGTTGGTGGACACCGCACTAGCCGCTTCACCCTCCATCTACAGGCTCAGCGGCAACCGCTGGTCGTCTCCATGTTTCAGGTCGAAAATCGCGACGACTCCTGTACTCGTCCTCAACCAGAACTGCCGCAACACGGCCCTGGTCCCGGTCTTCCTAAACCTGGCGCCAACTGCAAGTCGTACGCCTCGATCAGCCACGGCTTCTCGACCTGGGGCAACCGCAGCCAACAGAGCGGCATCGCTGGCAACGGCACCAAATCCCACACGCTCAACAAAATCTGGATGGCCCGTAGCGCCGCAGGACGAGCGCCCCAACCAGTGCATCTACGACGAGGCGAACAACGCCGAGAACCTCCGCACCACCTGGCAGAACGCCATCTAGGCCAATGCGAACTGGATCCAGTTCACGACCTGGAACGACTTCTCCGAAGACACCCAGATCGCCCCGCCCAGCCACAACAGCAGCGTCTTCCTGGACCTGAGCTCCTACTACCTGACCCGCCTCAAGACCGGTAAGTGGCCGACTATCGCCAGGGACAACCCTCTACCTGATCCACCGCACCCAACTGGCAAGTGCCAAGCCCACCGCCGCCGACCCAACCAAATTCATGGCGCCCCCGCTCCGGCACCAGTACCCCTCGCGACCGCGTAGAAGTCCTGTCCTTCCTCACATCACCAACGACCCTCAAGGCGACCATCGGCGGCCAAGCTCAGCCTTACCAGGCAACCCGCGGCGTCCAGTTCAAGCTCTTCCCCTTCCGCCTTGGCGCCAACAGCACCTCAGCCATCAGAGTCGGCCAGACCACGACCGCGGTCACGTCCCCCCTCAAGGTCACTAACACCCCCGCGTCCAAGGCCTCTAATACTGCGCAGTCCAGCCGACGCAGCTAACCCAAGACTTCTCTCCTTGAGGAATCGCACGTTCCACAAGGCTCCGTAACGTACGGAGTACCAGCAGGAACGAGGGGAGCAAGAAATGTTGCGAGGATTCGCCACCATCAACTTCTGGGTCGAAGACGTCGAGGCCGCGGCCGACTGGTACGCCGAGCTTCTCGGAATCAAGCCCTACTTCAACCGCTCGGGCCCCGACGGCAAGCCTGCCTACATCGAGTTCCGCATCGGCGACTACCAGGCCGAGCTAGGCCTGATCGACAGCCGCTTCGGGCCGCCCGACGCCAAGGGCCCCGGTGGCAGCGTCATGCACTGGCACGTGGACGACCTCGAAGCCACCCTCGCCAAACTGCTCTCCATGGGCGCCACCGAATACCAGCCCATCACCGAGCACGGCCCGGGCTTCGTCACCGCCTCCGTAATCGACCCGTTCGGCAACGTCCTGGGCATCATGTACAACCAGCACTACCTGGACACCCTCGCCACCAGGGCCTAGCCGACAACCCCAATGCTGGCGGGCCCATCGGCCCGGCCCGCGCTCAGTCACCCACAATCTTCACCAACAGCGTCACCGCAGCCACACTGACGCCAAGGGGAATCGCAAGTCCTGGCTTGATCGCCACCACGCCCCCAATCAACACTGCGGCCATGATGATGACCAGGGCACGCGTGCTGAGCAGCGGCCGTGACTCTGGCGCGGACTCCGGTTCCTCGCGTCGTTCGCTCATGATGAGCTCGGCCTTTCGATCAGATGGGCCCTATGTGGCAGGCCAACCATGATGGTCTTATCGTCATGCATATGCAAGTGCTCGGTACAATGCACATGCATCGACACCTGTCTCCGGATCGTAAGATGACTGCTGAGCTGGGCGAGTCCGCCTGCGAGAGACTTGGGTCGACGACAGGAGAGTCCGTGGATCAGTTGCCGGTGGAAGCGGTGTCACCTCCCCGAGGTGGGCCGACCGTGCAGCGAATCCTGCTCGGTTCTCGACTCCGCCGCCTCCGCGAGGCCCGGGGCATCAACGCCGAGGAAGCCGGCTATGAGATCCGCAGCAGCCAGTCCAAGATCAGTCGCATGGAGCTAGGCCGCCTCAGCTTCAAGGAACGCGATGTGGCCGACCTTCTCACCCTCTATGGAGTCACCGACCAGGCGGAACGGGAGTCTCTGCTCGCCGTCGCCCGCGAATCCAACAAACCTGGCTGGTGGCAGCAATACACCGACATCCTGCCCCCCTGGCTCGTTTCCTACATCGGCCTGGAAGAGGCCGCCTCCCTCATCCGCAGGTTCGAGGCAAGCCACATCCCGGACCTCCTTCAGACCCCCGACTACGCCCGCGCGGTCGAGGCTTCCAGAGATCCAGCCGCTGAACCTAACGACATCGAACGCCAGGTGTCCCTCAAGTTGAGACGCCAGGAGTTGCTAAGAGAGAAGGGCGGCCCAACTCTGTGGTTCGTGCTGGACGAGGCAGTCGTCCGGCGACCGCTCGGTGGCAAAAGAACCATGCAGGCCCAGCTAGAGCACCTGATCGAACTGAGTCAGCTCTCGAACGTCCACCTCCAGGTAGTACCCTTTAGTGCCCCTCACCCCAAACAGGTCGGCTCGTTCACCTTCCTCCGATTTGCCGACCCGTCCCTCCCCGACCTAGTTCACATAGAGCAACTAACGAGCTCGGTCTTTCTGGACAGGCCGGATGACATAGTGATCTATAGAAGAGAAATTGACAGCCTAAGCGTCCTAGCCCTACACCCCGAAGGAACCCGCAACTTCCTCAGTAACATTGCCGCCCGCCTCAGAAGCTCAGGCGGGCGGGGAGGCCATCCGAAGCGTACGTCCTCGCAACAGCGCGGTTTTTAGCTGTGGCGCTGCGCTATGCCCCGCGGCGACGCCGAAACAGTTCGCGATGGTAACGGATATACTCCAGGCCTACCTTGTGTTTTGAGTTCACATCGACGACCCCCACTGGCACGACATGTATCTCGTTGATCACCTGGAGATCGTCCTCGATGGTGATTACTCCGAGATCGAGTTCGACCCGATGGTTAGGGCATAGGCACAATACATTCTCCGGTATGTCCGGCCCTTTATGTGGAACGGTGAGTGGCTTCAAGTGTGTAGTCGGGGTGATTTGGAAGCCCGCCGGGCTCTCGATAACCACGCCGCAGATCTGGCAGGCATAGTTATGGGCTTTGCTCACCTTCGCACTTATACGGCGGTCTCGATACACGCCTAGGGCCACTGGCTCCCATCGAGAGAGATCGACTCCAGCTCGATCCGTGGGTGTCCCAGTTGGCACAAGAGGGGGCCTACTGTCCTGCAATTTCTCAAGCCTGAACTGGAGCACCCGGAAGCCATCGGGCCGCACTTTGGTCCAGTAGTTCTCTACCGTGTAGAGCCCGTCGTATCTGAAGCCAGAGTCGGGAGCGAACGAAGACTTGCTGCCGGAGCCCCGCACCACCCGGACCGGATAACGAGAAGTGATGCTTGCGATGAGGGCGGCGTTGCCACTTGCGGTCGCGCGCTGGTCGGCTATCTGGATGCCGTTTTTCTGGCCGCCGTGCCCGGTGTAAATGATGACGTTGCCGCGATCTTCATCGTCTTCATATCCCCCCGAGACGACTATTGACTCGGCTCCTCCGGCGTCCTTCGTGCCACAAATGCCAGCTCGCAGTGGACGATGGACACCCGCCTCCCTTGCGTCTTGGCGGCTATTGAAGGGCTCTCTTTCGTCAACGCCAGGCACTCCGCCGTATCCGGGTGGTGGCTTGGCTTGCACGGCGGCCACATTCATGATGAACGGCAACGTCCCGCCATCATTCCGACGCTGTGCCCATGGCTCGGGGAGTCCTCGGCTTATAAGGTTCCGCCTTATGTGAGCAAAGATGACATCGAGAGTGAGTACACGCGCTTCATCAGGAATGCCATCCTGCATCACTCCAAGAAGTTCACCGGTAAAGGCTGTAAAATCCTCCTCCCTCGGGGCTAGTGCAGTATGGGTCGGCGGGGCGGAGGCGAGCACAAAGGTGCCTTCGATGTGAGTCTGGCTGGCAACGTCGCCAGAACCCATGGTGTCGACGGCGCTGCCGCTGAAACAGCAGTCGAGAATCACGACCTTATGCCGAGCTGGGCTGTGTAGAACTGCCTGACGTAGTACGTCGTACGCGACGGTTTTGAAGTAGCCCCGCCCCCGGTCGCGTGGGGTGCTTGGCCTGGCCAGAGTGAGCTCTCCACGGCCGTTCAACAAGCCGTGCCCCGCGTAGTAGACCACGAGGGCTTCGGTTGCTTCATCGCCCAGTGCATGCACGGGCTCGATCATCGCGTCTTGGTCGGCGGGATCCTCGACCACCACGCAGTGTTGCGGCGACAGGCCCCACACCTCGGACCGCATCAACTGTTCTTGGAGGGCCATGAGGTTGCGAGCCACGCCCGGAAGCGGTTCGAGCTCTGCATAATCGGCGGAGCCGATGAGGATGGCTCTGGATTTTTGCGGGACGGGTGGTTTCACGCCTGATCGTCGTCCAAGGCCTTGAGAGTTTCGGCGATCTCCGTGGGGGTTCCCGTGATCGTCCTCCCCTGGTATTCGATCGTTACGCGGGGCTCGTTCGGGCGAGAACGCCGCCAGCTCCGCACACTGAGTGCGATCAGCTCTCCGACCGTTGCGATGGACCCGGCGGCGGTGATGGCCACCTCGACTGCCTCAATACCGGCGCCCATCTCGCCGGGACGCGGCGGAGCCGACTGCAGGTTGACGGTGGTCCTACCTCGCAACTGGCGCTCCGCCCGAAGCCAGTCATGCAGGGAGTACAGCTCTTGGTCGTCCGGCGTGCCATCCACCCGCAGCAGAATCACCATCAGATCCCCCAATTCGCTAGGAACCAGGATATTTGCACAGTGATCGGTTCAGTGGCAGCACACGTCGAAATACTTGCTTGGAGGGGGAGTTGCAGGCGGAGGGATGGTCCCATACAGGAACGTCCGGCGATCGAGTTGTGCTGACCCAGGGTTGACTGTTGTGCTCAGCCGGTGTTGACCTTGGCGTAGTGGAAGACATCGGCAGGCAGTGGGTGGGTCAGCTCCCACAAAATCCGCATGGGACGCTCACCCTCGTGGCTCACGTACGTCATCGGCCCGGCGTAGAGGTACGGAGGAGAGCCGACTCGGGTCTCTCGGAGGAACAGATGAACTGTCGAACCGCGTTCGGCATGGTGGATGTAGCGCTGTCCGGTGTCGGATGCCACCGGCGTGGTGCTTTGTGACTCCCACTGGAACAGGGTCGGGGTGATCGCTCGATCCTCGTACATCGTGGTGGGAGAGAAGTCTTTCTCGCTCTTGTTGATGTTGACCATGAAGACGTCGGAGCGTTCCTGCTCAAACCAGCGGACCCCGGACACCCAGTAGCCAGGGCGGTCCATGCCGAACGCCGCCAGCAATTCATCCCGGCTGTAGCGCGCATGCAGCCGTACCGGCAGGTGAGCGATCTCCTCGACCACCGGCGTCACTCGATGGATGCCGTCCCAGAGCACATCGATGACAGCACCCAGTTCCTCGCGACGTGCCTCGTTCTCCCAGAGGCGCCGCAGATTTTCAGCCATCCCGCTGATCGGCCGCTTGCCATCCAGCGACACATGCAGCATGGCGAGCAGCCGCTGCTGCCGTTGGCTGAGCGACTCCGATGCAGGCGGCTGCGGAGCTGCAAGCGCCTCACGCAGAAATTCCAGCCGCTCAGGATCGTCCATATGCAGCATGCGCCCGATGGTCTTGCCTAGCGCGAGATCAACCTCCGCGTCCACGACAGTACGAGTGTCATAACCCGCGGTGCGGCGCAATCGGGCCCATCCACCCCGGCTGCCACGGTAGAGGTCTTCCAACTCTCGGCCCGTCTCAGCGAGAAACTCCCTGAGCGGCGGGTCGTCGAGCTCGCGCAGCTCAGCAGCCGCATCCCGCACACTGAACTGAAGCGCATGCTTGATGTTCGCCAGAACGATCTGACTGACCTCACGGTCGAGGTCAATCGCGCATCCGGCCGGCAGCGTCGGGAACCCAGCCTCGACTTCACGCGGAAGACGTCCGCGCGGGATACCCGTCAACGCCGTAAACCGCCGGTCAAACCGGAAGTCCTTGTGCTGGTGGCCAACGAAGTCCAGGACGGTGAGCACTGGCTTGTCCGGCGTGAGTCGCAGTCCACGCCCAAGCTGCTGAAGGAAGACCGTCGCGCTGTCTGTTGGCCGTAGAAAGAGCACCGTGTCGATGTCGGGGACGTCCACACCCTCGTTGAACAAGTCCACGGTGAACACCGCTTTGACCGACCCCTCGCGCAACTCCCTCAACGCTGTAGCACGTTCCTCACTGGACATCGCCGAGGTGACAGCTCGTGCAGGGATTCCGCGATAGTCGAACTGATCGGCCATGAACTGCGCGTGCTGAATGCTCACGCAGAAGCCCACGGCCTTCATCGCCGTGACGCTGCCAAGCTTCTCGACCAGCGCCTGTACGATCATGTCCACGCGAGTACGCGCGTTGGTGTAGAACTCGGTCAGTTCTGCCACGTCGTAGCCGCGCCCACGCCGCCACTTCACCCGGCTCAGGTCGGTGTCGTCGTGGATGCCAAAGTAGTGGAACGGCACCAGCAGCCCACGTTCGAGCGCTTCCCACAACCGCAGCTCGACATCTGGCTTGCGCCCGTCAAACCAGTGCAGGATGTCCTCGCCGTCGGTCCGCTCAGGCGTCGCGGTCAACCCAAGTAGCACCGTCGGTGTGACCCGATCGAGCAACGCGCCATAGCTGTCGGCAGCCGCGTGGTGGAACTCGTCCACAATGACCATGCTGAACGAGTCGGGGCCTAGCTCAGGCAACCGCTGCAATGACTGGATCGAGGCGAAGACGTGCTTCCAATCACCCGGACGGTTGCCGTCAACGAGCAATTCGCCAAAGGCTCCGTCCTTCAACACTGTCCGGAACGTAGACAGGCTCTGCTGAAGGATTTCCTTCCGGTGCGCCACAAATAGAAGTGAGTCGACCTTGCCCAGCCGACGCAGTCGCTCATAGTCGAGCGCGGCAACGATCGTCTTCCCCGTGCCCGTAGCCATGACCACAAGATTGCGATAGTGCCCGTGCACTTCGCGTACGGCGTCGAGCTCCTCCAGGATCTCCTGCTGGTACGGGTACGGCTGAACATCGATGTTGGCGATCTGCAGCGGTAGCTCGGCAGACCCCTTCTCCGCTCGTAGCGCCGCGTTCAGCCGCTCGCGATCCCGTTCCGGCTCGTACTTCTCGAACGAGGGCTCGTTCCAGTACTCCTCAAACGTCGCCGCGAACGTGTCGATCAGGTGCCCTTGCTCTGCCTGAGCCAACCGAACGTTCCACTCGACACCATCCAGCAGCGCCGCTCGTGACAGATTGGATGACCCGATGTACGCCGTGTCCAATCCCGACTTTCGTCGAAATAGCCAGGCCTTGGCATGCAACCGCGTTCGGCGCGTATCAAATGAAATGGCCACCTTCGCGCCGAGCTCCACGAGCCGTTCGACAGCCCGAGCCTCGGTCGCCCCCATATAGGTAGTGGTGATCACCCGAAGCCGCCCACCACGCTCAACAAAGGCTTGCAACTCATCCTCGATGAGCCGCAACCCATGCCACTTCACAAACGCAATCAGCAAGTCGACCCGATCCGCGGTGGCCAGTTCCTTGGCCACCTCCCGGCCGATCTGCGGCTGCTCCCGCCCGTTGACCAGCAACGCGCTCGAGGACAACGGGATGTCAGGCCGCACGGGAAACGTGACACCCCCATCAGGCGACCGCCCTGCCGCAATCCCGAGCAGCACGCCATCCGTAAGCAAGTCCTCAGCCAAGACAGACTCGGGGACCACAGCAGCGATGGCCTCCCCAATCTGATTGACCACCTTGACCTGGTCCTTCAGCCCACCCTTGCCGCCGCCGGCAATCTTCAGGGCCCGCTTAACAAGCGCCGCTGCATGCCGGACGAGCATCTCCTCGGCATCTACCGCCGCAAGCCCATCCCGCTGAACGAGATCAGGCTCGATATTCCGCAACCGCTCCTCAAGCGCAGCAGTCACCAGCGACTCATAGACCCCAGGAGCCAGCTCATCCATGCGGGCACTCTATGACCAACCCACCCACACCGCAGGGGGGTGAGCCGTGTTGCGGGTGAAGGCGCCACAGGCTCCCACCGTAGCGGCGGTCGTGTGCTCGCCTGCGTCCGCGTAGCAACGGGCCGTCAGATTGGGATCACATTCCCCGAGAGTCGCTTTTGACGATGCGATCAAGGAACTGCGCCGCGCGCGTTGAGTGGAAGCAGCCAGGGCGGGTCAATTGTGAGCCTCGCGGTTCTGGTTCTCTTCGAGAGAGCGCTCCTGCACATTCTGCGGTGACGACGGCGAACACGCCCGCGCCTGGAAAACCATGCGACCCGGCACCATGGCTCGGCTAGCCTGAGGTGTCCCCACAGGCGGCCGTCTACCGCTCTGTCACCCGGCGCGAACAACGCGCCCGCAACCAAGGGAGTTGCCGTCATGACGCGCACCCTCGTACGTGACCTCCGCCGACACATCGACGAGACCGTCACCATTTACGGGTGGATCAACACTCTGAGGCTGCAGCGCCGCATCCAGTTCGTTCTGGTCCGCGATCACACCGGCACTGTCCAGGTCACCCACCGCCGCGGCGGTGAAGGCGATGTCGTTGAGGACAGCTTCGAACGGGTCAGTGCTGAGTCCGCCGTCAAGGTCACCGGCAAGGTGGTCGACAACGCCCAGGTCAAGCTCGGCTCCCTGGAAATCGTTCCCGAACGAGTGGAGATCGTCTCCCAGGCCGAGACGCCGCTGCCGATCGACGAACACACCAACCTCGACCAACGCCTGGACTGGCGATTTCTGGACCTGCGCAGACCATCGCAACACCTGGTCTTCGACGTGCAGACCACCGTCGAACAGGCCATGAGAGATGTCGCCGCCAAAGAAGGCTTCACCGAGCTGCACACACCCAAGCTCATGGGCACAGCCTCAGAGTCAGGAGCAGAAGTCTTCAAGGTCGAATACTTCGACCGCACCGCATACCTGGCCCAGTCACCCCAGTTCTACAAGCAAATGGCCATCGCCGGCGGCATCGACCGCGTCTTCGAAATCGGCCCTGTCTTCCGTGCGGAACCCTCCTTCACCAGCCGACACGCCACCGAGTTCACCGGCGTCGACGCCGAGCTGGCCTGGATCGACTCGGTTGAAGACGTCATGGCATTCGAGGAACGGATGCTGCACCGCGTGCTGGCCGACGTAGCCGAGGCACACGGCGCCGCTATCAGCGAGCACTTCGACACCGAAGTGGCCGTCCCCGGGCTGCCTTTCCCACGCATCACCATGGCTGACGCCCTGGCCGAGCTCCGCGCGACCGGCTGGGACTCCGACGGGACCAAGGAGGACCTCGACCCCGAAGGAGAACGCGCGCTCTCTGCCCTGATCGCCGAGGAGACCGGGCACGAGTTCGTCTTCGTCACGCGGTTCCCCGCCTCAGTCCGGCCCTTCTACCACCTGAGACCTTCCGACGACCCGACCGTGACCGAAAGCTTCGACCTGCTCTGGAACGGCATCGAAATCACCACCGGAGCTCAGCGCGAACACCGATACGACGTACTAACAGCCCAGGCCCGCGAAAAGGGCATGGACCTGGAACCGCTCGCCGGCTACCTCAACTGCTTCCGCTACGGATGCCCACCCCACGGCGGCCTCGGACTCGGCCTCACCCGCCTCATCATGGTCATGCTCGGCCTGTCCACGATCCGCGAAGCGACCTTCCTCTTCCGCGGCCCGAACAGACTCGAACCCTGATCCAGATCCGGAGCGTTTCCGCTGCCAACCGGCTTCGGGCACTCGCCAGCCCATGTCTCCGCGGAATCGATGGTTGCGCAGCGGTTGGTCCTGTAGAGGGCGAGCACGTCCGCGACGCGGTCAACCGTCCGGCAAAGCTCGTTTGGAGTGTTCCGCATGCCAGGCAGCCGGTAGTGCCGTACTGGTCGGAACGGCCTGTGGCGGCAGTCGGGGGTTACGGACCGGACTCCCGCGTTCTCAGCCGACTGATCGGCGGCTTCCGTTCGGCTTCAGCTCGCGAGTGCCCGGGAGATAGGCGTGCTCTCTGGAGAAGGCCTCCTCCGTTCGCTGGACCACGAACTCCGCCAAGTCGTGAAGGTCGAGCGGTTGGCGCCGCATCGACGTGCCATCGAAGTCGTTCAGTGCGAGCGCGTGGGGTTCGACGCGGATGTTGAGGCCGCAGGGCACGGAGACAAGAGAGACACCTCGCTCGCTCTTGCGAATGACGCCGTCGATACCGCGGTGGGTGAGCAAGGAGTGCAGTTGTTCGGCGATGTAGGCGGGGTTCGCGCCTTGGCCTGGTCCCGGCATTGGGTGAGGCATAGGCAGGGTGAACCAAACCGCCTTCCCCCGCGCGGGCCAGCCGGCAAGGCGTGAGCGCGAAGGGTGACTACCCCAGGAGGCGGATACTGCAGCCATGAGGGCGATGCCCTTGCCGCGTTCGTCCAACAGATCAGCTTGCGTTTCTTCTGGCGCCGAACCGCGACGACCGTCGAAGACCGTGACAGCCAAGCATGGATGAGGATGCGTTCGAGCCCATAGCCACAGCTCGGGCGCGATGTGTGGACCAGAGGCCAGGTCACCCCTCGCGTGCTGATGGGCGTTGGTTGCCAGTTCACTGACGGCCAGTACGCCGTCGTCGATCACTGGGCGAGTGAATCCAAGGAAGCCCAGCACGGAACGGAGCGCCGAGCGAGCCTGCGATGCGCAGCGGGCGTCCGCGGGCAGCAGCCACGCGCAGGCTCCTCCGTTGGGGATAGCTGTGGGATCGCCACTCATCATGACTCGCCTCCGGCGGGGGGATCGTCGGGTCGCATCACCGCGACCCACGAGGAGGTTGACCTCAGGACCGCCTCAATCGTCGCGCGCTAGATTGGAATTCGCAATGCAGAAATTCAAACTCGACCAATTGGTGTTTGGATGTCCGATTCTTTGATCTCCCCTACGATCGTCTCGAAGTACGAGACCAGCGAGGAGGAACAGGTGGCCGACCCGAGGCGCAGTTCCACGGTCCGTCGGCGTCGGCTTGGCATCGAATTGCGGAAATTGCGCGAAATGGCCGGCAAGACCGCCCAGGAGGTGACCAAGGAGCTCGAGTGGTCACCTGGCAAGGTCACCCGCTTGGAGAAGGCTCAGGCGGTCAAGCCGATGGTCGTCGACACTCGTCTGCTTCTTGACCTCTACGGCGTCGCAAAGGATGACCCTCGCTACGAGGCACTGCTCACTCTTACCAGGCAAGCTCGTCAGCGAGGTTGGTGGAGTTCATACAAGGACGTACTCGACGACTCGTTCGTCGAGTTCGAGGCCGGCGCGGAGAAGATCCAGACCTTCCAGCTCACGACGATTCCCGGCCTGCTCCAAACGCCCGCGTACGCGGCGGCCATCAACCGGGGCGGTCTCATTCGCGACCCGGCGGAAATCGAGCGCCTGGTCCAGCTACGCATGGAGCGACAGGAACTTCTCGAACATGAGGATCCTCCCCATTTCTGGGCAGTCATCGACGAGGCCGTGCTCCTCCGGCCGTTCGGCACGCAGGCTGATCGGCGCGAACAGCTACGGCGTCTGATCGACACAGGGCCGCGCGGGCACGTCACGGTCCAGGTGTTGCCGCTTGAGGTCGGACCGCATCCAGCCATGGCCGGTTCCTTCGTCATCCTCGACTTTCCCGATGACGACCCGAGCCTGGTGTACGCCGAGACCCAGCACAACAGCCTCTACCTGGAGGAGCGCGAGGAGATCAGGCGCTATAGCGTGATATTCCAGCATCTGAGCGCATCCGCGCTCAGCCCGGACGCGACGATCGCGTACTTGGCAGAGATGGCTGACCGGCTCAAGTAGAGAAGGTTCCCACGTGAAGCCGATCCCCGCAGTCCAGCGGCTCGCCGTCTGGCGCAAGTCCAGTCACAGTCAAGCCGGAAGCGGCGATTGCGTTGAGGTGGCCAACGCTCGGGCGGCCAACATCCTGGTCCGAGACTCGAAGGACCCCAGCGGTCCAGTGCTCACCTTCAACAGCTCAGAATGGGCCGCATTCATCGCAGCAGCGAAGGCCAGCGACTTCAACGCAACTGGTTAGGAACCCAGGTCGGGGGTGACTCTCGCGGGAGAGATGCTGGTGACTTCGCTGTGTGGGAGCTCCCGGGGCCGCTTTAGGTTGGCCAAGGTCGACGCTAACCCAGCAGCGCCATGGGCAGCCAATGCGAGGAAACCCCTGAGGGCGCTCGCATCCAATGCCACCGCAGGCGGTTGAACGGTGCGATCAGGAGGGAGCCCGAAAGGAAAGAACGACAATGACACCGTTCACAATCAATGTATCCGGCTCTGAGCGGTACGATGGGGAAAAGCCGTACACGGTGGTCGTGGACGCTGACTCCATGACGCAGGCCAAACGCGCCGCGTGGCTGTGGTTCGTGTGGAACATCGTGTCGGAGTGCGGCCAGGTAGCCGCGGACGGAACCATTCTGGAGCGCCCTGACCTGGATCTACTGGCCGCCGCTCATAACGACGATGTCGTGGTCATCGACTGCCCGGAATTCCGATGCCATACCGGTGAGCCGTTCACGTGTGATGACCCTTACCACTACGAGAAGGACGTCACAGGGCAAAGCCAGAATTGCCATTGCACATTCAACTGGTATTGGGCGCACGATCAGGAGCCGATGGATCTGAACCGGCTCACGGAGCTGGGCTATCGGATCCCTGAGGCCGCTCCCTATGAGGAGGACCGATGGTGACCCCGGCCGAGCAGCAGCGACAGTGCCCGCTGTGCTTCAGGATCTCAGCCCGTTGCTGGGTGTCCGGTGGTGGTGAGGTCTTGTAGGAATGCCAGTTCTTCCCCGAGGGACCGCAGGATCGTGTCCTTCTTGCTCAGGTTGTGGCCTTCACCAGGGAAGACGACCAGGCGATGAACGGTTTTGAGCTCGGCAGCGAGGCGGATGGTCTCCTCAGCCGGGGTGATGACGTCGGCGTCACCGTGGAGAAGCAGGACCGGTGTGTTGATTTGCTGCGGGTTCACCTGGCCAGGCTGGTCCCCGGGCAGGAGGGCGGCGTGGTGGGCCTGGAACTTGGGGGCGGCGTCCTTCCAGGTGTTCGGATTGATGATGGGGCTGCGGGCGATGCCGGCGGTGAAGAGGTCGGTCAGTTGCAGGGCTCGTAGGGCGGTGTACCCTCCCGCGCTCGCCCCCCAGATCACGACCGTGGACGGGTCCGCGATTCCGGTTTCGATGAGGTGGCGGGCGAGGTCGGCGCAGTCGTTCGGGTCGAGTGTCCCCAACGGGCGTGGAGGGCCTGACGGTAGGCGCGGCCGTAGCCAATACTGCCCCGGTAGTCGACCTCGGCGACCGCATATCCGCGGCTGACGAAGAACTGAGTGTGCAGGTCGAGGCGGAACGGGAAGTGGCTGGTCGGGCCGGGGTGGGCCTTGACGATGACCGGCAGCCGGCCTTCGGCATCAGCCGGGATGTGGAGAAGGGCGTGGATCGGGGATTTGTCCGGTGCCCTCACTGCGATCTGCTGCGGCGGGTGGCCGCTTCCTGCTTTGGCCCGGCGGCGGCGAGCGTGGTGTGAGAGCCATCCGTCAGGTTGACCAGCTGGATGCCGGGAAGCGTATCGGGGCTAGAGCCGATGATCGCTAGCTGTCCGTCTTGCCCGGTGAGGTACGGCTTGATCGACGTGAAAGGGAGATCGGGCAGCGGCTGGAGCTCGCCTCGGTGCAGGAGACGCACCACAGTCCGGCCGCCGTTCTGGGCGAGAAGCGTGATCGTGTCGGTGGCGAGTTGAGAGTAAGTGCTGTAGCCGAACTCCCACTGGGCGACGGCGTGCTCTTCTTCTGCTGGACGGACTGGCCTGGCGGCGTTGCCGGTCCAGCGGTGCAGGTTCCACCATCCGCTGCGGTCGGAGATGAAATGCAAGACTCCGTCCGGGCTCCAATCGGGCTGGAAGATCGATTCATTGGTCCCGCCGGCGATGTGACGCGGCTCGCCGAGGGTGCCGTCCCGGTGCAGCTCAGCGAGGAAAAGGAAAGTCCCGTCCCACGGCATTTGTGGTGCGTTCCAGCACGTCCAGGCCAGTGAACGTCCATCGGGGCTCGGCCGGGAAAGGAGTAGAAGTCCCAGCCGGACGCGATCGTCTGAATGGCTCGGAGACGACCTTGATGCGCCGGTACTCCTCCAGCCCTCGCGCCAGTGTCCTGTCGCGGTATGCCTCCGCGGATGCCCGGATCGCCTCGAACCCGCCCGCACGCCAAGCGGTGAGCGTCTTGTCATCCACGGCGTAGTGATCCCGCAGTTCGACCTTGAGGAAGCGTCGTGCCTGGGTGTGCAGCGCGTTGCGCCTCTCAACCGAGATCAGCTCCATCGATCCCTCTCCTCAAGGTATTTGCGGACGAAGAGCTCGACCAGCGGCCCGGGGATCTCGACGAACGTTTCGTCGTCACCCAGATCACGGAGCTGTGCAGCGACCTCGGTGCCTCGACGCTTGCCCTGGACGAGCCAACGGCCGCGGTTGGTGGAGTAAGAGGTCCTAACGCAATGAACGTTGGAGGCGTCGCCAGCAGATGGGGAGTTCTTATTGGTTTGCCGCCAGTCAGCCCGGTTGGATAGGAAGCCTGGATGCTAACGGGCAGCAAGGTCGGGCTCAGGGCCCGGCGTGAGGACGACATTCCGATCCTGCAGGCCGAGCTCTACGACGACGTGGTCAACTACTCGCGGTCCAACGACCGGCCGTGGCGGCCGATCATGCCCGGCTCGAAAGACTCACAGTTCGTGGTGGACGACAAGGAGCAGGGGCACGTCCCGTTCTCGGTGGTGGAGCTGGACGGCGGCGCGCTGGTCGGCACTGCGACGCTATGGGGCATCGATAACCACAACCGGTCCGCGCACATCGGGCTGGGGCTGCTGCCGTCCTCCCGCGGCAAGGGTTACGGCACCGACGTGGTCGCGGTGCTGTGCCATTACGGTTTTGTCGTGCGTGGCCTGCAGCGGCTGCAGATCGAGACGCTGTCGGACAACGCCGCGATGCTGCGCTCCGCCGAGCGTAACGGCTTCGTCCGCGAGGGCGTGTTGCGCTCCTCGGCCTGGGTGATGGGCAAGTTTCTGGACGAGGTGCTGCTCGGGCTCCTCGTCCAGGACTGGAAGCCCGACTTGAAGGGCTAGGTTGCCCGACGGTCAAAGGCGGGCCGCGCGGAGCCGACATGGACGACCGGGGGCCGGAACGGCTGATTGCGTTAGGACCTCTAAAAAGGCCGGGCAGTCAGGGTCGTCGTTCGAGCCTGGGTCCATGCAGAAACGTGGCGATCAGGGCGCTGCCAGCGTCGGAGCTTTTCATGAGATTGCGCCTTCATGGGTGTCGGAGACACCTTCACGCCCGACCTCGAAGCCCTGTCAAGTACTCATGCCGAGGCGGCCACGTCGGAACTGGCTTTCGAGCACGGCGCCTTCGCCGCCACCGAAACCGCCCACTGCCGCATGGCCGAACTCCACCGGTCTCACGGCGCTGACCACGGCATACAGACGCGCCCCAGATAGACAAGGGAACCCTCGCGCTCGTCGCCCCGCGGCCTCGCATTGCCAAGGTCTGTACGCGACGCGCCGGGGCGGAATCGTTCCGGTGTCTGGGATGTTGTGGCGGGGGAAGGTTGAAAATTGAAGGGTGTTTGAATGAGTGACAAGCTGACCGTCGAGGTATGGACCGACATCAACTGCCCCTTCTGCTACGTGGGTGAAGGGCGGCTGGAGCAGGCGCTGGAGGCGTTCCCGAACCGCGACGAGGTTGAGGTCGTCTACCGGTCGTTCGAGCTGA
The DNA here is from genome assembly GCF_044326415.1 of Actinomadura sp. 6N118. Classification (NCBI taxonomy): domain Bacteria; kingdom Bacillati; phylum Actinomycetota; class Actinomycetes; order Streptosporangiales; family Thermomonosporaceae; genus Actinomadura; species Actinomadura sp. 6N118. The sequence continues at coordinate 84,488 of NZ_JBIRAZ010000011.1, read as the reverse complement.
ACCCCGAGGCGCCCAAGGACGTTACTCGGCCAGTGGTCGAGGTCGTCGCCGAGAAGTACGGGACGACGGTTGAGCAGATCGAGGCCAACGAGGACCGGATCGGGGCGATGGCCGGCGAGCTGGGCCTGGATTACCGCACCCGCGGCCGGGACAGCGGCAACAGCTTCGACCTGCACCGGCTCACCCATTACGCCAAGGAGCAGGGCAAGCAGCGCGAGCTGTTCAATCGGCTCTACAAGGCTAACTTCGCCGAGGAACGGTCGGTCTTCGCCGACCGCGAGTTCGTCGTGGAGGCCGCTACGGAGGTCGGGCTCGAGCCGGCGGAGGTCCGCAAGGTGCTCGACGACCCGACCGCTTACGCCGCCGAGGTGCGGGCCGACGAACGGGAGGCGGCCCAGCTTGGGGCGCGCGGCGTGCCGTTCTTCGTGCTCGACCGTAAGTACGGGATCTCCGGCGCCCAGCCGACCGAGGTCTTCTCTCAGGCGCTCGACCAAGCCTGGTCGGACCGCCCCCGCCGTTCCCTGATCACCGTCGAGGGCACAGAGGGCGCGGAAGCGTGCGGCCCGGAGGGCTGCTAACCCTCGGAGAACCGCGTTCACGAGCACCGCTGAGTCTGCCGCTGCGAGTCGGCGGTGCGGCTCCCGGCCGACCTGTGCTGGAGCGTTGACAATGTCGCAACCTGCCGGTGGCCGGAAGGGAACCGAAGCGCCAGGGGCTCGCAGGCAGTTGACGATTTGGTGTCGGCTGGACGCTGCTCGTCCGAGGGGCCAGTCCCGCCTGCCACTCGCGGTCGCGGGGCTCAGGCAGACAAAGCCGCCAGTGCGGATCGCTTCTTCCATGTCTTGGCAACTCGCCCGCGTCTGGTAGCCGAGTCTCCAGAGTTGTTGGATTAGGGGTGCGATCTCGACGTCGAGGGCGACGGGATTCCCGGATGGTGATGGCGCGTCGACGGTGGGGCGGACCTGGGTCCAAGCCGCCACGGGTTCATCCCAATCGGTAGTCGGCCCAGGTCTGTGCTGCCCGAGCATGCTGCACGGCCCAGGGCTCTGAGCTGGTCTTCAGGTTGATCTTCCATTTGGCAGCGAAGGCTCCGGCGAACAGGTCGAGGTGGTCGGGTTCGGCGTCGGCCCATGACGCGAAGCGCAGTAGCCACTTCTCGGCCTCGGCGGGCTCGTGCCCGGCCCGCAGCAGCCAGGGCATTAGCAGGGCGGGCTCGACCCAGGCGGTGCCGCGCGCTACGAACGCCCAGTCCACCAGGTAGACGCGGCCGGGGGTGATGAGGAAGTTCGCCGGGTTGAGGTCGGCGTGAATCAGGCAGTCTCCGGCGATGGGTGAGACGTCCTGGACCACAGACTCCCAGCGCCGTTCGACGTACTTCTTCAGGGCATCGGGGGCGGGTGTGCGTTGGAGCGCGTTCACGACTTCGGTCAGCACCGCCAGGTCGGGAGACTCCGGGGAGAAATCAGCGTGGCGGCCGTCGACCTGCTCGAAGATGAGAGCAAGCCACCCCCCGGCTTCGGCCGTCCCGACAAGCTGGGGGGTGAACTCGCTGACGTGGGGGTTGATTGCGCTCTCCCAGCGCAGCGACCGGACTTCCGGGCCGTTCTGGTCGGTGGCGACCTTGCGGGCGGCCTTGACGAACACACTTCCGTGAGGCCCGCTCACGGTGGAGGCGATGTTCGCGTGATTGCCCTCGGAAGCCGGGCGGACATCGGTGATCGTGCCTGTGTGATCCTCGATGGCGACCCGGATTTCTGCGGGCAGTTCGGTCCAGTCGATGCGCATGGATCTTCCTTTGGAAGGTGCTAGTCGCCGATGGTGCCGCAGTTCTCCGGGCAGCAGGAGCGGGCGTCCGTCCACCATTCCAGGTCCACCCGGTAACCGGTGTTGAGCATCGCCATGAGGCCGCGTTCGGTGGCCATTCCGCTCTGGATGTCGGTGTCCATGATCGGGAGTTGGGGCATGTACCGGCCGGTGACCTTGTCGCAGACGTTCGCGAACATGCGTGTTCGCATCACCGGGCGGTGCCAGATCTTGTCCACGGAGCTGGGTTCTTGGCTTTGGGCGATCTTGGGAAGGCTGGGTGCATGGCACCGAGCAGCGGACGGCTGAGCCCCGAACTCTAATGTGTGATGGTGCAGTCTGCTGAGACGCGAGACGGCAAAGGCTGGGTGCGCCTCAAGGCTCTCAAGCCCGCTTACCAATAAACGTCCCGACGATACGCCTACGCCTGACCATTCCCAGCCCAGGATCTCTTCCGGTCGCAGCCCTACGAGACCGGGCGGACGAACCGCTCCGGTGGTACCACGGCGATCGGTACGACCTCCACCAGGAACTCCGGCAGGACCAGCCCGGGCACCTGGATCAACACGCTGGCCGGGGCGGAATCGGGTGAGAAATGCCGGGATCGAACCCGCTGGATCGTGGGCAGATCCTCGCGGTGCAAGAAGTAGATCGTCATCGAGACAATGTCGTCCAGCCGACCGCCTACGGCGGCGAGGATCAGGCGAACGTTGTCGATGCTCTTTTCCATCTGCGCCTCGATATCACCCGCGCCGACCACCTCGCCGTGCTTGTCCCAGGCGACCTGTCCGGTGATGTGGACAACCTCTCCGGTGCCCTGGATGACACCCTGCGAGAACGCTCTCCCGTTCGGTGCCCAGACATCTGAAGGGTTGAATCCGTCTGCCATGTGACTCCCTCGGGTCAAGGCCGACTGCAACTTGCTCCTTTCATTCCCATGGCCACAGCGTCAACTCAGACGCCAGCGCATCTGCGTGCTCGTCTACGGGGCAGCCAGTGTTGTGGCGGGGCTGCTGGTGCGCCGATCCGCTCCGGCGTGGTGTGGACATGAGGAGGGCTCCAGCGCAGCCGATCTCACCGAGCTTCAGGGTTCTGCTTCACCAAGGGATGTCGGAATCAAGCCGACGACTTGCTGTGGAGTAATTGTCAATACCTGTGGATGATGTAGATGTCGTGGCCCGTGCAGCGGTGACCTCCCGCTGCCTGACCAGGACCAGTAGAGTGCACGGATGATCGTCCGTATATGGCGGGGCTGGACGACGCCCGAGAACGCCGACACATACCAGTCGATCGTCAGCACGCGGGTCTTGCCGGCCATCGCTGACCTCAGGCTTGACGGGTACCACGGTGCCTACCTGCTTCGCCGCCCCCTCGCCGACGGCGAGGTCGAGTTCTCCACGGTCATGCTGTTCGACTCGATCGATCCCATCCGGGAACTCGCCGGCCCGGACTACGAAGTAGCTCACGTGCCGGCCGAAGCAAGGGCCGTCCTGGCCCGGTTCGACCAGCGGGCCGCCCACTACGAGACGCTGTTGACCCCGGACAGCACTCGGCCTGCCTGACCGGTGGCTCACGCTGCGCTGCGCTCGGGGCGCTCGACGAGTTGGCCGCGTTCGAAGCGGGCGCCGGCCCTGACGAGGGCGACGAGATGGGGTGCGTTGACCGCTCGCCAGTGGTCCTAGGCGGACTCGACGAGTTTGAAGACCATCGCGAGGGCGGCAGCTGCACTGCCCGCACCCTTAGTGACCTTGGTCCGGAGCCGCACGGTCGCGAAGGTCGACTCGATCGGATTGGTCGTGCGCAGGTGAATCCAGTGCTCGGCGGGATAGTCGTAGAACGCCAGCAGCTCGTCCTCGTCGTCGGTGATCTTCTTGACCGCCTTGGGGAACTTCGCGCCGTAGGTCATGGCGAACACCGTGATCGCCTTTGCGGCGTGGTCGCGGTCCTCGGCGTTGTAGATATCCTGCAGGGCCTTCTTCGCCCCGGGCTGCGCGGACTTGGGCATGCTGTCCAGTACGTTCGCGGTCTTGTGCACCCAGCACCGCTGAGGGCGGGTTCCGGGGAAGACCTCCGCGAGCGCGTTCCAAAAACCCCAGGGCGCCGTCGCCGACGGCCAGCTCAGGGCCGCGCATGCCCCGGCGGGCGCAGTCGCGCAGCAGGTCGGCCCACGATTCGGTGGACTCACGGTAGCCGTCGGCCATGGCGACGAGTTCCTTGGTGCCGTCCGCGCGCACGCCCATCACGACCAACACGCAGGACTTCGCCTCGGCGAGGCGGATCTTGAGGTGGATGCCGTCGGCCCAGACGTAGACGTAGTCGGTGCTCGACAGGTCGCGCTCGCCGAAGGCTTTGTGGTCGGCCTGCCATTGCGTGGTCAGCCTCGTGACGGTGGCCGGGGAGAGTCCGGCCGAAGAGCCGAGAAACTGCTCCAGCGCGGGCACGAAGTCCCCGGACGACAGTCCGTGCAGGTAGAGCAGCGGCAGCACCTCGCTGATCTTCGGTGACTTACGGGCCCAAGGCGGCAGGATCGCCGAAGAGAACCGCTTGCGCTCGCCAGTGGCCGCATCGACCCGGCGGTCGTTGACCCGCGGCGCGGTCACCTCGACCGTCCCCGCGGCGGTGGTGACCTTCCGCGGCTGGTGGTGCCCGTTGCGGACCACCAGCCGGCGCCCCCGCTTGTCCCTCTCGCTGGCGAGCTCGGCTATGTAGGTGTCGACCTCGGCCTCCAGAGCCGCGGCCAGCATCCGCATCGCACCCTCCCGCACGATTTCGTCGATCAAGGAGCCGTCCGGCGTGGAGCCGTCGTTGTTAACTACGCTGAGCATGGGCGTGCCTTCCCAACCGACGGTGCAACGTCGGCCTACTCGATGACCAAAGGTCGATCACTCGGGAAGGTACGCCCTTCGCGTCCAACCCAAGGCCGATCCACAGGTCTTGAGCATTGCTCCTTGCTGTGTCGCTCCGGGAGCTTGATGCGCTACGCCAGGTCCTTGGCATTCGGGGCGATCTTGGGAAGGCTGGGTGCATGGCACTGAGCAGCGGACAGTTGAGCCCCGAACTCCATGACTACGTCATCGCACACAGCACTGGCCCGGACACGCTGTTGGAGGAACTGGCGGCGGAGACGCTCGAACGGTTCCCTGGCTCCGCGACCATGCAGATCGCGCCGGAGCAAGGAACGTTCATGACCCTGCTCCCACAGGTGATCGGCGCGCGGAGCGCCGTGGAGGTGGGGACCTTCACGGGGTACTCATCGCTCTGCCTCGCCCGCGGGCTCGGCAAGGACGGTCGGCTGTTGTGCTGTGACGTCAGCGAGGAGTGGACGTCGGTCGCGCGGCGCTACTGGGATAAGGCCGGAGTGAGCGGCCGCATCGAGCTGCGGTTGGCGCCGGCGCTGGACACGTTGCGCGAGCTTTCGCCGGACGTGGTGTTCGATCTGGCGTTCATCGACGCCGACAAGCAGTCGTACGTGGCCTACTGGGAGGAACTCGTGCCGAGGATCCGTCCCGGCGGGGTCCTGCTGGTCGACAACACCTTGTGGTCGGGCGCGGTCGCAGACCCGGGCCGGCAGGACGACGTGGTGCGCACGATCCGCGCGTTCAACGATCACGTCGCTTCGGATGAACGGGTCGAGCAGGTGATCCTCCCGATCGGCGACGGGCTGACCCTCGCCCGTAGGCGCTGACGACCACCGGCCAGGCGGGGCACTATTAATTGGGGGTTTAAGGCGTCCCTTGATTCCTAGGGCGATCAGGCCATGGCTGGCATGTATGGCTTGCTCTTGATGGGCCAGTTGGGGCGCCGGACGGGCATTTGGCGCGCTCGTGCTGGTTACGGCTGCCGGAGATGGCGCCGTGTACCAGTTTGGACGTGACGGTAGAGGCGGCGTTGGTGTCGTCTTATTCCGCTGGGTCTGGCCAAGGGCCTGCGAGATCGACGTCGATGTCCACAGGGCCGGCGGGGATCAGGCCGAGCAGCAGTCGGGCCTGGTCGGGGACCTGCAAGCCGTCGGCAATGCGGCTGAGTTCTTCGATGTCTGAAACTTGGCCTGGGCGGGCGCCGCTCACCCAGTTGGAGATGTCGGAGCGATCGTGCTTGGTGAGCAATGCCAGGTCGATTTGGGTGCAGTCGTCGAATTCGTTCAGGAATAGACGGATTACGAGCCCGATGTCGCGGCGTTCGAGGGCTTGTTGAACGTCGTGGCGACGCCAAAACGCCTCCGGAACCCCTCCGGGATCGAAGGCTCTACGCCTGGTCACGTCGTCGTTCGCCTCTGATTCGTCCATCTCCCCGTCCAAGAGCGTAGCGGCGTGCCGCTGCGGCGCGAGGGTGCCTGGCGGGAGGATCCCTGGACTGCTTCCACGGAGGACGTGCCCACGGCGTCGTTCGCTATGCGGTGCAGGATTTCCCGTTCGCTGCATCCGTCTTCAAGAGGGGCTGTGAGGGGCGCGCTTTCTAGTCCTCGATCGTGATGCCCAGCGCCGATGCCAGAGCATCCAGCAGGCTCATGGCGTCGGCGCTGGACACAATGGCGCCGCTGAAGCTGGTGATGCCTTGCACGCCGTTCAGGTCGCAGCCGGCGAATCGTACGCCGCTCATCGAGACGTTGCTGAACTGCGTGGCGACGAGCTTGCAGCGCTCGAACCGGACGTTGTGTAGCTCGGCCTGTTGGAAGTTGGTCTCCGCCAGGTTGCAGTCCTGGAAGACGACATCCCTCAGGTGGGTGAACCGGAAGTTGGCCAGGTCTATCCGGCAGCCATCGAAGACCACGTCCCGCATGCCGCCCTCAGGCATGTGTAGGCCGGTCATGCGGCAGTTGGTGACGGTCGCGTTGACGATCCTTGAATTGAACAGGCGCGCGTTCGCCAGGTCACAGCCCTGGAAGACGACGTCACCGAAGCCTGCTCGATGAGCGGTCACTCCGGAGAAGCGGGTCTGGTCGAACAGGCAGCGTTCAAACTCGACGTCCTCAGCCTCGTCGCCGGTTACCGCCACCTGCCCGTACTCCAACGACAGGTACTTGCCGTCGTGCGTCAGCTCGGTGTCGGCGTCGGTCGCCGAGGTCAGTGTCTTGGGAAGCTTGGGCCCCTTGGGGATCCTGACCGGCGGAATGGTCGTTGAACGCGCACGCATTCGTCCGACCCTACTGGGCTGGAGACTAGCCAACCGGGAAATAGCCGCGAGCTGATCGCTCCTCGCGTCGACCCAGAAACAGGGCGGGCGGAGAACCGAACCTAAAGCGAGGCAGCCTCCTTCTACATGGACGGTTACGCCTCGCTCCCCGCTGGACATGTCGAGCCAAGGGAGCCCGCCGACTCCCCATGCTGCGCACGGCGCGCTGGGGCCCGGCCAACGCTCAGCTATGGCGTTTCGGGCCGACGCGGAGCTGGACGACGCGTCCGTTGAGCGGCTGCACAGGGCGATTGTCGTTCGCGTAGCCCCTGTAGTTGGCGAACTTCGCGACGACGGCGTGGAAATGTTTCACGGCTGCGCGAGAGACGTGCCCGCTGCCATAGGTCATGTACCAATGGACGTTCTCGGTGCAGCCGGGGGTAGTGAGGGAACCGTCGTAGGTGTAGAACCTGTTGACCTGAACCTGCCCGCGCTTGGCGCGCGTCCCGTCCAGACCTCTGAACAGGTCCGCCGGGTTGGCTTCGCCGATGGGGCGTCCCTCCGCGCCTGAAGTCTCCGGGGCCATGCGGAGGATCGTCTCCAGTAGCCGGTTCGGCCTGGGGCCGATGCGATAGCGCACTCCGACGACGGCCGTCTCACCCGCCGCGTTGGTGTGGACGAAATGCCCCTCCACGTCCGCGTGCCGCCCGTTGATGGTGTGCTCTGAGGGGGTGTGAAAGTGGTACTGGGTCAGCCGGTAGGTGTCCCCGCCGATCTGCATGACGTCCTCGGCGCCGGGTGGGACTTTCACCTCGATCACGTGGCCGGTGTTCCCGATGGCCAGCTCGGACGCGTCGTATTTGAGCTGCAGCGCAGGACCGCGAAAAACGCCGACCTGCGCGGTCTCGATGTTGACCGGCGATTGATGCACGCCCGTCCCGCATGTACTGAATCCAGGGTCGATCCCGGTCCAGCGCGATGGCCCGATCAATGCGCTGGGATCGTGATTCCACGGCGGCGGCGTCGTCGCCGCATGCGCGCTGTCGTGCAGCAGCGTCCCCGCCGGTTCACGCAGCCCGTACGTAGCGGCCGCCGCTGCTGCTACTCCCATTCCCTTCAGCAGCAACTCACGCCGATTGAAGTCACTCATGCCGGGATCACCTGTCCGAAATGGGGGGTACAGAGCCCGCTCATCCTCCTCCGGTCTAACGCGTATGAAGCGCACGAACAGAGTGACTCTGGACACTCTTCTACTCTCGCTGTCGCAGCTACTGCCAGTCGTCCTCAAGGTCTGAGCCGGGGACGCTCACACCGATTGCGGCGAGATCCGCTTCTGTGAAGGTGTTCGCCGCACGGTCGCCTAGAAGGCGGCTGAGGATGAGGTTGAGGAGCACCCGATGTTGCTTTTTCAGCTCCTCACTGGACTTGCGGATGTCGTCACTTGTCTCACGAACGGTATCCCAGAGGCCTGCCTCGTCCATCACCTTGTACAACAGGCTGGCCTCAAGGTAGTTGGACCAGGGCGTACGTATCGAGAGGTAGGAGTTGGCCGTACTTCGGAAGAACATCATCAGCACTCGCCGTTCGAGATGCTCCCTCCCCTCTCCGATCACCACCTGCCCGTCCGGGTCTTGCGGGTTCAACGTGATGCCGAACAGGTGCTCCAGCCCGGTGAGGAACGCGCGGCGAGCGACCTGGTGTTCGGTCTCGGGTCGCTCAGAAGTGAATCTCCGCGTGAGCTGATCCCGTTGGACATCCAGGTAGGCGTCCAGCAAGGTCTGGCGCCCGAACACGTTCGCCGAGGTTGTCATCGAGGGCCTCTCGCGCGTGGGACATGGGGCGCCCGCACGGTTGGTCCGATCTCCGGGACGCTCGCAGCACCGAAGGCAGGCCCTAGGGCCTAGCAGCGCCTCCGAGCCTTCGTGCCCTCGTGCTCGCTTGCCCCGGGCTCGTCCGCAGGCATCACCACGAAGGGAATCAGGGCTTGCGGCCGACGCCGCCTGTCATGAAGCGGACGTCGATGGTGCTGGCGTCCAGGACGGGCTCGTCGGGGCGCCACAGCGGGAGCGGGACCAGGCCGGGCGGCAGGATCTCGAGGCCGTCGAAGAAGGTGGCCAGCTCGGCAGGGGTGCGGACGCGGCCGGTGCCGAGCTGCTCCAGGAGCTGCCTCTCCAACGCGATGGACTCGGGGGCGTCGCCCAGGCGGGTGAAGTTGGTGATGAAGAAGAAAGAGCCGCTGGGCATCGCGTCTCGCAGCACCTGGACGATCTGGCCGGGTTTCTCGTCGTCGGCGAGGTGGTGCAGGATGCCGACGAGCATCACGCAGACCGGCTGGTCGAAGTCGATGAGCGCGCGGACCTCCGGACGGCCGAGGAGGTCGCCGGGCTCGCGGATGTCGGCGGTCACCACGGTGGTGTTGGCGTTGTCGGCCAGGATCGCGCGGCCGTGTGCCAGCACGATCGGGTCGATGTCGACGTACACCACGTGAGCCTGTGGGTTGATCTCCTGGGCGACCTCGTGCGTGTTGCGGACGGTCGGCAATCCCGATCCCAGGTCGAGGAACTGGGTGATCCCCTCCTCTGCGGCGAGATAGCGGACGACGCGGTGCAGAATCGCGCGGTTGTGCAGGGCGATATCCCGCAGTTCCGGCATGATTCCGAGGCTGGCCTCGGCCACGGCCCGGTCCACCGCGTAGTTGTCCTTGCCGCCGAGCATCACGTCATAGACGCGTGCTGCGGTCGGAACGCCGGTGGGGATTTGCGGGGACGACTCGTCCATGTGCACCTCAACACTCAGGGAGATCTCCCTCCGCATCGTAGCTTCGCGCAGTCGTCCAAAATGCGAAAAAGCCTACGCCACAGGGCTTCTGACGAAATGTAGAGCTAGGTGCGGGTCTAGTGGTGAGCGGCCTGGCGGCCGCGCAGGGCATCGAACTCAAGAGCCTGCACCTGGACTCGAGGGCGATGTCGACCTGCGCGGATTCCTCAGCGTCGACTCCTCGATCCGCCGGACACATTCCGCACTGCGACTGTCACCGGACGTCGTAGGGGTGCTCGGCGCCGTCGCGCTTGGTGTAGATGTCCCAGTAGCGTTCGGCGATGGTGTCGGCCTGGGTTTCCGGGCCACCGGAGCCGATCCAGGCGAAGATCGGCACGTGCGCCGCGTACACGCCCGTGCCAGTGAGCACCTGGTTGAGTTTGAGCACCCAGGCCCGCAGGGCGGCCGTGGCGATGGCGATGTTGCCGAATTCCGGCGGCCCGGCCAGCGGGTCCAAAGAGGACCCGCCGGTGGTGAACAGCAGTGTGCCGGCGTCGCGTTCGATCATGTCGGGGAGCACCTGCTGTGCCGCGGTGAGACCGCCGTAAAGGTAGTAGTCCAGCTCTGGCTGGATGTTGGCCACCGTTGCCTCCAACGGAGCGATCATGTTCTCGGTGGACAGCTTCGGCGCGGGCGAGTATTCGAGCACGTCGATGCGGCCGAACCGCTCCTTGATGCGGGTGAACGCTGCGGCCAGGGACGGCCGGTCGGTGACGTCGGCGGCGAAACCGGCGGCGTCGATCCCTGACTCGGCCAGTTCCGTGGCGAGACCGTCCAGCTTCTCCTGGGTCCGCGCCACGAGCGCCACGGAGAAACCGTTGCGGCCGAAGACCTTGGCGATCGACAGGCCCATCCCGGGGCCGGCACCGACAATGGCGATGGTGGGCATGAAACGTCCTTTCGAGAAAACGGTCAGATCTGGGTCCGGTTGGCTGTCCACTTGCTCTCGGTCATCGGATTCGCTCCTGCCGCACGGATGAGGTCGTACTGATGGCGGGCAGCGGATTTCGAGCAGGCGTCACAGGGAGTGGGGACCGAACCGGCCCCAGGCCACCACGGCAGCCAGGAGCAGCAGCACGGCGTTGAAGGCGATGGCGCTGTACTCGCCTCGGCGGGCGTGGAATCCGGCGGCCAGGACCATCGTCACCACCAGTCCGGTGGCGGCCAGTGGGGTGAGGATGGTCGCGATGCCGGTGGCGGCGGGCAGGATCAGCCCCAGCGCGGCGGCCAACTCGGCCACGCCGATGAGCCGCACCGTGCCCACAGGCAGATCCTTCACATACGGCAGGGACCCTGCCAGTTTCGGGATGGGCTGGGTCGACTTCATCACCCCCGCCATGGCGAACATCGCCGCCAGGAGGACCTGCAGCACCCACAGCGACACATTCATCGCAGACTCCCGTTCGTTCAGGCGGCAGCACACCCCACAGCAAACCGGAGGGGTGCCTCATATTCATCGAGGATAGCAGTAAATATGAGGCATGCCTCCGGTTGGTAGTCTGAAGGCCATGGCCACCGATCAGCCGAACGCCGGGCAAGCGGCCCCCGCCCGCCCGCTGCGGCGCGACGCGCAGCGCAACCGCGATGCTCTGCTCGCCGCGGCCCGTGACTGCTTCGCCGAGCACGGCCTGGAGGCTCCGCTCGAACAGGTGGCCAAGCGCGCCGGGGTGGCGATCGGAACGCTCTACCGGCACTTCCCGACCCGCCTGGACCTGGTCCAGGCGATCTTCGCCGAGAAACTGGCCGCCTGGCTGCGGGCTGCCGAGAAGGCCGTGACCATGCCCGACGCCTGGGAAGGGCTGTGCCTGTTCCTGGAGACGATGTGCGAACTCCAGGCCTCCGACCGAGGATTCAACGACCTGGCTTCCATGCGGCTTCCGGAGACCGCCTGCCTGGCCGGCGCCCAAACCCGCATCCACCAGCTCGGCGTACGCGTCGTTGAACGCGCGCACGAACAGGGCAGTCTCCGCGCCGACCTCACCCCAGAGGACCTGGCCTTTGTGATCTGGGCGCACAGCCGCATCACTGAGGCCACCCACGGCATCGCTCCCGATGCGTGGCGCCGCCACCTTCACCTGATGCTCGACGGCTTCCGCGCCGAACACGCCCACCCGCTGCCCGTGCCGCCCCTCACCCCAGACCAGCTCTACCGCGCCATGCTCCGCCTCGGCGGAAACGGCGCCTGCTCCGGCTGATCGCCCGCGCGCCTCGGCGGAAACGGGCGCCTGCTCCGGCTGATCGCCACGCGCCGCTCGTGCGTCATGGCCGACACTTCATCCCGGCCCTGGTTGCCAGATCCCGCGTGAATGCCTGCCCGCCCGGGCAGTCCGCGCTCGCCCGGGCCAACCCGTGGCCGTCCGGGCCTAGCCCGTGGCTGTCCCGGGGCAGTCTGCGCCGGGCGGCTGTTTTCGCTGGTTGAACGCTCTGCTCGCCCGGCTCGAAGATCACCAGCTCAGCGGTGATGACCCTGCAGACCGCGAGTATGGGAGTGCCAGAAGTGCCGGGAGTGCCGGGAGTGCCGGGAGTGCCGGGGAGAGCATCCAACGGCCATTCGCCGCGTGGGACTTGTTCCCATGTTTTGTGTACCCCCTACCGGATTCGAACCGGCGCTACCGCCTTGAAAGGGCGGCGTCCTAGGCCGCTAGACGAAGGGGGCCTGGCGTGGCAGGCGTGCTGCCACTTGACCATGCCCAGCATAGGGGACAACCAGGCCGGACGCATAAGCGGTTATCGGGTTGTCAGGGGGAGGGGGATCGCGGGGGTGTTGAGCTCGGCCATTGGGAGGGGAAGGTCGGGCTGGTTGGGGGAGGCGTTGGCGGTGTCGTGGGTGGGGTTATTGCGCGGTCAGGCTTGGGTTCTAGGTGGCGTTCTATCTGGGCGGACGTTAGGCCAAGGCCGCCTAGGCGCAGGTCGTCCCAGCCTTGGAGACGGTGGGTGGCGCGGCTGAAGTAGAGGACGGAGAGCTCGATGGGGGTGGGCTCTTCGTGTTCTAGGCCGCGGAGGCCGGCGCCGCCCGTGGAGCCTTGGATGAAGAGGCGGGTGCCGGTGGGGAGGAGTTTGGTGGTGCGTTCGTGAGCGTGACCGGAGAGGGCTAGGGGCGTCAGGCCTGAGAAGCCTTCGGCCTGATTGGGGTCGTGGATGACGGCTATGTCGGGGGTTGTGCCGGTGGCGCGGAGCTTCTGAGCTTGGGCGGTGCCGAGGGCGCGGAGTTGGTCGGCGCCTACGTTGTCGTCTCGGGTCGACTTGTCCGGCGTGAAGCGGGGATCGCCTACGCCGTAGATGCGGAGGCCCTCTACCTCTTGAAGCTTGTCGTCCAGGACGACTGCGTTCTTTTGGGCGGCTACGGCGTTCTGGGTTGATTTGGAGTCGTGGTTGCCGCGTACGAAGACGTAGGGGACCTTGAGGCCCGCGATGTCAGCGGCGAAGCGGTCCTCGGGCTTGCTGCCGTGGTCGGTCAGGTCGCCGCTGTCGATGATCAGGTCGACCTGGAACTGGACGCTGACCGAGCGGATGACCGACCAGGCAGCGGGGTTGAGGTGGATGTCGGACACGTGGAGGACGCGGAGGGTGGAGGGGTCTGGTTCGTAGGTGGGGAGGGTTGAGGTGGCTGCATACAGGCGAGAGACGTTCCCCACTAGGCGAGCCAGCTGGGCGCGGTAGGCGGAGAAGCGTTCGACGATGCTGCGGGCATCGCCTACCACCTGGGGCGCGTTGGCCAGGAGGCCGGTGTAGCGGGGCTCGGCTAGGGCTTGGGGGTTGAACGTGGCCCAGGTGAGGAGTGTTAGGGCTACGAGGGCTGTGAGATTGACGGCTAGGGATGCGAGGGCCTTGCGGAGGGAGCGGAAGACGATCAGGGATGCCAGGAAGGCGAAGGCCAGGGTGAGGGCTAGAGCACGGAGCAGCATGACTACTACGCCGTGACGGAGTTCTGCGCCTACTTGGTTAGTGAGTTGGTCTACTTCGTTGTTGGACTCGATCAGCTTGCGGGCTTCTTCGGGGCGAAGGTTGGTGACGCTTGCCTCTAGGGCGATCGGGCCCCAGTGAGTGTCGAGCTGCAGAGCCCCCAGGGGCGGAATCTGGATCGTGGTGCCGCCGGTCCAGGACGGTCGCAGGGCCAGGGAGACATCGGTCGGGCCGACGGGGGTGACTACGTGACCACCCAGGGTCAGACCTAGGAGGCCTCCCAGGAGGCCTACGGAGGTGACCAGGAGGACTTGGGTCGTACGGCGGGCCTTGAGACGGTTGAGCTTGGGGCCGATCTTGGCGGGGAACGTCGACAAGCGACGGACCGTGGCCCGGATGCGGGTCACGGTGCCTCCTTCCGTCGAGCAGAATGATTTCGTGATCGAGATGTCGCGTGAGCGCTTCGAGGACCTGGTCGCCGAGGCCCTCGACACCGTCCCGCCCGAGCTGGCCCGGGCGATGCGGAACATCGTCATCGTCGTCGAGGACGAGTCCCCCGAGCCCGGTCTGCTCGGCCTTTACCAGGGGATACCCCTCACTGAGCGCGGCGACTGGTACGGCGGCGTCCTGCCCGATCACATTTCGATCTACCGCCACGAGATCCTCGCAATCTGCGAGACCGATGCGGATGTGGTGGATGAGGTGAGGATCACAGTCGTCCACGAGATCGCTCACCATTTCGGGATCGACGACGACTGGCTCCACAAGCACGGTTACTGACTCAAGGGTTAGGTGGGGCTACGGGGGCAAAGGGTTTCATCAATTGGGCACGGTAGGTTACATAACTGCCACGCAGCGTGAGTTAATAGGGAGACCACCCGGAGGCGGGTGGACGAACGGAGCGCGAGGCAGATGGGCCGGCATCGGCGTCCCCCGGAGGCACAGGCCACCTACCGCGAGGTCTTCGCGGTAGGTGAGTTCCGTGCCCTGTGGCTTGCGCAGGCTCTCTCGTACGTGGGGGACCAGCTGGCCCAGGTCGCCTTGGCGGTCCTGGTCTACCGGGCGACCGACTCGGCGATGCTGACGGCGCTGACGTACGCGCTGACCTACATTCCGCCGATCGTGGGCGGGCCTGTGCTGTCCGGGCTGGCGGATCTCTTTCCCCGGCGCACGGTCATGGTGGTCTGTGACGTTTTGCGCATGGGGCTGATGGGCCTCATTGCGCTCCACGCGATGCCGTTCTGGGGGTTGTGCGCGGCGGTCTTCCTGACTGTGCTGCTCGGTGCGCCGTTCACGGCGGCGCGTGCGGCGCTGTTGCCGGACGTACTCGACGGTGACAAGTACGTGGCGGGCACGGCGATCAACAACATCACCCACCAGGCGACGCAGATGTTCGGCTTCCTGGCGGGCGGCGCGGTCGTGGCCGTCGTCGGAACATACGAGGCGTTGGCGATCAACTCGTTGACCTTCGGGGCCTCCGCGCTGGTGCTGGTGGTGGGGCTGCGGCGGCGTCCCGCGACCAAGGAACGGGAGAAGGACGCGCTGGGCCTCTGGCGCGGGACGCGGGATGGCGCCCGCCTGGTTTTCGGCGACCCGACGCTGCGCTCGCTGGTCTCGTTCGCCTGGCTGTGCGGGTTCTACGTGATCCCTGAGGGGCTGGCCGCGCCTTATGCGGCCACCTTCGGAGGCGGGGCGCTGACCGTGGGGCTGCTGATGTCGGCCATGCCGACGGGCATGGTGATCGGCGCGTTCCTGTTCAGCCGCTTCGTCCGGCCCACCAACCGCATCCGCGCCATGGGCTGGATGTCGATGCTCGCCTGCGCGCCGCTCATCGGTGCCGCGACACACCCGCCACTCTGGGGCGTGATGGCGCTGTGGGCATTGTCAGGCGTCGGCAGCGCCTACCAGCTCGCGGCGAACGCGGCGTTCGTGGCCGCGGTGCCGCCCTCAGGCCGAGGCCAGGCGTTCGGCCTCGCGCAATCCGGGATCCTCGCCGGACAGGGCCTCGGCATCCTGATCGCCGGCGCGGCCGTGCAACTACTCGGCGTCGAGGCCGTGGTCGCCCTCGCCGGCGCCCTGGGCCTGTCGGCCGCCGCCACGCTGACCCTGCTCTGGAACAAGGTACGCGCCGGCGTGATCGCCGACATGCGCGACCGCCCCGACATGCGAGCCCCCGAGCCCGAGACTCTCGCCATCGCCGAAGGCGCCTCACCCGACCTCGTCGTCGCCCCCCGCGAGCCGACCGAGGAGCCGAGCCGGTCACACCTCAACGGTCATTCCCTGAACGGAACGAACGGCCACCCCACCGGCCTCCGCCCTTCAGCCCCCGCCCCCTGAACCACCCACCCTCACTCCGGCGACCACCCGTAAGCCCGCTTACCTACGCCCGAATGCCCCGCCAGCACACATTCGCGTTCCCGCGTTCCCGCGCACTCGCGTTCCGGGCTCCTGTGTTCCCGCGCACCGCGTTCCGGGAGCCCGCGTTGGGTTTCTTGGTTGACAGTCTTGTCCCGATGCGCCCAGGATCGGCTCATGTTGATCAGCCGAAAGGGCAATGCCGCGTAAGCGCCCCTCCGCCCTCCGGGCGACGACTGACCGCCGCCGCGGGAAGACTTCTGTTATCGACGGCGTACCGCTGAAGGTCGTCCACGAGATCGTTCGTGTGGAACGCACTCATCTTTGGCCCGGGGCAGTCTCCTCCGCGTTCAGGACATGGGCGTCCCTCGCCCACCAGTCGCCTTGGCCCGCGTTCTCGCAGATCCCCTGCTGTCCTTGCTGCGGCCCGTTCGACGCACGCGACACCCTTGAACAAGCCTTGCGCGCCATGTCGCCGACGGCCCGCCGTCACCTTCAGGCGAAGATCCGTCCGGTGGACGACCTCATCCGGTCCAGAACGCTGAACGATCCGTTCGCCGCCCCGGACATGCCCTGGTGGCACCGCCTGCTATGGAGCCGATGAGACCAACGCCGGAGCCGATCTCGCGCGAGACGCAGGTCCGTCGATGGAAGGCGCTGCCGGAGCGTTATGACCGTCTCGACGTCGTCACCACGACCATCGACGCGCACGGCAGGATGATCGCCCTGCTTGCGTCGCCGGAATACGGATTCGGCCAGGCCAGGCGAGATCGGACGGCGAAGGTGCGCCTGCCCTTCGACGCGTTCGCCGTCATCGTCGAAGACCACGGTCATCAGGTGATCGAGCTCAAGAACCTCGACTACCGGTGGCCCAAGATCGACGGCTTCGGCGACGGCCTGATCGTCGTGAACAGCCGGTGCACGCTCCCGAGCAGACCCAAGGGTCTCAAGCCCTGGGAGACCGCGTGGCTCGACGACACAGACCTTCTCCTGCCATTGAACGCAACCGTCTTCGACGCTAACGGGTCGCCGACCTCGGCTTTCCACGTCGGCGACGCCATCGAGGCCCTCCAGACGGATCGAAGGGGAGGCATCTGGATCAGCTACTTCGATGAGGCCTCCGTCTGGACGCCGGCCCCGGACCGCGTACGACATCAACCGCAACTCCAAGGAAAGAGGGCCCTGGTTTCACTCCCCGGCCTGATCCGCTGGTCGGTAGACGGAACGCCCGCCTGGAGCGCCGACGACGACCCGGTCAGGCTGAGCTGGATGGATTGCTATGCGCTGAACGTCGGAACCGACCGGGCCTGGGCCTGCCCCTACACGAGCTTTCCACTGGTCACCATCGATGACGCCGGCATCAGGACCGTCAACCGCAACCCGGTTCAAGGAGCGCTGGGGCTCGCAGTCTCAGACGACAGAGTCATCTTCATCAATCCCTACCAGGACAGGGATTTCGATGGCGTCACACTCGTCGGCTGTCACCGGTCCGAGGGCGTCGTCGACATCACCGAGAGGCGAGTCCTGATCCTCCCTGACGAGTCGAGGCCGACACGCCTTCATCGAGTCACGGGACGTGACCATCGACTCTGGATGCAACTCGATGACGACCGCGTCTGGTACCTCACAGAGGCGAGCTGATCGCCACAGGATTGATGGCTTCAACGGGGAATCCCGGTGACAAGCATGTCCGTAGGGCCATGCGTGCCCACCGTCGAAGGTCGCGTCAACCGCATCATTGTGTGGAATCTGATCTGTCAAGCCTGGCGGTGCTTGACCAGTATGTTGGTCCACTCGCGTTGCTCGGTGGTGTCGGGGACGGTGAGCCCTCTGACCTGCTCGAGCTGGTTCCAGACCGCGTCCGGGTCGTTACCGTTGAGGATCAGAAGGGCTGCGGCGAGTAGGGATGCGCGTCCGATGCCGAAGCGGCAGTGCGTGACGATGTGCGCGCCGCCATGCAGTTGCTCGGCGAGCTGCCGGAGAGTGGGTAGGACCGTGGCCAGGTCGGGGACGTGGCGGTCCGGGATGGGAATCGCGACGAAGCGCAGACCCGCATTGAGGGCTTCCTGGGCCTCGGCTTCGAGGCCGGTTTCGTTGAGTTCGGGCGGGGTGAGCGCGCAGACCAGAACGTCGACGCCTTCGGCTTTCAGGGCGGTCATCTCGTCGTGCAGCCAGTCTCCGCCGCGGGGTTTGGCCATGGTGCTCAACCATCCCGGGCCAGGCTGGTCGAGGGTGTAGAGGGTGGGGCGCATGTCAGCAGCACTCTCGTTCGGGTCGGCCGGTGGGCGACTCGATGAGGAGCGGCAGTGGTCTGCCGGGTTCGGCGCGGAGCTCGCGGGGAGTCGGGCCGGCGGGGGGGCGATGTCTGCGAGGCGTTCGAGGAGCTGGTCGAGGGCGGTTAGGCCGTCGTCCACGGCGGCGCGTTCGTCGTCGGTGAGCGGGATGCTCACCAGCATGCGCTGCAGGTTGTCCTTGGCCTCAAGCAGCTGGGCCTTCGTCGAGTCCTTAGGAGTATAGAAGTCGCACTTGGCGCAGGCCATCCGGTGCTGGCACTGCTCGAAGAAGGTGTAGGAGCACAGGCCGTGACCGAGGTCGTAGTGCTGCCACGGCTGGCCGGCTGCTGCCTGGCCGGAGGCGACGGCGTCCCGGTCGAGGAGGACCTCAATGGTGCGGACGAAGTAGCCGGCGTCGTCGGAGGCCTTGTTCGGCGTGGTCGGGGTGATCTTCGCGTAGAAGGTCGTGGACTGGAGCGACGCGCCTGGGGCTGACACATCCCGCCCGCACGTACTGGCCGCAGCGACGAGAAGGCGGGTCCCGGAATCTGGGACCCGCCTGTCATCGGTGCTGCTCTGAGTCAGCCGAGGTTGCCCTTGACGGGAGCGAACGCGACGTGCACCCGGTCGGCTTTGCGCGTCCGGCCCCGGTCGCCCGGCGTGGCCTTGAACTCCACGACCAGTGCGCCGCACACGGTCTTGGTGTCACGGTCGAAGATTCGGACCTTGTTGCCTCTCTTGACGGCCCACGCAACGCGGGCCTGGATGCACGTGCCGTCGTTCCTCTGGTCCGACATGCGGCCCTTGACCACCTTGTTGGACGAGGTGCCCCAGGCGACTCCCCAACCCCGGCGGAAATCGAACCGCCTGACCTTGGCGGCGCTCGCCGAGGCCTGCTCGACGGTGATCTGTGCGGCGCCCGCGCCGGTGTCGGCGTTGGCGGTCGCCGGGATGACTGCCAGCGCACCGCCGGCCACCGCGAACGCGGCGGCGGTGATGAGACGGGTCTTCATATGGGGTGAATCCTTCGGTTGAACGGTCATGAACCCGGGTGAATCTAGAAGATCACGACCGTCCACACATCCGGCTTGATCAAATTCGTGAGTCAGGCGGGGCGGGCCAAGGAGGCATTGTCGAATCCTGTGGACTGGCCGGGCCGTCGATCAAGCAAGTGGTTTGCGGTAACGGACGTACTCGTTCTGCCGCCGGAACCCCACGCTCTCGTAAAGATCGTAAGACCGATGCGGATTTGCCGTGCCCGTGTGCAGTCGGGCGGTCGTTGCGCCCTCCTTTCGGAGGCTGCGCAGCGCCTCCAGCAGCAGGGCCCGGCCGATTCCGAGACGCCTGCGGTCCGCGCGGACGCTCAGCTCTTCGACCTCGCCCATGGTGCGGTCGCGGCGGATGGAGCAGAGGGCGACGCCGACCATGTTCTCCCCGTCCCACGCGGCCCTCCAGCATGCCGGGTCGGCCGTGTCGCAGAAGTCCCGGAAGGTCCACTTCGGGGTCAAGCTGGTGCTCGCGTACGAATCAACGACCGTTCGCCAGGCTGCACGGTAATGGCTTGTGCGAACAGGCCCCGTCCGTATCCCGGTCGGCAACTCGCTGCTTCGCTCGGGAAGCTGCCGCAGATTGCCCAGCTCCAGCTCGACCAAACTGAAGACCTGTCGATAGCCGGCTTCTTGCAGAAGTGCCGTGGCGTCCCGTTCGGAGGCCATGGCGTTGGCGCCGATTATTGCCGTTCGCGCCGTTCCATGCTGCCTGACGAGCTGGCGGACCCGTTCTTCGGCCCAGCTCAGCATGGCTGAGCCGATGCCCTGGCCGCGATGCTCTGGCAGGAGGTAGCCGCGGTGCAGGTACAGCCACGTATCGTCGCGCTCCTGCCACCAGCGGATCGTCGCGTAGCCGGCGACGTCCCCGTCGTGCACCACCAGGATCTGGTTCTTGGAGGGGTCCTCCAACTTTGCGGAGGCTTCGGTGATCTCGGCCGCTGTCGGGAGTCCTTCCACCACCGAGTGGGCATCGACCTGGTCATGCTCTGCACAGCCCAGCCGCACTGCGGCCATGGCAGCGTGGTCTTCGCCGCCGTGATACGGCCGGAAGCCAAAGCCGGCTGGAAGGTCGGGAGACGGAAACCCACGACTGCCGTTCACGCCCACCCCAGCTTTCATCTCAAGTCTGTCCAATGGCCAGTGAGCGTAGGCATGCCGATCAGACAGCGGAACTCATTTTCCACAACGTGATCGTTCATGGAGACCGGGAACGGCCGCGGCCACTGCTGGATCACCGGCAGGTGGAGCAGTCGAGCACGGTCAGGCGGCGAGGGCCTCAGACCGCTCGACGAGCTGGCCGCGTTCGAAGCGGGCTCCGGGCCGGACGAGGGCGACGAGGTGGGGTGCGTTCTGGGCGGCCCTCACGTGGCTTGCGCCTCTACGGGCCGGGTTCGGGAGTGGGCTGGCGTGGCGGTAGGCGGCGCGGGCCTTGGGTTGCCCTGAACGCCTGTGTTGTTTGGTGCTGTGTCTTTACGGGCCCTCGCTGCTGGATTATGAGGCGTGGGCCCGTGGGCTCGGTTACTTCGGCGTGCGGGTCTTGTTCATCGCGTTCTTGGTCTTCTGGGTGACGTCCTGGAAGACCTCCTGGACCTTGGGGTTTTCCTTGCCCTTCTGGACCAGGTCCTCCGCGATCGAGGAAGGGGCGCCCTCTTCGGGGATCAAGACCCACGCGACCGCGTAGATCAGGACGCCGGCGCCGCCGAAGATGCTGAAGGCGACCAGGCCGAGGCGGATGATGTTGGCGTCCACGCCCAGGTATCTGGCGGTGCCGGAGCAGACTCCGGCGATCATCCGGCCCTGACCGGTGCGGCGTAGCTGCTTCGAGTTAGTGCTCTTCTCCATGTCCATGCTTCGATGTTTCCCGATGCTGGGACTTTGCCACATCGGGATTCGCCCTGATTCGACCCTGAGGTCGCCCCTGTCCTGCCGGAGGGTGCGGCAGGACAGAGGCCAGGGTTGTCAGCGGACGACTACGCCGTCGTTCTTGGAGAACGACTTGTACCAGCTGGCGCTGCCCGCGTAGTCGGCGATCCACCAGCCGCTGGCCTTGGCACTGAAGCGCTTGGCGAACTTGCCGTTCTTGGCGGTGGTGACCACTGCGTAGCGCACCCACTTCTGGGTGCCCTTCTTCTTGAAGAAGATCGTGACCTTCTGGCCCTTGAACGGAACGTACTCGCCGTAGTTGTTGAGGCCGCGGAGCTGGCCGGCCACGCTGATCGCCTTGCCGCGGCGCACCTTGGAGGGGGAGGCGTTAAAGCCGGCGAAGTACGTGGCCCGCCGGACCTGGAAGGTCTTGCTCTTCTTCGTGTCGTTGAAATCGGCGTCCCAGGCGGTGACATCCACCGTCCAGGCGCCCGCCGACTCCCAGTTGTAGAGGTAGTTGGACGCCTCCCAGAGGCCATCACGGATCTTCTTGGGGCTGAAGACGATTCCGCCGCCGCCGCGGGTGGGGATCGCCAGCGCGTCGACGTCGGCGGCGTCGGTGTGGATCTGCACAGTGATCTTCTGCCGGTTGAGGCCGGTCTGGACAGCGAGCGCCGGCTTGACGTTGATCGCCGTGATGGTGGGCGCCGCCGCGGCGTGGGAGGTCGTCGGGGCCACCAGGACCAGGCCCGCGGCTGTGGCCGGGGCGAGGACGGCGGTCAGGAGACGCTTCACTAAGGCTCCAAAGGGGAGGGAAAGGAAGATCGACAAAGAGAGGACGCGGCTCTGTGCCGTTGAGTTGGCAGGCCGTACGCACAAAGATCTTTTCGGAGGCGGCGCAGCGGGGCGGCTCACGCTGAAGCGTTCCTTAAGTATCCTCCGTAGGAGTATTGATTGGACGCCCGGCGCGGGCCTGGGCAGACTCGTTGCCGCAGGTCACGCGAATCAGTGAGGGAGCGGCATGAGAATCGGGATCGTCGGGGCCACCGGCCAGGTGGGTGGCGTCATGCTCAGGATTCTGGCCGAGCGCAACTTCCCGGCGGACGAGCTGCGGCTTTTCGCCTCCGCACGTTCGGCCGGAAAGACCATCCCGTGGCAGGGCGGCGAGGTGACGGTCGAGGAGGCGGCGACCGCCGACTACGCCGGCCTCGACATCGTGCTCTTCTCCGCCGGCAAGACCAGCTCCAAGGCACTGGCGCCCAAGGTGGCCGCAGCCGGTGCCGTGGTGATCGACAACTCGTCCGGGTGGCGGATGGACCCCGACGTGCCGCTGGTCGTCTCGGAGGTCAACCCGCACGCGGCGGCCGTA
The DNA here is from genome assembly GCF_044326415.1 of Actinomadura sp. 6N118. Taxonomy (NCBI): domain Bacteria; kingdom Bacillati; phylum Actinomycetota; class Actinomycetes; order Streptosporangiales; family Thermomonosporaceae; genus Actinomadura; species Actinomadura sp. 6N118. The sequence continues at coordinate 61,944 of NZ_JBIRAZ010000011.1, read as the reverse complement.
CGGCCCAAGGGGATCATCGCCAACCCCAACTGCACCACCATGGCGGCCATGCCGGTGTTGCGCCCGCTGCACGAGGAGGCCGGGCTTGAGGCGCTCGTCATCGCCTCGTACCAGGCGGTCTCCGGCAGCGGCCTGAGCGGTGTCGCCGAGCTGCACGAGCAGACCCGCAAGGTCGTGGAGGGCGCCGACCGGCTCACCCACGACGGCGCCGCGGTCGACTTCCCGGACCCGCAGGTGTACGTACGCCCGATCGCGTTCAACGTCCTGCCGATGGCGGGCTCGATCGTGGACGACGGGCTGAACGAGACGGATGAGGAGCAGAAGCTCCGCAACGAGAGCCGCAAGATCCTCGGTGTTCCCGGCCTCAAGGTGTCGGGGACCTGCGTCCGCGTGCCGGTCTTCAGCGGCCACTCGCTCCAGATCAACGCGCGCTTCAGCCAGCCGATCAGCCCCGAGCGGGCGACCGAACTGCTCTCCACCGCCCCCGGGGTGGTCCTGTCGGACATCCCGACGCCGCTCCAGGCCGCCGGCCAGGACCCCACCTTCGTGGGCCGCATCCGGCGCGACGAGACGGTGGATAACGGCCTGGCGCTCTTCTGCTCCGGCGACAACCTGCGCAAGGGCGCGGCCCTCAACGCCGTCCAGATCGCCGAGCTGATCGCCGCCGAACTCGCCACCGCCTGATCCCCAGCTGAGCGCCGCCCGGTTACGTCCGGCGGCATCGAGACCTGGCGGCTGGCGCTGCCCGCCGGGCGGTCAGGCGGAGCGGCTGCCTCTTACCTGGAGGGTGTCCAGGAGGCGGGCGGTGCTTTCCGCGATCTCCTGAACGGCGCGTTCGAACGCCTCGGCGTTGTGGGCGGCCGGGGCGCGGAAGCCCGAGATCTTGCGGACGTACTGGAGCGCGGCGGCCCGCATGTCCTCCTCGGTGACGTCCTCGGTGAACGGCGGGCGAAGCGTCTTGATGCTGCGGCACATGCCACCCATTGTCCCCCCTGGGTGATCCATCTGCGTGTTCGGCGACGTCCAATTATCCAGATGTCCACGATCCCTGGACAAAGCCCGGATCTGGGCGAACATCTCCTACGACGGTGCGACCGGCCGCCGCGACGTCAGCGCCGTCTGGTCCCACTGACGCACGTCGCGCCTGTGCTTGCACCGGACGCTTCTCGAGAACGGCCCGTCCCCAGCGATGACCACTAGAACGGCCCGTCCCCGGCGCAGCGCGGGAGACGGGCCGTCCTCGGCTCGATGACCGTCAGGACTTGGTGATCTTGATGTTGTCGATGCCTGCCTCGACGAGGCTGGCGCCGCTGGCGTCGGCGGCGTCGACGAGGATGCGGACGGTCTGGCCTGCGTAGGCGGAGATATCGGCGGTGGCCGTTTGCCAGGAGGCGGAACGGTTGGACGCCGCGCCCGTGGTGTTGAGCACGGTGCTTGAGCCGCTGGAGCCGACGACTCGTACGCGTACGTAGTCGGCGCTGGAGGCGTTGTTGAGGTGTCCCAGGTACCAGGAGAACGAGAGGTTCAGTGTTCCGGTTGGCAGCGTGATCGCTCCCGACTGGACGCTGGAGGCGCCGCCGTCCAGGTCGTTGGTGCCCGCGGCCGTACCGGCTGAGGCGCCGGTGACGAGGCTGTTGCTGCCGCCCGCGGCGGCCAACTGGAGGCTGGTGCCGGAGCTGCTGGTGGCCTGCGCGGCACCGCGCTCGAACCGGCCGGCGGTCGCGGTGTCGGAGCTGGAGGGGTTGGCGGTCCAGGCCTTGTCGGTCTCCAGATCATCGGTGTAGACGGTCTCGCCGGGCGGCTGGCCCGTTCCGGCGAGGTTCCACACCGCGTACGCGAGCGCGTCGCCGTGGCGGTCGAGGGCGGTGTCGTTGATGTTCGCGCTGGTGTCGCAGGACCGGTGGTAGCAGCGGTCGAACGCCTGCCCGGCGGTGCCGCCCCACAGCTGGGCCTGCGCCGAGCTCTTGATCCCTTCGGCTCCGGTGAACATGCCGCCGGCCGCGATCCCGTAGCGGATGAAGCCGCCGTAGTCGGAACGACCATCGAACGCGGTGTCCCGTACCGGCACGTTGATCGAGGTGAAGTACGCGCGGAGCGTGTTCTCGATCTCGGCGGAGCCGGCCGGGCCGCCGCTGCCGCTCGACCCGTCGCCGTCGTAGGCGAAGTAGCCCGGGTTGGGCGACCCGACCATGTCGTAGTTCACATAGCCCTTGATCTTCGCGCGCTCCGTGGCGCCCAGGTTGTTGGTGTAGTAGTTGGACCCGATGAGGCCCAGCTCCTCGGCGCCCCACCAGCCGAACCGCAGGTGCTTGGTGGGCTGGAAGTTCTCCCGGGCCACCGCGAGGGCGACTTCGAGAACGGCGGCCGAGCCGGAGCCGTTGTCGTTGATGCCAGGGCCGGCGCTCACGCTGTCCAAGTGGGAACCGGACATCAGCACCTGGTTGGGGTCGCCACCGGGCCAGTCGGCGATGAGGTTGTAGCCGGTGGCGCCGCTGGAGGTGAACGACTGGATGGTGGTCGTGTAGCCGGCCGCGTCCAGCTTGGCCTTCACGTAGTCGAGCGACGCCCGGTAGCCAGGCCGCCCGTGGGCTCGGTTGCCGCCGTTGTTGGTCGCGATCGTCTGGAACTGGGTCAGGTGGGCCTTGACGTTCGCGAGCGGGATGTCCGGCGCGGCCGCCGCCTTGGCGGATGCGGCTTGCGCCGACTGAGCGGACGAAGTGGACGGTGCGGACGTGGTCGCTGCGGCGCCGCCGCTGAAGAGGGTGGCGAGGGTCAGCGTGACCGCCCCCGCAGTCGCTAGTACGCGCGATCTCATGCGTTCCTCCGAGAGGTCCGAGAGGGTGCCGGCTCGTGGCGGAGCCACCTGGGGAGGTGGTGCGCCTGGAAGGGGGGCCATGGGCGTACGACCCGCCACGAGCCGGCGGTCATGGGGCGATCAGGACTTGGTGATCTTCACGTTGTCGATACCCGCCTCGACGAGGCTTGCACCGCTGGCGTCAGCGGCGTCGACGAGGATGCGGACGGTCTGGCCCGCGTACGCGGAGATGTCGGCCGTCGCGGTCGCCCACGTGGCGGCACGGTTGGATGCCGCGCCCGTGGTGTTGAGGACGGTGGTCGAGCCGCTGGAGCCGACGATCCGTACGCGTACGTAGTCGGCGCTGGAGGCGTTGTTGAGGTGTCCCAGGTACCACGAGAACGACAGGCTCAGCGTCCCCGTCGGCAGCGTGATCGCCCCTGATTGGATGCTGGAGGCGCCGCCGTCGAGGTCGTTGGTGCCCGCGGCCGTTCCGGCCTGGAGACCGGTGGCCAGGGAGTTGCTGCCACCGGCGGGGGCGAGCTGCAGGTTCGTGCCCGAGTAGGTCGTGGCCTGCGCGGCGCCGCGCGCCCACTGGCCGGCGGTGGCGGTGTCCGAGCTGGACGGGTTGGCCGCCCAGCCGGAGCTGCTCTCGAAGTCGTCCGAGTAGACCGTGGCCGGTCCGCCCGTGCCGACGGTGAGCGTGTACGTGGCCGTACGGTCGGCGCTCGCGCCGTCACCGAGGACCGTGATCGTGTACGTGCCGTTCGCGGTGCCGGCGGGCACGGTGACCGTCATCGTGGACGACTGCCCCGAGGTCACCGAGGCGGGCGAGAACGAGACGGCCGGGCCGCCCGGGCTGCTCGTGCCCGACAGCGCCACGGTCTGGCCGCTGCCCGCGGTCGTGGTCGTGCTGACCGTCGCGGTCGCCGAGCCACCGGCCTGCGCGCTGCCGGAAGTGGGATTCAGCGAGATCGAGAAGTCGTTCTGCTGCGTACCGCACGCGGCCTCGCCGGACTGCGCGGGGACGCTGACCGCTGCCCACGCCGCCTTGACCGCGTTGCACTCGGTCGCGGAACCCGGGTAGAGCTGCAGCGCGGCGTTGATCGTCTCGACCCGTGCCCGCGCGTGGCTCCATGCCGTGACCTTGCGGTTCAGGCCGCCCATGAAGATGGCGCCGGCCTTCTGCACGCCGATGCCGGTGACGGTCGAGCCGTTGCAGGTCGGGCTGTTCGGCTTGCCGCCGCCCGGGTTCGAGCCCTCGGCCAGGAGGTAGAACCAGTGGTTCTGCGGACCGGCGGCCGCGTGCACCTCGGTGCTCGGGATCGAGGAGGAGTAGCAGTTGGGGTCGCCCTCGGCGGACGGGTCGTACATGTTGCGGATCTCGCCGCTGCCGACCAGGTCGACCTCCTCGCCGACCAGGTAGTCCGGCGGGTCGAGGCTGGCGGGCTCGTTCATGTAGAACTCGGTCAGCGCGCCGAAGATGTCGCCGGCCGACTCGTTGATGCCGCCCTTCTCGTTCCCGTTACCGCCGCTGGAGCCGCCAGGGGTGGTCTGGAAGATGGCGTGACCGAACTCGTGCGCGACGACGTCGGTCGGGGTGACCTGCTTGGTGCCGGCCTGGTTGCGGCCGAAGCTGGTGTAGCTGCCGTTCCAGAACGCGTTCGCCTGGTTGAGCCCGACGCGCGCGGGGAAGCCGCCGCCGGTGCCGTTGATGCCGTTGCGCCCCAGCCAGGCGCTCAGCATGTCCCATTCCTTCTGCACGGCGTAGAGGGCGTCAACGCAGGCGGTCTCCAGGTCGGTGCCGCTTCCGTTGCCCCACGCGCTGTCGGGACCGGTGAACGTGGCGCCGTTCTGGCCGCCGCAGCGGATGCCGGAACGGGTCGGGTCCGACATCTCCGTGGCCGCGGTGCTGACGTCGACGGTGCCGTGGTAGTTGCTCACGTCGTCGGCGACGTCCGCCACCTCGTCCCAGGTCTGGGCCACCTTGCCGGTCTTCGCGTCCACGAAGACGTGCAGCTTGGTCGGCGCCTTCTTCTGGAGGCCTTCGACGACCGTCTCGTACGCCAGGCGGCCGGAGCCTTCGGCGATCACGGTGAGCCGTGGCGTGCTCGCCGAGGTCACCTTCGTGATCTGGGCGCGCGAGGTCTTGGCGGCCCGCGCGGCCGACACCGTGGCCTTGGTGCCGACGTTGAGCTTCTGGCGCTGGGCGACCGAGGTGCTCAGCACGGCGCCGGTGGAGTTGGTCGTCACCACGAAGTCGCCGCCGTACACCGGCAGCCCGTTGTAGGTGCGCTCGTACGCGACGTACTGCAGGCCGTTGAGGCCCGAGACGACGGACTTGCGGACGATCCTGTCCTTCGGGGCCTTGCGGAAGGCCGTCGGTTTGGCGACGACGATCCGGTCGGCGGAGGCCGCGGCGACCTGCTTGGGGTCGGGCTTGGCCGTGAGGGCGAGGGTGGGGGCCGTGCCAGGTGAAGCGTGGACGGGCGCGGACATCGCCACGGCGAGACCAGCGGCGGTGATGGCCGCCGGCCAGAGCGCGGTCAAACGTCTCACAGGGTGCTCCTTTTACGGGCCGGGCAGGCGCGGCCCTCGGGAGGTCCTTGTGGGAGTGCTCCACGAGACTGTTGACGACCGCCCGGCAGGGGCTGGAGGAGATTCCCGCGGGGGTGTGTAGCGCGGATGCGGCCAAGCGGGGGACGGCCGCATCCGCGAGCACCCGTGACGGGGAGCGGGTGCTCGGCGCGGGGATCGGAACCCGCACCACACAGGGGGAAAGGGGATAGGGGGATGAAGGGAATAGGGGGATGAAGGGAATAGGGGGATAACGAGCGGTTCATCCGGATGAGCTGTCGAGAAGTGCATCCTGTGGGCCGCTTCGCGTCAACGCATCCAAGTCAGACTGGATTTTCAACTTTTGTGAAAAATTCTCTGAATATCCTGGAGGCGTGTTCTGACCAGCAAGAACGACCGCGCCACCACGGCTGGGGGGCCGTGGTGGCGCGGTCGCTGAGCGTTCTTTGTGAACGGCGAGATCGTTCCGCCGGGTTGTCAGGACGATCCGTCAGTGGCTCATGACGCCTCGCCGGGTGCGATCCGACGGCAGAGCCAGGCGAGGGCCAGGGGATAGCGGTAGTCGATGCCGCCGTGCGCCGCGTCGAACAGCTCGAAGTGGATCACGTCCTCCTTGACCCCGGCGTCCAGCAGCGCCTGCCGGAACGCCTGTGCCGCCACGTCGAGGTACCACTCGTCGCGGGTGCCGCCGTCGATCCAGATCGCGCGCTGGGAGAGCATCGCGTCGGCGTGCCGCGGCACCATCCGGACCGGGTCGAGGTCGAGCCAGCGCTGCCAGACCTCCGGCCGGAGCACCCCCGTGACCGTGTCGAACGGCAATTCCAGGGACCCGTCCTCGCGGGCCGTGTAGGAGGCGGTGTAGCCGAGGAGTTCGAGCAGCTTTCCGTCCTCCTTCTTGGTGAACGACACCCGCGAATTGAAGTCGTTCCACCAGTTCATGATGTCGCCCTCGTACGCGCGCAGGTGGCGCACGACGTCGCCGAATTCGCTCATGTAGCAGTACTCGAACAGGGCGTCGCCCGCGTGCGTCGCCAGCGCGCCGAACAGGTCGGGCCGCAGCATCGGCGTGACCATCGCGCCGTAGCCGCCGCTGGACTTGCCGCTGATCGCGCGGTGGTCGCGGTCGGCGAGGGTGCGGTACTGCGCGTCCATCCACGGCACGATCTCGTCGCAGATGTACGAGTGGTAGCGGCCGGTGCCGGGGGAGTCCAGGAACTGGCTGCCGCCGTACGAAGTCCACGCGTCGACGTACACCACGATCGCGGGCGGCGCCTCACCGCGCGCGAACACGCCGTCCGCGAGCTCAGGGAACGGCTGCCGGAAGGGCATGCGGTTGCGCCACATCCCCACGTGGCCGGTGAAACCCTGGATCACGTACACCGTCGGATAGCGGCGTTCCGGCTCGTCGTCATACCCCGGCGGCACGTACACCAAGAGCGGCCGCTCGTGCGGGTCGCCCAGCGGGTTGTCGCGCAACAGGTCACTGCTGAACACGTGTTCGTCGAGGCGTCCGGCGAACTCGGTGGACCACGGCAGCATGCGTTCTCCTTTGTTTCGTCGGTATTTGCCAGTATCGCCAGACGTAGACGATCACTAGGTTGAGGCGACATGAGAACGCGCTGGATGGTCCCCGCCCTAGCCATCGCCCTCGCCGCCACGTTGCCCTCGGGCGTTGCCAACGCGGCCACCCCGACCGCCAAGCCCGGCAAGGCGAAGCCCGGCAAGCCATGGCATCACGGCAAGGTGCGATGTGAGTTCACCCCGACGCCGGAGAACCCCGCCGCCAAGCCCGTCCGGCCGCCCCGGCCGTGGGCGAAGAAGCGGGGCACCGCCGAGGTGACGCTCAAGACGAACTTCGGCGACATCAAGATCAGGATGGACCGGCGGGCGACGCCCTGCACGGTGCACAACTTCATCAGCCTCGCACGGCAGCGGTTCTTCAACCGGACGCAGTGCTGGCGGCTGACGAACTCCGCGCGTCTGGGCGTGCTGCAGTGCGGTGACATCTACCGCGCAGAGGAGGGCGGGCCGGGCTACAAGTTCGACGACGAGCTCACCGGCAAGGAGACCTACCCGCGCGGCACCGTGGCCATGGGCAACTGGGGCCCCGACACCAACAGCAGCCAGTTCTTCATGGTGCACTCGCACGCCAACATCCCGCCCGCGTACACCGTGTTCGGCCGGGTCACCAAGGGCATGCACGTGCTCGACAAGATCGTCGCAGGCGGGATCATCCCCGGCCCGACCAACCCCCAGGACGGCCAGCCCAAGCACCCCGTCAAGATCCACCGAGTCCTCGTCCGCCACTGACCCCTAGGCTCCCGCCGCCCAGACCCCACCCTGGGCGCGGGAGCCAAACCCGAACTCGAAACCCTCCCACCCCCCACCCCGCGTCCACGCCGACGCCCACTGCCCGCCCACGCCCCTGCACCCGCCTCCGGGCCCGCGCCCGCGTCTGCACCCTCGCGTCTCTGTCCGCGCCCGCGTCAGACGCCCCACCCCCGCGTCTCTGGCCGCGTTCGTGTCCGCCCGCGCGCTTCTGGCCGCGTTCGTGTCCACGCCTGCGCCCGCATCCGCACCCGCGTCTGCGCCAGCGCCTGCGTCCGTCTCCGTGTCCGCGTCCGCTCTGTGCCCGCGCCTCCGCCAGTGCCCGCGCCCGCGACTGCACCACGCCCATTCCCGCACCCGCCCGTTCCTGCACCCGCCCGTTCCTGCACCCGCCCGTTCCTGCGCCCGCACCCGCCCGTTCTTGCGCCCGCACCCGCGCCTGGGCCCGCTATACGAGGGTTTGACGGGTCTCGGCTTGCCGTATAGCTTTATAGTCAAAGCTATTTTGATTGCAAAGCTAATGAAAGGAGGGCTGTGATGCCGCACTTCAACGTGCGACTGGTCGAGGAGGCCTTGGACGGCAAGGTCGAGGGGTTGCTCATCCGGGCGCTGACCGACGCCGTGGTCGAGGTCGTTGGCGAATGGGCGCGTGAACTCGTGGTCGTGGAGTTGTTCGGCGTACCCCGACAGCGTTGGGGCGTGGGCGGCGCGATGCCCGCCGACGATCCGCACGTCGTCACGCTGAACATGCGCGAGGGGGCGCTGGACGGATCGCGGATCCCCGACGCCCCGGCGCGCCTGATCGTGTCGATCACGAACGCGGTCGCCGAGGTCTTCGGCGAAGGTTCGCGGGCGGGTGTCAGCGTGACATTGGTCGGGGTGCCGCCGGGTCGTTCCGGTGTGGGCGGCGAGGTCGTGTAGCGGGGCCCGATGGCCGCGGCTGCATGCCGAGGCTGTCCGGGTTGAAAGCGCAGGCTGTCTCTGGCCTGCGCTTTCGTGCGTTCGGCGAAGAGGTGTTGTTGGCGACACCAACGTACTGCTAATGTTGGTATAGCCAACGTTGGATTCGCCAACGAATGCACGAGGGGGGACATGTCCGTCACGCTCAACCCGCAGATTCTCGGCCAGGCGGAGAACGCGCACCGGGCACTGCTGGACCACATCCTGACGCGCATGGATGCTGCGATCGGCTACGCCGAATGGGTCACCATCAAGGTCACCGCGGTCAGCGGCCCCGCGGCCCGTGACGAGATCGCCGCCCGGATCTCCGATGCCCTGAAGGTCGACAGCGCCACGACGATCGCCGCCCTCACCGGCGCCGGACTGCTGGCGGCGGACGACGAACTCGCCCTCACCCCGGAGGGGCGGGCGCTGCACGACCGGGTCAGCGCCGCCATCGGCGAAATCCTCTCCGACGTCTACGGCGAGGTCTCGACGGCGGACCTGGCCACCGCCGGCCGTGTTCTGACGACCGTCACCGCCCGCGTCAACGCCGCGCTGGCCGATTGCCCGGCACTGAGCGAAGGAGCAAGACCATGATCAAGCCGTTCCGTATCGACGTTCCGCAGGCCGACCTCGACGACCTTGCCGATCGGCTCGTCCGGACTCGCTGGCCCGACGAACTGCCCGACGCGGGCCGGGACTACGGCATCCCTCTCGCGCGCGTCAAAGAGCTCGCCGAGTACTGGCGTTCCGGCTACGACTGGCGTGCCCACGAGGCCGAGCTGAACGAGCTTCCGCAGTTCACGACCGAGATCGACGAGCAGACGATCCACTTCGTGCACGTTCGTTCGACCCGGCCTGACGCCTTGGCGCTCATTCTCGTCCACGGCTGGCCGGGCTCCTACCTTGAGTTCCTCGACGTGATCGAGCCGCTGTCACAGGACTTCCACCTGGTGATCCCGTCCATCCCTGGCTTCGGCTTCTCTGGGCCCACACGCGACCGCGGCTGGGATGTCGATCGGGTCGCCCGCGCCTTCGCCGAGCTGATGGAACGGCTCGGGTACGACCGGTACGGCGCGCAGGGCGGCGACTGGGGTTCGGGCATCGCCCGCGCGCTGGGCGCCGTCGCTCCGGACCATGTGGTCGGCGTGCACCTCAACTACCTGCCCACCCCTCCGCCACCCGTGCCAGGTGCCGAGGACGGGCTGTCCGACGACGACAAGGCACGCCTCGACAAGATCAAGCAGCTCGTCGCCCAGCGTCCCGGCTACCAGGTGCTCCAGGCGACGAGGCCGCAGACCATCTCGTACGCCCTGACCGATTCACCGGTTGCGCAACTCTCTTGGATCGTCGAGCGATTCGACGAGTGGACGGACCCGGCCTCGACGATCGCGCTCGACCGCATTCTCACGAACGTCGCGCTGTATTGGCTGACGGGCACTGCGGGCTCATCGGCCCGCCTGACCAGGGAGAGCGGCCTCGGTAGATCGTTGCCCTGCCCTGTGCCGGTCGGAGTCGCAGTCTTCGCACACGACATCACCCGGTCGATTCGTTCGTTCGCCGAGCAGGCCTACGGCCTCAACATCGTGCACTGGAGTGAGTTCGGCGAGGGAGGCCATTTCGCCGCCATGGAGGTCCCCGGCCACTTCGCCGGAGACGTGCGGGAGTTCTTCAAGGGGCTTGGATGACCCTGCGGTCAGAGTGAGAAGTGGGCCTGGATGGTGGTGCCGTCCGGGCCCGTGTGGACGCGCAGCAGGTCGGCGATGTAGTTGACCATGAGGAGGCCGCGTCCGCCCTTGCCGCTGAGCCCCACGGGCTTGCGGCCGGCCAGCGGGTCGGTGAGATGTCCCGCGTCGCTGATCTGGCAGACCAGGGCGCTGTCGGCCCAGATCTGCAGCGTGCCGCGGCCACCGCCGTGCCGGACCGAGTTGGCGGCCAGCTCGTTGACGGCGATCTCCAGATCACCGACGGCCGCGGCCGCCAGACCGGCGCGGGTGGCGATCTCGGCGGCGACCTCGCGCGCCTGGACGAGGTTGTCGACGTCGAAGTCCAGGATCACGTGATGCCGGGCGTTCGGTCCGGGCCGGGGGAGCGGCCGGTTGTAGGTCTGGAGCACCGTGCCCGGGTCGTACGCCGCGCTGACGGTGGTCTTGGCGTTGTCGATGACGGTCGGGTGCGTCAGCGTGGCGTCGTCGAGCACGCGCGGGCCGAGCTCGATCGCGTCGTACGGGCACAGGATCGTGACCGGCCGGCCGGTGAAGGCAAGGTTGATCAGCGCCTCGTGCTGGACGCACGCCGGGTACTCCATGGCCGAACGGCCGGCCCAGATCGGCTCCCCGATGATCCGTACGTGACCGGCGTCCCGGTGCGAGTCGGCGAAGGCACGGAGGACACCGGGGATGATGCGGCCGGGATTGCGGCCCGCCACCGTCATGTCGATCATCTTGACCTCGCCGGCGGCCGCGCCCAGCTCCTCGCGCAGCAACTCCAAGCGAGGGCCCGGCACCGCCACGGCGACGGGCTGGCCCGCCTCGAGGCCCTCTTTGATGAACGGCACGGTGCCGGCCACGTACTCGTCCGTCCCTCGGTAGAACATCGCGGGATGGACGAAGGGTTCGGCGGCGTCGAGAGTTGCACTCATGACTGGACCTTGATCTTGGGCACGCGCGAGTACAGCACGTCCATGATGCGTCGCATCGATTCGGGTGGGTTTTCCAGGTGGATGTGCTTGCCCGCGGGGAGTCGTTGCGCGGCGTTGACGAGGACGGCGACGCCACCGGAATCGCTGAAGACCACCTTCGAGAGATCGAGATGAACGTCGGTGCCACGGCTGATCAACGGTGTCAGATGCGATTCCAGGGTGTCGCGCGTGACCAGGCTGATTTCCCCCGCGATGCTCAGCCCCGCCCGTCCTGGCGTGGGTGAGCAGGTCAGGACCGCACGGCGCACGCGGCGGGGGATCCGCACGGGCGTTCCGTCGGCGGTGCCGTCGGCCGCCCTTCGTTCCGAACTCGACATCCTGCTCTTCTTTGCCCCTGTCCGCCGTGGTCAAACGTGTGATCGTCGCCGCACCGGCGGGCTCGACAGGAAAATATCACCGGGAGTGCTCAGCGCGTGAGCAACAATTACCTCGTCCGGTCGGATCCCGAAATTCGAAGTTCCCAAACCACCTGAAATGACCGCATCCGGTCGATGATCTGTGATGCCCGACAGGAATCGAATAACGTGAAAGAGGCCGGGCAATCAAGGTTGCCGACTCCTGGGCCCTGAGCTCCCCGAATCTCGTTTACGTGCAATTAATTAATTGCCTCGCTCCTGACAAACCCCCGCAGTCTGTGCTCATCTGCCTATGAGAGGCGCGATTCAAATGCTGTGGAGTTGACTTGTACGTGCCAGGTCACCTCGATCCGCATGCAGTAGAGGAAGTTCAGATCAGCTCGCTGTCGACCGGCGGTTCACCGCGACTCGACGGTGAGAATCTCGCGCACGTGGAAACGCTGGTCGCCTCCCAAGCGCAGCTTCCACCGATCATCGTGCACCGCCCCACCATGCGCGTCCTGGACGGAATGCACCGCCTCCTTGCCGCGAAACTCCAGGGACATCAGAAGATCGCCGTCAGATTCTTCGACGGCCCCGAGGAGGACGCGTTCGTCCTGGCCGTGAGATCGAACATCGCGCACGGCCTTCCCCTCTCCCTGGCGGACCGGAAGCATGCCGCCGAACGCGTGGTCACCTCACATCCCCAGTGGTCCGACCGCATGATCGCCTCGGTCACGGGCATCTCGGCCCGCACGGTCGCCGAGATCCGCAAGACCACCGCCCCCGCCACCACACGTATCGGATTGGACGGCCGGGTCCGTTCGACCGATGTGACCGAGGGCCGGCGGCTCGCTCAGGAGCTCATCACCAAGGACCCGGCCCTCTCGCTACGCCAGGTAGCCCGGGCAGCAGGAATTTCCCCGGAAACAGTCCGGGACGTGAAGAAACGGCTGTCGCGCAGTGAAGACCCTTTGCCCGACCGCTCGAAGCGGGGCACCCAATTGACCCGCCGCACCGGGAAGCTGGTGCCCTCGCCCACGACGGTCTTGGAGCGCCTGAGAGCCGACCCCGCCCTGCGGTTCAACCAGAACGGCCGCGATCTCTTACGGCTCCTGAACGTCCACACCCTCCGGACAGAGGACTGGCAAAAGCTGGCCGAAAGCGTCCCCTCACACTCCAGAGAATCAGTCGCCCACCTGGCGCGCGACACCGCACGCAAATGGCTGGAGTTCGCCGCACTTCTCGAACGCAACAAGCTACAACGCTGAAGCCAAGCCCAGCCAAGCCCAGCCAAGCCCAGCCAAGTCCAGCCCCCGCCAAGCCCAGCGGAATGTCCAAGTGTCCACCCCCTCAGTTGGACACAAGCCACCCATCGAGAGCCCGCCGCGACCACCGCGGCGGGCTCGATGATTGGTACCCCCCGTCGGATTTGAACCGACACCTAGTCCCTTTTAAGGGGACCGCCTCTGCCGATTGGGCTAAGGGGGCTTGGATAGGTCAATGGTAACCAATGGGAACCGGTCTGGAATAGCCGTTCGGGCGCCAATCGGTGGCCGAAAAGGGGCAGGTCACATGGCTAGGGAGACGTTGTTGGACAATGCCTGCCCATGAGAGGATCTACAAGGAGCCATTGTCGTCACCCTCGGTGGCCTAGAGAGGGCAGAGCGGCATCTTACGGACGCATCGGATCCGGAGTATCCGGAGCCCAGAAGAGACCCACATCGCCGAACCAGACATTAACGAACATAGTGGGAGTAGGTAGGCGTCTCCGGGCCGAAAGGTGCATCGCGTGCTGCCGGGGCTGGACTTGTCCACGGCGATCGTTCGGCATGCCGTCTTGTACGGGTATGGGCTTGTCGGTGATGTGACCTGCACGTCGTTCGTCTGCATGAGCGTTCTCCCCTGCGAATCGTCCCGCTGGACGGGCGGTGTACCTGTAAGAGCCGCCGACCACGGCCGCTGATACATCCCGGAGGTGATTCGCAGGTGACGAGCTTCGACCCGCCGCGTAAGTGAATCGTAAGATCCGCTACATGATCTTGGCGATAAGGTCGCTGAAAATGCTCCCCGGAAGAATGGACGATATTCAGTGACCATCGTCAGGAAGTGCCTCACCATCGCCGGACTTGCCGTCGCCATTACCGGCGCGGCGCAAGGGAGTGCGTTCGGTGCGGCCGCGGCCGGAACAGTCACGTCGCCATCGGGCAATGCCAGGTGCACCATCACCGAGTCGACGGTGGGAAGGAATCAGTCCTTCACCGTCAAGTGCTCGGGGACGACCATCCCGAAGGAATACATCGCGGTCCAGCTGGCCTGCAACAACGGCGCGTTCTACAATGACAATTTCGGCACCCTTAACAAGTCCACGAGAATCAAAGAGTACGTCACCTGCGGCAGGCAGGGCTTCCAGGACTTCGAGGTCCTGTTCCGGTACAACAACGGCAACGGCTGACCGCTCTTCCTCGTACGGAACACGACCGGGGTCCATCTCCCAGCAGGAGATGGACCCCGGGTTTCTCGGCCTGGCTCCACAATCTACGGTCGCGTTACACCCGTAGCGCGCTACTCGTTGAACTCGTTGCTCCAGATGCATTCGCTGCCGGGGCCGTCCCAGCACAGCCGCATCTGGTATGTGCCGCCGTTTCCGACGTTGTGGCCAGCCTTGTCGCAGCCCGAGTCGCCGCCGTCGTTGATTCTGAGCACGATTTTCTCATCACCGATCCACGGCTGGTACCAGACTTCGCCCGAGACGCCGCGACCGTCGGCCCTGGTGTCGCAGATCTTGAAGACGTCGCCGTCATCGATGAAGGTCAACGTGCCGCGGCCGGGCACGGTGATCTTCTTGTCGTCGGCCATCGCGGTGCCGGTGAAGCCGGCGATCGTCGCGACGGTGACGCCACCGACCACGGCGGCACGGGTGAGCCAGGACTTCAGCATGTGAGCCACTTTCACGTTAAACGGATAAAAACTCCGGAAGTCTAAGTGGGCAGTGATCATGACGTCAATATGGTGATGAGGCGTACGCGGTGACGAACCCCGGCAACGCGAACCGCGGCCGCCAGGACAGTGGCGGCCGCGGTGAGCGAGTGCAGGAAAAGGAACTGCTCAGGAGGTGAGCGTGACGTGAGTGGCCTTGTCGTTCCGCCAGTCTGCGAGCCCGTCGGCCTTGTACCAGCCTCGCGATTGGTGGACGAGGTAGCGGCCGGTCGAGTCGTACTCGTCGGTCAGAAAGCCCCAAGCCGCGCCCGACTGGTTGTTCTCGAGCGCGCTGACCTGCCGGTACGGCCAGCCGTAGTTCTCTAGATTGTACTTTCCGTAGTTGTAGAAATACTGCATCCTCCCGCCCTCGCGGTCCCAGAGGGCGTGCTCATATACGCAGTAGTTGCCGTAGGCGCAATGAGCGCGAGCGTATGTGGAAACGTCGCCATGACGCTTGGGGATCGGGAACGTCATGGTGGTTCCGGGCCACTCGATCTGGTTTTTGCCCTTCTGCTTACCGCCGTACTTGGCGATGTGCGCGTCAATCTTCTTCTGGAGATCGACGTCGTCATTCGCGAGGGATGCCGAGACATCTGACGCCTTCGAAGGGGTGGGTGATGGAGTCGCGGCATGCGCGGGAGACGCCCCCATCGCGATGAACCCGGCCGTCGCGAAATACAAAGCAATGCTGCTTCTTTTCATCATGTCCTCGTCGCAGATCCATCGATGACCCGGCCGGGTGCCATCACACGTACAGGGAACAATCCTTGCACCGTCGATCAAGGAGCTACGACCCTGATTACTGCCAATTTTCACCCCATCGCTGCCATTCGAGCGCAGAGTCGGCCATCGCCCTGGCTCGCCGGACATTCGCATCAGGCGCCGGACATTCGCATCAGGCGCCTGATGTTCCGGTAGTAGATCTTCTCGCGGTCGAGGTCGCGCACGTCGAGGGCGTCGATGACGCGGATCGTCTCGCGGATGTACATGGGCCCGCCTTCGGGGTCGAAGGGGCAGTCACTACCGAACACCACCTGGTCGGCGCCGAAGAATTCCAGGCCGCACCGGATGCCGATGTCGGAGCCGGACAGCGCGGTGTCGGCGTAGAAGCGGCGGAAGTAGTCCAGCGGCCGCTGCGGCAGCAGGTCCTGGTAGTCCTCATCGGCGGTGCGGCTGCCGAGCTGGTCGCTCCAACCCAAGCCGATGCGGCCCTCCAGGTACGGGATCATGGCCCCCATATGGTGGGTAATGATCTTGATGTCGGGATGGCGTTCGAACAGGCCGGAGAAGACCAGCCGGGACATGGCGACGCTGGTCTCGTACGGCCAGCCGAGCGCCCACCAGATCTCGTACTTGGACGTGTCCTCGGTGGCGTAGTCGGCGAAGGCGGGACCGCGGGCGGGATGCATCCAGACGGGCAAGTCGCGCCTGGCCATCTCGTCGAACAGCGGCTGGAACGCCGGATCGTCCAGGGGACGGCCGTTGACGTTGGTGAAGACCTGGACGCCGCGGGCGCCGAGATCATCGATGGCGCGGGCGAGCTCCTCCATGGCGGCGTCCGGGTCGTTCATCGGCAGGGAGGCGACGAACGCCGGGAACCGGTCGGGATGCTTCTCGCACAGTTCGAGCATCGACTCGTTGGCGAGCCGTGCCAGCGCCGCGGACTCGGGCGGGGCGGCGAGCAGCTCGATGGGCGGTGAGGACAGCGTGAGGATCTGCTGGTAGTCCTCGCCGAACTCGTCCATGATCCGCAGCCGCGCGTCGAGGTCGTGCAGCGCGGGCAGCTCCAGCCAGCGTTTGAGCGCGCGGGGGTTGACGGCCAGCTCGCGCATGCGCTCGAAGTAAGGGGCAGGCAGGATGTGGCTGTAGGCGTCGACCTTCATCAGTGTCCTCTCGTGGTCTTCGGAACCCAGCGGGTGACGCGGCGGTCGACGGCCTGCACGAGGCCGACGGCGCCCAGCGCGACGGCGATGACCACCAGGAGCACGGCCAGCACCTCGGCGCTGTCGAACCGTCCGCCCGCCTCGGTGACGACGTGGCCCAGGCCGACGACCGCGATGAACATCTCGCCGTTGATCATCCCGGTGACGGCGCGGCCGACGCCCAGCCGGACACCGGCCATGATCATGGGGAGGGCGGCCGGGAGCATGACGCGCAGCAATATCTGCCCTTCACCGGCGCCGTAGGAACGGGCCATCTCCACCAGGTGCCCGGGGACGGACTGGATCGCCGACGCGGTGTTGATGACGATGACGAACATCGCGTACATGACCACCACGGCGATGATCGAGCCGCGGCCCGCTCCCAGCAGGGAGAAGAAGACCGGTGCGAAGACCAGCGACGGGGCGGTGAGCAGCGCGTAGACATAGATGCCGAGAGCGGCCTCGACCCTGCGGTAGCGGCCCATGGCGACGCCGATGACCAGCCCGGCGACCAGCGAGATGGCGAACCCGACGGCGAGGTTGACCAGGCTGCCGCCCAGGCTGCCGAGGATCACCCCCTCGGCGGTGATGTCGGCGAGGCGGGCCAGCACCGTGCTCAGCGGCGGAAAGAACGACACGTCAGCGAGATGTCCGATCAGTTCCCACGCCGCAGCGCCGGCCGCCAGGCTGAGGGGGGCGGCGGGCAGGTGCCGCCAGGGCGACCGCCGGCGCTGGCGCTGGCGTGGCCGACGCATGCCGGGGCGTTCGGCCAGCGTGCTCATCCGGCCACCTCGGCGGGACGTTGCTCCTCGTGCATCTCTCGGAGCCGATCCCACAGGTAGGCGGTGATCTCGACGTATTGACCGGAGCGTTCGAGGGCACCGACGTCGCTGGAACGCGGCCGTTGCAACGGGACCGGAACGATCTCGGCGATGCGTCCGGGGCGGGCGCTCATCAGCACGACGCGGTCGCCCAACAGCACCGCCTCTTCCATGCTGTGGGTGATGAAGACGACGGTCATCCGGCGCTTCTCCCAGATCGTCAGGAGTTCCTCCTGCAGCAGACGGCGGGTCTGCTCGTCGACCGCGCCGAACGGCTCGTCCATCAACAGCACACGCGGCTGGACGGCGAGTGCGCGGGCGATGCCCACGCGCTGTTGCATGCCGCCCGACAGCTCGCCGGGGCGCTTGGTCTCGAATCCCGACAGCCCCACCAGGTCGATCAGCGAACGGGCGCGTTCCTGGCGTTCACTCCGGCCGACACCGCGCATCTTGAGCCCGAAGGCGACGTTGTCCAGCACTGTCGCCCAGGGCAGCAGCGCGAAGTTCTGGAACACCATGCCGCGGTCGGGACCCGGCCCGCGCACCGGTGTGCCGTCGATGAGGATGTCGCCGTCGTTCCAGGGGATGAGCCCCGCGATGGCCTTGAGCAGCGTCGTCTTCCCGCACCCGCTGGGCCCCAGCACGGTGAGGAACTCGTTCTCGGCCACGTCGAGGTCGACGTCCCGCAGCGCGTGGACGGTGTCGCCGTCCTGGCCGACGAAGGTCTTGCTCAGCCCACGGATTTCGATCACTGTGCGCTCCTTGCCGGATTCGTCTGAGCCCATCGGGTCAGCTTGCGTTCGCTCCACCGCGCGACGGAGATCAGCAGGAGCGCCTCCGCCAAAATGATCGCGATGGTGCCGTACATCTCCGCGGCCTCGAACAGGCCGCGATACTCCAAGATCAGCCCGCCCAGCGCGGTGGAGACCATGAGGAGTTCGACGATCACCATGCCGGTGACCGCGCGTCCCAGGCCCAGCCGGATCCCCGTCATGATCGCGGGCAGCGCGCCGGGCAGCAGGATCCGCGTCCAGATCTGCCGTTCCGTGGCGCCGAACGAGCGGGCCATCTCGATCAGCGACGGGTCCACCTGGCGGACGCCGGCGCGGCTGTTCACCACCACCATCACGATCGAGAAGATCGCGACGAGGATGACGCGCGAGGCCAGCCCGAATCCCACCGACATCACCAGCAGCGGGATGATCGCGGCCATCGGGGTGACCAGCAGGATGTTGAGGTAGACGTCCGCGAAGCGCTCCAGCGTCCGGAACCGGCCGAGCACGATGCCCGCGGGCACGCCGACGACGACCGCGATGGCGAAGCCGAGCACCAGCGCCTGGTTGCTGGCGTACATCGCCCGCCACAACTCGGCGGTGCCCAGCAGCCTGGCCGTCGCCTCGACCGTTTCGGCGAAGGTGGGGATGAGCAGCCCGCCCCGCGTTCGGGCGTACAGTTCCCAGCCCACGGCGAAGACGGCGAAGGTCAGGAACTGGTACAGCGGGGCGGCGTCCACGAGCCGCCGCAGCGGCGCGGGGCGCTGCTCGGGCTGGGGACCGGCCCGGAAGCCGGAGGTGCGGAAGCCGGAGTCGCGGCGCGGTCCCCGGTGCCTCGTCACGGTGCTCATGCCGCCGCCCTGAGGAAGGTCAGGTCTGCCGCGTCGCGCGGGGTCATGCCCCGCTCGATCACGCCGGCCCGGACGAAGAAGTCGATGGTGCTCTGGACGTTCCGCTCGGTCAGCGCCCCGGCGTTGAACAGCTTCGCCTGGGCGTACCGCCGGGCGACCTCGGCGACCTCGGCGGCGTCCTCATCGGGCAGGTACTTGGCCACCAGTGCCACCAGATGCCGCGGATCGGCGTTGATCTTGGAGTGCTCGCTCACCAGGGCGCTCACGAACGCCTGAGCCGCCCCGCGGTACGAGGTGAGGAACCCGGCGTTGGCGTAGACGGTCTGCGGGCGCAGATCGGGCAGATTCTTGGCGAAGTCGACGATCTGGGTGAACCGGCCCCCGCCCGATGACTCCAGGGCGACCACGTCGGAGATCTCCAGCGGCGTGGCGTCGATCTCACCCGCGACGAGGGCATGAGCGCGCACGTCCGACCCGCCGATGGTCAGGTAGTCGGGCCGCTTGCCCGCGCCGCACTGGGCGGCCACCCACTCCTTGGTCATGGCGGTCGCCACCGCGCCCTTGCTGTAGATCCCGAACGGGCGGCCGCGCAGGCCGTCGCAGGAGGAGATCCCGCGCTTGCCGTAGATCGCCCACTGGTTGCCGACGCCATCGGCGATGAGCTTGATGGGGGCCTTCTTCTGGATCGCGATCAGCGCCGGGCTCGTCGCCTCCGCTGAGATCGCGTAATCGCCCTTGGCCAGCCCTTCGATCGCCAGTTCCGGCTCGGCCAGCTCGACCACCTTGACCCGGTGCCCCGCCCGGCGGACGGTGTCGATGGCCGCCAGGATCGGGACCGTGGTGATGTCCGGCTCGATGACCGCGACCGTGAACGAGACCGTTCCGTCCGCATTGGTGCGCGCACCTCCACCGCCGCCGCACGCGGCCACGGTGCATAGGGCCACGAGCGCGGCGATCCGTTTCAGATGAGTCCCGGCGTGCATGGCTCTCCTCCTTGACGCGAATCCGTGTCTTGGTCGAGGTCAGCGGCTAGGCAAACGTATTCCTTCCCCGGCATGTTAGTAAGCCGTGGCGCGCGTTCGTCAAGTGTTAACCGCAGGTAAAACGCTCAGTAATGTCCCGACTCGCTCGCTGACCTGGGCCGAGTCGTGCTAGAAATAGGAAAACGTTGTCCTAAGGAGTGTGCCGGTGAGTTCGCTGGTGGAGGTCGCACGTGCGGCGGGAGTGTCCGTGTCCACCGCGTCGCGGGTGCTGAACGGCTCCAGCCATCCCATCTCGGCCAAGACCCGCGCCAAGGTCATCGCCGTGGCCGAGCAACTGGGCTACTCGCCCAGCGCCCTGGCGCGCGCGCTGGTCTCCCGCAGCAGCCGCCTGATAGGCGTCCTCGTCAGCGACATCGTCAACCCGTATTTCTCCGTCATCGCCCGCGGCGTGGACGACGTGACCAGCCGGGCCGGCTACGTCACCATGCTCTCCAACGTCGACAGGCGCACCACGACGGAGATCAACCGGCTGCAGACCATGCGGGACTACCGCGCCGCCGGAGTCATCTTCGCGGGCAGCGGCCACGTCGACGACCCGCACGCACCCGAACTGGCCAAGGCGGTCCGCCAGGCGCAGGACCAGGGCGTCCAGATCATGTCGCTCACCATGCGCGACATCGGGTGCCCGGTCGTCACCGCCGACAGCCGGGCCGCCGCGTACGCCGTCACCGACCACCTCATCTCGCTCGGCCACCGCCGGATCGCGTTCATCGAGGGACCGGCCGGCATGATCGCCTCCCGCCAGCGCCGCGATGGTTTCCTCGCGTGCATGAGCGACGCCGACCTCGCCGAGTCCGCGCGATGCCATCCCGGCGGCTTCGACTATGAGGCCGGGCACACCGCCGCCATGCGGCTCCTCGCCCATCCGCCGCTGCCCGACGCGATCCTCGCCGCGAACGACGAGGCCGCCGTCGGCGCGCTCCACGCCCTCCGGCAAGCGCGCATCGACGTGCCCGGCCAGATCTCCGTCGCCGGCATGGACGACCTCAGGGTCGCCCAGTTCGTCGGCTTGACCACGGTCAGCCTGCCGCTGTACGAGATGGGCGCCATGGCCGCCCGCCGCATCATCGATGCCTCACCCGGCACCGACAGCACGGCTCTCACAGTCCTGAGCCACCGGCTCATCCCACGTGAAACCACCGCCCCACGCCAGAGCTGACTCAACCGGCCCGCGCTAGAGCTGATGCGATCGGGCCGCGCCAGGCTGCTGTAACCGGCCCGCGCCAGCGCTGACTCGACCGGGCCGCGCCAGGGCTGACTCGACCGGGCCGAGCTAGAGCTGATGCGATCGGGCCGCGCCAGGCTGCTGTATCCGGGCCGCGTCAGGGCTGATTCGATCGGCCCGCGCTAGAGCTGGCTTGACCGGGCGCCCCGGTTGCCGGGCGGCGCCCGGCGACACCCGTGGATTCGAGGTGGTGTCTGGTGGGAAGCGCCTTCAACTAGGACGTGGCAGCGCGTGCGTTTCCTTCCTATGACGTTGAATCTCTAGTGCTAGCGCTTGCAGTTCTGTGCTCGATCCGTGTGGGTTGCTACGCGATATGCTGCGGCTCGCAACAGGTGTGTGGTGGGAAGGTGCCGATGCCGTCTGAAGGCCGCCCGGTCCGTCTCAAGGACGTCGCGGATCATGCCGGGGTCTCGTTGGCCACGGCCTCCCGCATGCTGAGCGATGCGGACTACAAGGGGCGGGCCGCGTTGCGCGACCGGGTTCTGGCGGCCGCGTCCGAGCTCGGTTACCGGCCGAATCTGCACGCACGCGCCCTCGCCAGCTCCACCTCGACCAGCGTGGGCCTCGTCGTGCACGACGTGCGCGACTCCTACTTCGCCATGATCGCAGGAGGCGTGATCGAGGTCGCCGAGGCGCACGACCTGCTGGTGACCATGGTGTGCACATATCGGGACCCGCAGCAGGAGCTCAACTATCTCCGCCTGCTCAGCACGCAGCGTCCCCGCGCCATCGTCCTCGCCGGCAGCTCGTTCTCCGACCGGGCCCACGCGACCGCGATGACCGAGCAGCTGGCGGCGTACCAGGCCGCCGGGGGAGCGATCGTGTCGGTGACACGGGGACGCAAGATCGGGCACCTCGTCAAGATCGGCAACGTGGAGGCCGCCCGTCGGTTCGCCCACCGGCTCGTGGACCTCGGGCACACCTCGTTCGGTGTGATCTCCGGCCCGGCCAAGCTCATGTCGGTGAGTGACCGCCTGCGCGGGTTCCGGCTCGGTCTTGAGGACCGGGGCGTCCGGCTCGACCCCGGCTCGATCGTCCGCGTGGACCTGTCCCGGGACGGCGGCGCCCGCGGCGCCCGCCTGCTGCTCGACCGCCCCGACCGGCCGACGTGCGTGTTCGGGGTCGCCGACGTCGTGGCGGTCGGCGCGATGGCGTGGATCAGGTCCGCAGGTCTGCGTGTCCCGGCCGACGTCTCGGTCGCCGGGTTCGGGGGGACGCCCCTGGCCTTCGACGCCGTGCCGGTGCTGACGACGGTCGAGCTCCCGCTCGAACGCATCGGCCGGGTGGCCATGGAGCTCGCGCTCCTGCCCGGAAGCGAGCCGCGCCACACCGTGGAGATCGATGGCGCCGTGGTGATGCGGGACAGCACGGCACCGCCCCGCCGCTGACCGCCGGTCAGCCGAGCACACTCGCCGTGAAACGCTCCTTGATCACGCGGATCACCTCGTCCGGCGGGGACGACCACACGTTCTCGTTGAAGATCTCCACCTCGATCGGCCCGTCGTAGCCGGTGGCGTCGACGGCACGGGTGATCCCCCGCAGGTCGATCACGCCTTCGCCGGGCAGGCCCCGGCCGAAGACCGGGTGCGGCTGCGGCACCAGCCAGTCGCACACCTGGTAGCCGATGATCCGGTCGCCGGCGCGTTCGATGCCCTCGGCGAGCCGCGGGTCCCACCACACGTTGTAGGTGTCGATCGCGATGCCGACCTCGTCGGGCCCGAACGGCTCCGCCAGTTCGACGGCCTGGTCCAGGGTCACGATGACCGATCGCTCGGCGCACATCATCGGATGCAGCGGTTCCAGGGCGAGCCGCACCCCGCGTTCCGCCGCGTAAGGCACCAGCTCGACCAGGCCGTCGCGGACGGCCGCGCGTGCGGCCGGAAGATCACGATTGTCTGCCACCCCGCCGCACACCAGGTACAGGACGTCGGCGCCGAGCCGGGCTGTCATGTCGATCGCCCGCTCGTTGTCCGCCCGGCCGGCCCACGATCGGTCGGGGCTGTTGCCGGTGAAGAAGCCGGCGCGGCAGACGCTGGAGACTGAGACGCCGTGGTCGGCGAGAACGCCGGCGGCCTTGTCCACGCCGATTTCTGCGACGCTGTCCAGCCACGCGCCCACGTGGCCGATGCCGTGGCGTGCGCATCCGCGCACTGTCTCCTCGAAAGTCCAGCTCTTCACCGTGATCTGGTTGATGCTCAGCCGTTCCGTTGCGGCGGCGGGTGACAGGCCGTCCGTGGCTCCGGCGCGTTCGGGGAGCGGAAAGGTCTCCGTCATGAGGCCGGGACTTCCAGGTCGGGAACGTCGATCCAGCGACGCTCGCGCCACGACCGCAGCGCGAGTTCGGCGAGCTGAACGCCCTTGGCCCCTTCGAGCAGGTCCCAGCCGAAGTCAGCGTCCTCGACGACGTGGCGGAGGAACATCTCCCACTGAACGCGGAACGCGTTGCCGAAGACCTCGTTGTCGGGAACCTCCGCCCAGCCCGCACGGAAATCGATCGGGTTGGGGATGTCGGGATTCCAGACGGGCATCGGGGTGTTGGCGCGCGACTGCACGCGGCAGTCGCGCAGCCCCGCGATGGCGCTGCCCAGGGTGCCGTCGAGCTGCCACTCGCCGATCTCGTCGCGGTACGGGCGGGTCGCCCACGAGGTGGTGAACTGCGCCAGGACGTCGTTGTCGAACTGGAACATGCCGTACGCCGCGTCCTCAGCGGTCGCCGCGTACTCCTCGCCGTTCTCGTCCCAGCGACGAGGGATGTGGACCTGGCCATGGCAGAGCACGGACCTGACCGGGCCGATGACGTCGTCGAGCACGTACCGCCAGTGCGGGTACATGTCCATGATCAGGCCGCCGCCGTCCTCCTTGCGGTAGTTCCACGACGGCCGGTTGAGGTGCTGCCAGTCACCCTCGAAGACCCAGTACCCGAAGTTCAGCCGGAAGCTGAGGAGGTCTCCGAAGAAGCCGCCGTCAATCAGCCGCTTCAGCTTGCGGATTCCAGGCAGGAACAGCTTGTCCTGGACGACCCCGTGCTTGATACCGGCGGCGTCGGCGAGCCGGACCAGTTCGAGCGCCTCCTCAAGGTCGCCGGCGGTCGGCTTCTCGCAGAAGACGTGCTTGCCGGCGGCGATCGCCTTCCTGACGGCCTCGGCGCGCAGGCTGGTGAGCTGGGAGTCGAAGTAGATCGTGTCGTCCGGATCGTCGAGGGCCTCGTCGAGGCTGGTGGTCCAGCGTTGGACGCCGTAGCGGGTGGCGAGCGCTCGGAGTTTGGCGGCGTCGCGGCCGACGAGGATGGGATCGACCACGAGCCTGCGCCCGTCGGCGAGGGGAAGCCCGCCCTCGTCCCTGATGGCGATGATCGATCGGTCGAGATGCTGGCGGGTCCCCATCCGCCCGGTGACGCCGTTCATGATGACGCCCACGCGAACCTGATCCATGCCGCCTCCTTCGTGAGATGAATCTGAGGTAAAACTGCAAGCGCTTTCTATCCTTGGCGAGATTTCCCTGTCAAGGGCGCCGGAACGTCACGCACCGGAACGTCATGCGCAGGAGCGTCACGCACCGGAACGTCACGCACCGGTCAGCAGGCGATGCGCGGTTGTGCCCAGGACGGCCGCGACCTGCTCACCGGACAGGCGTTCGCCCGCGGCGGCCCTGGTGACGGCCCTGACCGGGTCCGCGCATCCCGTTGGGAACGGGTAGTCGCTGCCGAGCATCACGCGGTCGGCGCCCGCGAAGTCGATCAGCCAGGACAGGGCCTCGGGTGAGTGGGTCAGAGAGTCGAAGTAGAGCCGCCGCAGATACTCACTCGGCACCGCCGCAGCAGGGCTGACCGCCGCACCAGGGCCGGACACCGTAGCAGGGCTGACCGCCGCACCAGGGTCGACCGCCGCCTCAGGGTCGGACGTCGGCTCAAGGGCTGCGATCGCGTCAAAACGTCCTGCGGCATAGGGCAGGAACCCGCCTCCATGGACGACGCAAAGGCGCAGGTCAGGGAAACGGTGGAGCGTCCCGGCCAGCGCCATGGCGCCCACGGCCGCTGTCGACTGGGCGGGATTGTCCACGATGTCGGTAAGGCGCGAGAAGACGACCCCGGCGGGCGAGGCCGGTCTCCACGGATGGAGGAGCACCAGCGCCCCGGTGTCGCTCGCCGCGTCCCAGAACGGATCCCAGTCGATCTCGTGAAGGGCCGGCCCCGCCCCGCCGAGGCCGATCTCGGCTCCCTGGAAACGACCGGTGTCCAGGCAGCGGAGCAGCTCGTCGGCGGCGGAGGCGGGGTCGCGCCGGTCCAGCAGGGCCAGGGCCCGAAGACGAGAGGGGGCGTGGTCGACCAGGTCGCCGAGGGAGTCGTTCACCATCCGGACGAACCGCGCGGCGTCGTGGAGCCCGATCTCGTCGGGGGTCAGCTCCATCCACGGCGAGACAAGCTGGACGTCCACTCCCATCCGGTCCATCGCGGCGAGCCTGCGGGACGGATCGGTCAGCCCCTCGCCGATCGGCGGCGTGACGCGGCCGCCGATGTCGAGGTGGATTCCGTCCGCGTCCTCCCGTACGGCCACGCCCGGCCGCTCGTTCCGCAGGCGCTCGTTCCGTGGGCGCTCGTCCCGCAGGCGCTCGATCAGGGTGTGCGGCACGGCGTGGGCGTGCACGTCGATGACCGGGGTGTTCTCCCGGCCCGGTCTTGCCATGGCGTCCATGCCGTGAGAATGTACATCAAAACTGAAAGCGCTCTCAGAAGGGAACGGCTGGACCGATGCGACTGCCACCCCTGCACGACCGGGTCGTCCTGGTCACCGGAGCCGGCCGCGGAATAGGAAGATCCATCGCGATGGCCGCCGCACTCGACGGAGCCCACGTCGCCATCGCGTACCACTCCAGCGAGGAGGGGGCCCGCGAGCTCGCCGAGGAGATCCGGGCCATCGGCCGCGACGCCGACGTGCACCCATGCGACGTGGCGTGCCGGGAAGAGGTGTTCGCCCTCGTGGACTGGGCCGGGAAACGCTTCGGGCGGATCGACGGACTGGTCAACAACGCAGGGATCATGCCGGAGACCGCGTTCCTCGACCTGACCCCCGAAGACTGGGATCTCGTCCTGAAGACCAACCTGTACGGGATGTTCCACGCCAGTCAGGCCGTGCTCCCCGGAATGCTCGCGCGAGGCGGCGGCGCCATCGTCAACATCGCCTCCCGGCTCGGCCTGATCGGCTGGCCCGGGGTCGCGCACTACGCGAGTGCCAAGGCCGGGGCGATCGCCCTCGCGAAGTCGATCTCACGAGAGTTCGGGCAGCGCGGCATCAGAGCGAACGCCGTGGCGCCCGGCGTCACCAACACCGCGATGGGACGCACCGTGATGGAGGGGGAGGTCGGACGCAAGCGCATGCGGGAGCTGCCTCTCGGGCGGTTCGGCGAACCAGGTGAGGTCGCCGAGTGCGTGACCTTCCTGCTCTCGGATGCCGCCGGCCTCCTGCTCGGCCAGACGCTGCATCCCAACAGCGGAGGTCTGATGCCATGAGCGCCCGACTCGTCAGCGTTGAACAGGCCGCAGAACTGGTGCGCGACGGCGACGCCCTGTGGATCGGGGGATCAGGTGCGGGTCACGGCGTCCCCCAGGCGTTCATCGACCAACTCGCCGCGCGCTTCACCCGCTCGGCGTCACCGCGCGACCTGACGACCGTGCGCGTCGTCGGAATCGGCGACTTCGGCGAACGGGGCATGTCCCAGCTCGCGCTCCCAGGGCTGACCCGGCGCACCATCGGCAGCAACATCGGCAACGAACCCCGGCTGGGCGCGTTGGTGGCCGGAGGCGAGATCGAGTCCTATTCCCTCCCGCAGGGGGTGTTGTCGGCGCTGTGCCGTGACATCGCGGCGGGCCGTCCAGGCCACCTCACCCACGTGGGCCTCGGCACTTACGTCGACCCGCGCCAGACCGGTGGACGCCAGAACGCGCGCACCGCCGAGCAACTGGTCCAGGTCGTCGAACTGGCCGGACGGGAATGGCTCTTCTACCCCGCGCTGCCAGTCGATGTCGCGGTGATCCGTGCGACCACCGCGGACGAGGACGGCAACCTGACGTTCGAGCGCGAGCCGATCCTCGGAGACTCCCTCGCCCTGGCCATGGCGGCCCACAACAGCGGCGGCATCGTCATCGTCCAGGCCGAGCGCCTGGCCGCGCGCGGCTCGTTGCGGCCGAACGAGGTGCGGATCCCCGGCGCCATCGTCGACTACATCTACGTCGACGAGCGGCAGCGCCAGACGTACAACACCGCCCATTCGCCTTTCTACTCCGGGGAACTGCGCATGCCGTCGTCCGACGCGGGCCCGCAGGCGACCCTGGACGTCCGCAAAGTGATCGCGCGCCGAGCGCTTCTCGAGTTCCGTCCCGGCGACATCTGCAACCTCGGCTTCGGAATCTCCCAGCAGATCGGCGCGGTGGCAGCCGAGGAAGGCGTGGCCGACCGCCTGACCCTCACGGTCGAGCAGGGCATCTTCGGCGGCGTTCCCGCGCATGGTCCGGACGGCGGCGCGGGGGTGAACTACCAGGCGCGCCTGGAGCAGCCCTCGATGTTCGACTTCTACGACGGCGGCGGCCTCGACATCACCAGCCTCTCGTTCGCGCAAGTCGACCGGCACGGGAACGTCAACGTCCATGCCTTCGATGAGCGCATGCGCGGTCCGGGGGGATTCCTCAACATCAGCGCCCTGACCGGGCGCCTCTGCTTCGTCGGGACGTTCACGGCCGGTGGCCTGCGCGTCGGGCTGGTCGGCGGCGCTCCCGCGATCGAGCGGGAAGGCGCCCAGCGAAAGTTCGTCGACACCGTCCGGGAGATCAGCTTCAACGGCCGGATGGCGTTGGAGAAGGGGCAGACCGTCCGATACATCACCGAACGCGCGGTCTTCGCCCTGACCCCGGAGGGTCTGGAGCTGATCGAGGTCGCCGACGGGCTGGACGTGCACAAGGACGTGCTCGCTCACATGGAATTCCGGCCCACGGTCAGCGAGCGCCTGCGCCCCATGGACGCTCGCCTGTTCCGCGCCGCTCGCATGGAGATCACCGGCGACTTCGCCACGGACGACTTCGCCACCGACGACCTCGCCACCGACGACCTCGCCACGGACGACTTCGCCACCGACGAAAGGAGCCGACATGGCCGCACTGGTCAACGTGACGCACGGCGCGTGCGCGGAGATCGAGCTGGACAACCCGCCGATGAACGTGGTCTCCCGCGAGCTGACCGTTCGGCTCCGTGAGGCGCTGCACGCCGTCGAGGCCGATGAGCGGACCCGAGTCGTGGTGCTCCACGGCGCCGGCGATCGGGCGTTCTGCGCGGGATCGGACATCGCTGAGTTCGAAGACCTGCACGGCCGGGTGGCCGAGGGCAAGCTCCTGCTGGAGAAGCTGGTCTACCGGCAGCTCGCCAGGCTCCGGGTGCCGTCCATCGCCGCCATCGAGGGGTATGCGCTCGGCGGGGGCTTGGAACTGGCCCTGTGCTGCGACCTGCGGGTCGCCGGAGAGAACGCCAGGCTCGGCCTCCCCGAACTGAAGCTCGGGGTCGTCCCCGGGAGCGGCGGCACCCAGCGGCTGCCGCGCGTCGTCGGGTCCGCCCGGGCCAAGGAGATGATCCTGCTGGGAGAGATCCTCGACGCCGCGACCGCCCTGTCGATCAACCTGGTGAACCGTGTCGCGCCGGCGGGTTCGGCGCTGACGGCGGCGCGCGAGATGGCCGAGACGATCGCCGCTCGCGGGCCGGTCGCCGTACGAACCGCGAAGGTACTGCTCGACCAGGCGACCGAGCGGGCGCTGGACGACGGGCTCGCCCTCGAACTCGACGCGGCGGAGATGATCTTTTCCACCCATGACGCTCTCGAAGGAGCACGGGCCTTCCTGGCGAAGCGTCCGCCGACCTTCCCCGGTCACTGACCAAACCTCGAGGAATCGTGATGCGTACAGTCGCCCTGTTCGGAAACCCGCTGCGCCGCCTCCACTCCGTGGTCATGCACAATGCCGCGTTCGCCGCCTTCGACATCGACGCCCGCTACGAACTGAGGGAACTGCAGGAGCCGGAGCTGGCCGATCAGGTCCGGCAGGCCCGGAACGAGAAATGGCTCGGCTTCCAGATCACCGCGCCGTACAAGCAGGCAATCATGTCCCTGCTCGACGAGGTCGAACCCGCCGCCCGGCGGATCGGAGCCGTCAACAGCGTGGAGATCGGCGAGGACGGCCGGCTGATCGGCTTCAACACCGACGTGATCGGCTTCATGACGGCGGTGCGGAACTGTGCGCACGCCGACCTGACCGGCGCCCGGGTCGTCGTCGCCGGCTCCGGCGGGGTAGGCCACGCCGCAACCTACGGCTTGGCCGAAGCCGGAGTCGAGCGCCTCACCGTGCTCGACCTCGACGCGGCCGACGCCCGCCGGCTGGCCACGGAGTTCAGCGCGTTCACGCAGATCGAACCGATGGCGTTCGACGACCCACGCACCGGCGACCGGCTCGGCGAGGCGGATCTTTTCGTCAACGCCACATCGGTCGGCATGCTGACCCCCGGCCCGGTGGTCGATGTCGCCCGCATCTCACCAGAGGCAGCGGTGTTCGACGTCGTGTACGTCCCGAGCCAGACCGAGCTCGTCCGCCAGGCCAGGGCACGCGGCATGCGCGCGGCAGGCGGCGCCGACATGCTGGTGGCCCAGGCCGCGGCGGCCTTCGTCCGCTGGACCGGCACGGAAGACCCGACAACCCTCATGCGAGAAGCAGTCGAACCTCTCCTCCACTGCGCCGACCTAACCCCCTGACGCCTTCGGGTGAGAGCGCCGGGGGCCGAAGGTCGGCCCCCGGACGTGGTTGTCCCTGCACCAGAGTTTCACCGATGCCGTCGTCCCAAGAAGACGATCAGGTGCGAGTCCATCGTTGGTTGGCGGCGCCGTTGCACGTCCAGATCTGGACGTACACACCGTTGGCCGTGGAGTTGCTGGGTACGTCCAGGCATTTGTTCGCGCCTAGGGCGGTGATGCTTCCGTCGGAGTTGACGCGCCACTTCTGGTTGTTCTGGCCGTTGCAGTCCCAAATGATCACGCTGGTTCCGTCGGCGGTGCCGTTGTCGTTCACGTCGAGGCACTTGCTTCCGTAGACCCGCAGTTCACCGGCCGCCGTGGAGGTCCACTGCTGGTTGCTCTGACCGTTGCAGTCCCAGATCTCCACCCGCGTTCCGTTGGCCTGGGAAGCTCCGGTGACGTCGAGGCATCTTCCCGACCCCACGCCCTGGATCTGGGACACGGGGTTGGGCGTTCCGCCGCTGACCCGGAACACGACGGTGCCATGAGAAGGCACGCTCGCCGAGATGGCCCCGGTGGTCGAGGTGACGGCGTTCGTCCAGGCCTCACGGAGGCTGAAGGAGTTGCCGGACAGGCCTATCGCCGAGGCGGTGGTGCTGATCGTCGTCGTGCTGCCGCCCTGGTTGAACAGCGCGACCGCGAAGTCGCCGTTGCTCAGCCGTTTGGCCAGGACGCGGCGGGTGCCGTCGTTGCTGATCTGGGTCGCTTGGAGGCCGAGCGGGTCCTGGTTGATGGCGATCAGGTTCTGGTTCTTCATGATCGTGGCGGTCGCGGCGTCCATGTTCCGCACGTCGTTTCCCGCGATCAGCGGCGCGGCCATGATGGCCCACAGGGCGAAGTGGCTGCGCATCTCGGCGTCGGTCATGCCGCCCCGGCCGACCACCATCATGTCGGGATCGTTGAACTGCCCCGGCTTGGCGTAGCCCGACAGGGGCACGTTGACGTTGACGATGTTCTGGATGCCCATCGGGTAGCCGTTGGTCTGACCGGAGTTCCAGACGTTGGTGATGTCCTCGGTCGTGCGCCAGATGTTGGCGACGTCACCCCAGTTCCGCTGCGGGCCGGTCTTCTCATGGATGCTGTTGGGGTTGATGCTGTAGAGGATCGGCCGTCCGGTGGCCGCCAGGGCGTCGCGCATCTTCGCGAACGTGCGTACCTGGTCGTTGATGGTGCCGGTGGGAGAGCACCAGTCGTACTTGAGATAGTCGACGCCCCAGGCGGCGAACTGCCGGGCGTCCTGGACCTCGTGGTTGAGACTGCCGGTGGCGCCCGGATAGGAGCCGAAGTACTGGGCGCAGGTACGGTCCAGGGGCGCTTGGTAGAGACCGAACTTCAGACTCCTGGCGTGCAGGTAGTCGCCGAGCGCCTTCATGCCGCTCGGGAATCTCGACGGATTGGCCCGCAGGTTGCCGGCCGGGTCGCGGTTGGGATCGAACCAGCAGTCGTCGACCACGACGTACTGATATCCGAGGTCGCGCATGCCGGAGCTGACGAGCGCGTCGGCAGTCTGCCGGATCAGTGTCTCGTTGATGTTGCAGCCGAACGTGTTCCAGGTGTTCCACCCCATCGGCGGGGTGCGGCCCACGCCGTTGTCCAACGCTTGAGCCTGGGTGGCTGGGCTGAGCGCCCCGGCCAGAGCCGGACGGGGCGCCACGGCCAGGGCCGGACTGGGCGCCACGGCGAGCGCTGGGCTGGGCGCCACGGCCAGGGCCACCATGGTCAGCAGCGCGCGGATTCGTCTCCTGCTCATGGAGATCGCTCCTCAGTGATTTGAAGGCCGGGTCCATGGGTTGGCCGGTCCATAGGTTGCCGCGTCCATGGGGTGGGCCGCGTCCATGGGGTGGGCCGGGTCCATGGGGTGGGCGGCCACCCCATGGACCCGGTGCCCAGGGTTCAGACGACCGTTGTGGCCGCGCTGCGGTCAGCGACAAAGCCGAGGATCGTCCTGTCTGCAGTGACCCGGGCGGGCTCCGCCTTCTGCCGAGCCCGCCACGCCGGCTCCACACCGGAGCCGGACCCGTGTCACGCCGTTAGCGCTGCCGTGTCAGGAGACCCGGCCGGTAGGGCAGGAGGCCGTAGTCTCCGCCGGAGTTGGGGTTGCGCCCCTGGTAGAGCAACTGCAGGTTGCAGGGATCGACGGTAAAGGTCTGATCGGCGCTGGTGCGGATCAGTTCGCCATGGCTGATGTCGTTGGTCCAGGTGGCGCCACTGTTGGCCTTGCCGGCGAAGGGATTGCCCTCGGTCGCGGCCTGCGGTGTCCACGAACCGTTCAGACTGGTGGCCGTGAACGAGCGGAAGTAACGGCCCTGCGAGCCGATCGCCTCGACGATCATGAGGTACCGGTTCTGGCCCTGGAGTTTGTAGACCTGAACGGCTTCGAACAGGTTGTTCCTCGTGTCACTCATGATCACTGTCGCGGTCGAGCCGAAACTGCCCGGGAAGTTCCCGATCGGCATACCGGCCCGGTAGATCTTGCCGTTGTCACCGGCGAAGAAAAGGTACATGTTCGTGCTGTCACCGATGAGCGTCTGGTCGATGGGTCCTGTCCCGGAGTCGCTGATACTGGCGGTGGAGAGCACCTGCTGTGATGACCAGCCATTCGGGTTGGTGGGGTCGCTCGACGTCCGGTAGGAGAAGGCGGTCCCACCCCACTGGTAGGCGAGCACCCAGATATTCTTCGGCGCGAAGTAGAAGAGCGTTGGCGCGACGGTGGAATTCGACATCGCGTTCTGGCTGGCCGAGGCCATCTCCGACCAGTTGGTGAACAGGCCGAAGTTCATCGAACCCCACCTGGTCCCCGTGTCGTGCGTCGTCGCATAGACGAGATGCCTGCCGTTGTAGGGGGCGACGGTGAAGTCCTTGAGCGAGACCCACCCCGACCTTGGCTGCGCAAGCGGGCCCGTTGATGTCCAGCGATATGTCGACGGAAGGTCGCACGTCGGATTGGGGTCGACGCCGCCGACCTGGACGAGCTGCCACTGCTGGTTGTTGCCGCCCCAGTCGTCGTACTGGACGATGTTCGCGTTGTCGGCGGTGGAGGCCCCTTGTACTTCGAGGGCCTTGTTGCTGTGGCGCGCGACGAGTCTCACGTGGCCATCCGAGCTGTCGGCCAGCCGCCACTGCTGGTTGGTGCCGTTCTGGTCGGCCCACTGGACGATCGAGCCGCCGTTGGCGGTGGAGAAGTTGTGGACGTCCAGCACCTTGCCGGAGTGGCGGGACTTGATGCGGTAGTAACCGCCGCCTGAGTCGACGAACTGCCACTGCTGCTGGTTCTGATCGTTCCTGGTCCACTGGGCGATGCGGGCGCCGTCGTTGGTCGCCAGGTTGTAGACGTCCAGGGCCTTGCCGCTGTTGCGGTTGACCAGGACGTACCACTTGTTCACATCAACTGTCGCGGCCTGAGCGGTCTGTACGTTCGTCACGGACAGGAGCACCGACAGCAGGAGCGAAGCCAGCACCGCACCGATCCTCAACATGAACTTCTTCCTTTCGTTCGGCGTAAGTGTTAGCGCTAACATTTCGCTGCCGAATGGGCCCTCCTCTCCATCGGTGATCGGGGGGTGGTGGTGGCCGGAGTAAATACGAGGCAGAGGACAGCGTCAAGGGCCCAGACCTTCGAAAGTTTTTCGAGCACAAGTCAGCTGCTAGGTCGCGTATGCAAGCCGCCGAATGGACATACGCGATGAAATATTTCGAAACTATTGACGGGATCTGAAAGGGCTCACACACTGAGTCCGCGACGCCGTGGTGGTGTGTGCGCTCCCGGTGATGGAGCGCGGCGTCTGTTACGCGGGCTGCGTCCCGTGCTTCCACGGGCTGCGTCCTGTGCTTCCACGGGCTGCGTCCTGTGCTTCCACAGGCTGCGTCTCGTGCCTCCACGGGCTATGTCCCGTGCTTCCACCTCTCGTTCATTCATGCATTCATGGAGGAACAGACATGCGTACGAATGCCATGTCCAGGTCCGGGATTCGCAAGCGGGCCCTCGTCGCAGGCTCCCTCGGGGTGCTCACCGCTGCCGCCGCTCTGGTGCCATCGGCTCCGGCCGCTGCTGCCACTCCGGTGGCACCTGCCGCCGCTGCTCTGGTGGCACCGGCTCCGGCCGCTGCCGCGGAGAGCACGCTGGGCGCTGCGGCGGCGCAGAACGGCCGTTACTTCGGCACCGCCATCGCCTCGGGCAGGCTCAACGACTCGGCGTACACCACGATCGCGAACCGCGAGTTCAACTCGGTGACCGCCGAGAACGAAATGAAGATCGACGCCACCGAACCCCAGCGGGGCCAGTTCAACTTCGCCGCCGGCGACCGCGTCTACAACTGGGCGGTCCAGAACGGCAAGCAGGTACGCGGCCACACCCTGGCCTGGCACTCCCAGCAACCCGACTGGATGCGGAACCTCGGCGGCAGCACACTGCGCCAGGCCATGATCAACCACATCAACGGCGTGATGGCCCACTACAAGGGCAAGATCGTCCAGTGGGACGTCGTGAACGAGGCCTTCGAGGACGGCAACTCGGGAGCCCGCCGCAACTCCAACCTGCAGCAGACCGGCAACGACTGGATCGAGGTCGCCTTCCGCACCGCGCGCGCCGCCGACCCGGCCGCCAAGCTCTGCTACAACGACTACAACGTCGAGAACTGGAACTGGGCCAAGACCCAGGCCATGTACGCCATGGTCCGCGACTTCAAGCAGCGCGGCGTGCCCATCGACTGCGTCGGCTTCCAGTCCCACTTCAACAACGGCAGCCCTTACAACAGCAACTTCCGCACCACCCTGCAGAGCTTCGCCGCCCTCGGTGTCGACGTGGCCATCACCGAACTGGACATCCAGGGTGCCTCGGCCACGACCTACGCCAACGTGACCAACGACTGCCTGGCCGTCCCGCGCTGCCTCGGCATCACCGTCTGGGGTGTGCGCGACTCCGACTCCTGGCGCCGGGAGCAGACGCCGCTGCTGTTCGACGGCAACGGCAACAAGAAGGCCGCCTACACCTCAGTCCTCAACGCCCTCAACGGTGGCACCACCCCCACCCCCGGTGCTGGAACGATCAAGGGCGTCGGTTCAAGCCGTTGCCTGGACGTGCCCAACTCCAGCACCACCGACGGCACCCAGCTCCACCTGTGGGACTGCCACAACGGCACTAACCAGCAGTGGACCTCCACCGACGCAGGCGAGCTCAAGGTCTATGGCAACAAGTGCCTGGACGCCGCCGGCACCGGCAACGGCGCCAGAGTCCAGATCTACAGCTGCTGGGGCGGCGACAACCAGAAATGGCGCGTCAACTCCGACGGATCCATCGTCGGCGTCCAGTCCGGTCTCTGCCTGGACGCCGCCGGAACCGGCAACGGCGCCCTGATCCAGCTCTACTCGTGCTGGAACGGCAGCAACCAACTCTGGGCCCGCACCTGACCTGCGAGACAAGCGAAAGGGTGAATCGATGAAGACCTACGGTGCGGCTTCCCTCGCCCCTCCGCACAGGCATCGCTGGTGGTCCCGGTTTGCCGCCGCGGCGGCGGTGGCCCTCGCGATCGGCATGCTCGTCGCGGTGAACCCGGCGCCGGCCGAAGCGGCGACGGTGGACACCAATGCCTGGTACGTCCTGGTCAATCGCAACAGCGGCAAGGCGCTGGACGTCTCTGGCACGTCCACCGGCGATGGCGCGCGGCTCAGCCAATGGACGCGCCACGACGGAGCCAACCAGCAATGGCAGTTCGTGGACTCCGGCGGCGGCTTCTACCGGCTGAAGGCCCGGCATTCGGGCAAGGTGCTCGACGTGGCCGGCGCCTCGACGGCCGACGGTGCCGCGATCCAGCAGTGGGCCGACCACAACGGGGCCAACCAGCAATTCCGCCTGGCCGACTCCGACGCAGGCCACGTCCGGCTGATCAACAGCAGCAGCGGCAAGGCCGTGGAGGTCCAAGGAGCCTCCACCGCCGACGGCGCCAACGTCGTCCAGTACGCCGACTGGGGCGGCGCCAACCAGCAGTGGCAGATGGTCAAGCTGTCGTCCGGTGGCAACGGCGGATGCGGCAGCGCCCCGACGCTCACAAGCGGTACGCACACGATCCAGAGCGGCGGTAAGAGCCGCAGCTTCATCCTCAGGGTTCCCGCCAACTACGACAACAGCCACCCCTACCGGCTGATCTTCGCGTTCCACTGGCGGGGTGGAACCGCCGGCGACGTCTCCTCGGGTGGAACGAGCGGGAGCGCCTGGTCCTACTACGGCCAACAGGAACAGTCGAACAACAGCGCGATCCTCGTCGCCCCCCAGGGCCTCGGCAACGGCTGGGGCAATTCGGGCGGTGAGGACGTCACCTTCGTCGACGACATGATCCGGCTCATCGAGAGCAGCCTCTGCGTCAACACGACACAGCGCTTCGCCACGGGCTTCAGCTGGGGCGGCGGCATGAGCTACGCACTCGCATGCGCCAGGGCGAACGCCTTCAGGGCCGTCGCGGTCATCGCCGGCGGCCAGATCAGCGGGTGCAGCGGCGGCACTCAGCCCATCGCCTACTTCGGAATCCACGGCATCAGCGACTCCGTCCTCAACATCGCGCAAGGACGATCCCTGCGCGACAAGTTCGTCGCCAACAACGGCTGCGCTGCCCAGAGCCCGCGCGAGCCCGCCCAAGGCAGCCGGACGCACATCACCACCACCTACTCGGGCTGCCGCGCCGGATACCCGGTCCAATGGGCCGCGTTCGACGGAGGCCACATACCCGGTCCGGTCGACGGCTCCACCGGCGAGAGCGGCATCACCACCTGGACCAAGGGAGAGATCTGGAGGTTCTTCGCACAGTTCCAGTGACACACCCACACCTCGGAGTGGAGCCAGCATCGCCCTGGCTCCACTCCGTCGTCGTTATTCGCCGTGGGTTCGCCACCAATCGGCTGCCGCGTCCGTAGCAAGGCCCGTGATCCAGAGGTCGGCCGGGTCGTCGGGCAGCAGGCGTTCCCGCACCGCGTCCCGCATGGGGAAGGAGAGTGTGGCGCCGCTTGTGGGAATGTCGTCGTCCAGGACCTCAGCGGGGAACTTGCAGACCGCGACGGCGTCCGCCACCCCGAGACCCGCACGTTCAGCCAGGTTGTGAACGGTAGCGGCGGCATCGATCGGTGCGGGACCGCGATCGGTCACCAACCGGATGAGCCGGACGACGCGGTCGGCGTTGCCCCAGCAGGGAATGGGGGCCCGAGCCGCCTGCCAGCCGGGTGGCTCGATCGGGTCGAACGTTCCGCCGGGCGCGTACTCCACGGCCGTCGCGGTCCGGTTGTGTCGCTGGTAGCTCAAGATCAGCAGGGCGCCGTTCGGGGTACGCCAGAGCTCCCCGGGCGCCGCCTTCTCCAGTTGCTTGTCGACCAGCTGACTGGACTGCCCCTCGCCACCCACCGGAGTGAGGCGCACTATGCGGCAGGCTCCCACGCCGTCGCCGATCGGAGCGTTGGCCCAGAGGCGCAGGACGTCGAGGATGTCTTCGCGCAATGTGTCAGAAGTCCACGGCAGGACGGCCGGGAGCGCGTAGCCCGCCAGGGTGTCCAGGTCGACGCCCACGTAACCGCCGGACGGGAGGGAGACCGTCCGGACGAGGTAGGGCTTCGCGGCCGCGGGCTCGTCGGTCACCGACTCCAGCGCGCGTGCCACAAGCCGTTGGTGCACGAGCCACCTCGTCCGCGCCGTGGTGCGCGCGAAGGGGAGGTCCGAGGCCGGTGAGACCAGCGCGGGCAGTGCCGGAGGCTGGGGACGGCCGATCCGGTCGCGCAGGTAGATGGCCAGAAGGAGACACTCGACGGCCGTACGGGCCGCTTCGAGGACGCCGTCGCGCAGAGTCGGCGCGGTCACCTCGGGCAGCACGGCCTCCAGCGCGTCGGTGGCCGCACGCGGTCCGTTCAGCGTCGCCTCCATCAGGCGCGCCGCACTCTCACGGTCGAGACATCGCAGCGCCGCCGACCCGTCCGGGTCCACCGGGTCCCGCCGCGGCCACCAGCCGGGCGGCGGCACGAGCCCGCCCTTCGTGCTCATGACGGGCGAGAAGAGCAGCCGGGCCGTCCGGGTCCCATCGGGGGCGGTGACTGTGATCGCACCCCGGCTCAACCGGACCTCGCTCGGCCCGGCGGCGCCCGGGAACGTCACCTCGGAGGCCCCTGGCGCCTGGGGCCGTGCGGTGGCGGTGTCGGGGTCCAGGGTCAACGCGACGGTCTGGCCCGTTCGTCCCTCGACCCGGAACGTCTGCCAGACGCCGTCCTGGATCCGTGACAGGAGGCCGGTCTCGCCGTCGTACCAGGGCAGCAGCCCGTCAGGCAGTTGGGGAAGCTTCACCGACAGCTCGTGGTCGCCGGTGACGGACGCGTAGGCGTTCCAGGACCGTTCCGTGATGGTGAGGTATCCGAGGTGCTGGACGATCGTCCGGCCTGATTTCGGAAACTTGTGCGGCGACCCACTGGTCACCGCCAATTCGGCAGGAATGCCACCGCGCAGGGCCGCCAGCAGGGCGTCCACGGGGTCGGCGGGTTCGAGCCCCTCGCCGACACCGGGCTCCAGGTCAAGGAGACCACCGTGCCCGGTAAGCCGCACCAGCTGGTGCAAGGCGTTGTACATGAAGGGCAGGTCAGAACGACATGCGTCGGCCTTCCAAACATCGACGGCTTCGTTCAGCACCTCCCGGGTCTCCGGCACATCCCAGAGCGTTTTCACCGTGACCGCATAGTCGACGTTGCCGAAATACCCCAGGTCGCGAACGAACGCGTCCAGCAGACTGGCAAAACGCTCGCGTCCTTCTGGCCCGGATGCCACGTCCGCGGCCTGCTGCCCCACGTCGAAGCCCGGATCCCACCAGCGGGGCGAGTCGCTGGTGAGCTCCTTCTTGGGGATGATGTGCCGATAGTCGGGAGGCGGAAGCGCCGGGTCCGCTTCCTCGCCGAACACCACCTCGCCCCCCGGGAACAGCCGGCTCCCTGCCTGATCGATGAGCTTCAGCAGCACTGCGGCCGAGCAACCCCGCCCTGTGGCACCGAACCACTGCGCCGACAGGTGCGCCCCCGCCCCGCTCTCAGCCAAGGATTCCAGCCACATCTGCCGGATCTCCTCGGCGACCTCCTCGCCGCTCTCCTCCTCATGCCGGGCACGGTCGGGTTCGGCGGCGATCAGCAGCTTCATCAAGTCGTAGTCGCGTCCGGCCACCGCGGCGAGCGGCTCGCGGGCGGCCGCCCAAACCTGGTGGGACGCGATGGGCATGAGGCCACCCCGGAGCAGCCGCTCGGCCAGAAACGCCTCCTCGTCCCGCTTCTTGATCTTCGCGGCCCGAGCCAACATGCGCAGGTCAGGGAAGATCCGGGCGTACGGGATGAGCCCCGCGTCGAATCCCGCGCAGATCACTTCACGAAACCGCCCGTGCGCCTCCTCGCCCGGCAACTCCGCCGCGAGCGTCTTGGCATAGTCGCGCAGCGCGGCCGGCCCGACCCCACCCGCGGGCACCAGCTCAAGAAAGACGTCCTGCACCCGATCGAGGTCGAGTAGCGCGGGATGATCCTTCTCGACCTTCCGTGCCTGCCCGAACGCCCAGAACGCAAGCTCGCTCTCCCCCGCCCGCACCAGCTCCCGGCAAGCCTGCTCGAAGAACGGCGCCAGATCCGCAGCGGGCAACGGGCCCGCTGCCTTGGCCAGCATCTTCTTGGCGCCCTTAGGCCCGGCGGCGGCGAGATCCGCCACTGCCGGCAACAGCGAAAACCGTGTCATCCCGTTCCTCGTCCCTGGCTAAACGACCATGAAACCCTGCGACGGCCCACCCGAGCGATCGGTTCCGGCAGCGCGACAAACCGGCTGCAAACCGGGCCGATGCGGACAGCCATCGCCCATGATGCCGTCGCCGCACCAGCGCCGGCACCCATGTCCAGACCACCGCAATCAAGATCTGGACCAACTACGAACAGGTCTACAACCTCACCGTAGAAACCGACCACACACCCGTCCTCGTCCACAACTGCAAGATGATTCGGTAAGATTCTCCGCCTCTTCTGGGAAGGCTGATATTGCGGACTGAAGTGAAGAACCGCTTGGTCATGACCAAGGCGTTGGTATCAGCACGCCGGAAGGCGAGTTCACCCGATCGTTACGCCTGGGTGTGGGTCTCTCCTCTCCGGGACGGAACTTTCAAAGTCTCAACTTTCGAAATCCCTCGTCGGCTGGCTGATGAGAACATCTGCTTCTTTGAAGAAGATATCGACAGGGTCCATATTGGGACGGTGTCGAAAATGGCCGAGATTGACGAATTGGTGGAGGGTCTGGGTGTCGATCCGGACGAGCTGGACGCTCCCTGGCATAATGACTTCCCTCTGTGAGTCGTTGCTTCACATTGGCGTGTGCTTTGCGGACAGTGTCATTTCCTCGAAGAGATGACGCTCCGGGTCGAATTGGGTTAAGAAGTGAGTTTACTAACATCATCACCTTCGGCATGAGCGCGGGGTCGCTGGCTGGC
This sequence comes from Actinomadura sp. 6N118, assembly GCF_044326415.1. Taxonomy (NCBI): domain Bacteria; kingdom Bacillati; phylum Actinomycetota; class Actinomycetes; order Streptosporangiales; family Thermomonosporaceae; genus Actinomadura; species Actinomadura sp. 6N118. Next base: position 21,364 of record NZ_JBIRAZ010000011.1, on the reverse strand, counting down.
CATTAGAACTGCGCACATCGTTGCGGGGCCTACCGGTCGGCCGCTGACAGTCGGGCGCGTGGAGCAGATGCTGGGCTCGTTGACAGCACTCGGAGCTAAGTCACCGTCCATCGGAGATGCCACTCATAAGGTGGCGTCGACACACAGGTCGTACTCTGGTCGGCGATGGGTACACGAGGTGTGGAGGGCGCGTATCAGGGTGCGCTTCAGGCGTTCCAGAACCCGATGCTCGATCTGCTCCACCGGACCTATGCGCCGTTCGTGGTGACCGTGCTGGCGATGATGTTCACGCCGGAGCGGTCGACAGTGGCGGTGGCGGATGCCCATGCGGAGATCGCCGACGCCCTCGAACAGTTGCGAGCCGTGGGCTACGGCTACGAGGGCGACCAGCCGCTGCCTTCGGGGAACGCCCGTGACCTGTGCAGGCAGTGGGTGCATGCGGGCTGGCTGGTGCGGCAGGTCTCCGACGACGTCGAGGTGTACCGTCTGTCCGCACATGGCGTTGGTGCGCTCGAGGTGGCCGGTCGGGTCGGTGGAACGCGGACCAGGGTGTCGGAGTCCCGGGTCAGGACGCTTCTGGAAGCGGTCGAGCGGCTGGCGCAGGACGCCGACCCGGATGTGATGGCCCGGATCGCCCGTCTCCAGACGGAGATCGATCAGCGCCGGCGGGAACTCGACCGACTCGAACGGGGCGGCGCCGTCGACGCCGTCGACGATGACCGGTTGCTCGAGGCGGCGGAGAACGTGCTGCATCTGGCACGGGAGCTCCCCGCCGACTTCGCCCGCGTCGCCGAGTCGATCAAAGCCATGCAGCGGGACGTCGTCGCCGACTTGCGGCAGGACGTGCGGCCGACCGGTGAGGTGCTGCGCGAGTATCTGGAGCGCGGTCGTCAGATCATGGAGGCGACACCGGAGGGCCGCGCGTTCGCCGGGGCGTTGCGCCTGATCGGTGACCCCGCGCAGATCGATGATCTATGGAATCTGCTGCGCACCGTGCTGCGGCACGGGTTCACCGACCTGATGCCGGAACCACAGCAGCGGGAGCTCGCCGAGATCGCACGCCGGATCGAGCAGGGCGTCAAGGAGGTGCTGGCCGCGCAACGGCAGGCGTCGCACGTCATCACCACCCAGGTGCGCAATCATGACCCGATGCGGGACCGCCAGGTGGACGAACTGCTGCGGGACGTGATGTCCGGATTCCACACCTGGGTGCCCGGTTCGCGCCGCAGTGCGGTGGTCGCCCCGCTGCGTCGCCTGCCGGTGGCTGACGTCGGCCAGTTGCGGCAGACGATGAGCGACCTTCGGCCGTCCCAGCCGCCCGCGCCGCTGCGGGAATGGGACGAGGCAGAGGACCTGTCGTCCGGGGACACCCGGGCATGGGGTGGTCCGCAGTACGCCGAACTGCGCGCGCATCTGGCGGCGTTCACGGGCGATGCGGACGGCGTCGATGTCGCGGCCGCCTTCCGCGCGGCGGCCGAGCGGCTACGGCGGCCGGTGGATTTGCTCGGACTGCTGGAGATCGCACATGACTTCGGAATGACCGACACGGCCGAAGTCGCGGTGGTTGATGTGGTCAGGCCTGACCAGACTCGGCGGCGGCTCGCGTTCGGCGGCGTACATGCGGCGAACCCGGCGTCGGCCCGCGCCGCAGACGAGAGGCCGGGAAGCGACGATGAGTGAACCGGACGGTGCAGATGACGGCTGGTCGGCCGGCGCGGCGGCCGGTTTCATCGAGCCGGTTCCGATGGAGAACGACCCGACCGAACTGTTCGCCGGTGACAGGGGCACGCTGGACGTGGACGTGCGGCGGGTACTGGTACGGCTGCTGCAACGAAGGTTCCTGCTGGCCGATAAGAACCCGGCGCAGTGGCGGACGCTGTTGGAGAACCAGCAGATCATTGAGTCGCGTTTGCACGACCTGTTCGTTCGGCTCGTCGTCGATCACGACCGGGGCATCGCCTACAAACAGCAGGTGCGCTCGGCGGAACTGGACGTCCCGATCCTGCTGAAGGACGACCCCTACAACCGGGCGGAGACCCTGGTGCTGGTCCACCTGAGGACCATCTTCCAGCGGGAACGCGGCACCGGCGAGACATCCGCGCGGGTCGACATCGAAGAGCTGGAACAGACCGTGCTGACCTTTTTCGATCCAGATGATCACAATCTTGCCCGCGGCCAGCGCGAGATCCGCAACGCGGTGCAACGACTGGTCACTGAGGGCCTGCTCGCGGAGGAGTCTGCGGGCCGGTACCGGATCACACCGCTGGTCGAGGTCGTGCTGAGCACCGAGAAGCTCACCGAACTGAACCAGTGGCTGCGGCAACAGAACGAGGTCGCGCCATGAGCATGATCGACACTCTGTTCGGGTTGATCCCGGCGGCATCGCGGGGGCAGCAGTGGGTGGCGCGGGATCTGCAATTGGTCAACTGGGGCGGCTACGACGGGTATCACCGCGTCCGGTTCGCTCCGGGCGCGACCCTGTTCAGTGGCGGTTCCGGGTCAGGCAAGTCGACTCTGATGGATTCCTACATCGCGTTGCTGATGCCGCACACCACCCCGTTCAACGGGGCGTCCAACGGTGGGGTGGTCGGTCGGCCCCGGGGCAAGGACCAGCGCAACATCCTCTCCTACACGCGGGGGAAACTCGACGAGTCACGGGCGGGGGGTGAGACGAGGTCGCGGGTGCTGCGCGGGGACGGCCGCGACACCTGGTCGGCGATCGCGATGACGTGGGCCGATCGGAGCGGTGCGGTGTTCACCGCGCTCCGGGCCTGGTACGTGCCGTCGTCCGCGCGCACCCTTGACGACCTCGTCGTGGTCCGCGCCACCAAGGACGACGCCTACGACCTGCGCGTGCTTGACGGCCCTGCAGGCAACAGGCTCGCCCAGGCCGCGGTCACCGCGACGGGCGTGACCTGCTTTGGCACAGACCGGGACTTCACCGCCCGGCTGCACACCACGCTGGGCATCGGCGCCGCCGGGGACGGGCACAAAGCGGTCGGGCTGCTCGGCAGGATCCAGGCCGGTCAGCAGATCACCACCGTGGACGCGCTGTACAAGACGATGGTCCTTGAAGAGCCGTCCACCCTGGTCACGGCAGACGAGGTGGTGCAGCAGTTCGACGAGCTATCCGGTACCCGGGACCGGATGATCACCGCCCGCCGGCAGGTGCGGGCGCTGACCCCGATCCGCGACCACCGGGACACCATCAACCGCGCGGTGACACGGTTGCAGGTCATTGACGATGCCGGATCGTTCACCGACCCGACGTCCCCCGCGGCGCTGTGGCGGCACGAACGTCGGCTCGACCTGTTGCGCGCGGCCGAGGGGGACCTGGCCGGACGGCGCCGCCGGGCCGAGGATGAGGTGCAGGAGACAGCCGCGCTGATTAAGGCGGCGGAATCCGAGCGTGACGCGGTGCTCGACATCCTGCGTGCCTCCGGCGGCGACCGGCTGGACACCGCGCTCCGGGAGATCCGTGGAGTGGAACAGCGGCTGGCCGACGTCGAACGCGCACGGACGCGATTGGACCGCGTCCTGGGCAGCGTCGGCGCCACCGTGTCGACCGGCCAGGACTTCGCTGCGTTGGTCGAAACGGCGCACCGGGCGCTGGCCGACTCCGACGCCAGGAGGACCGCCCAGAACGAATTTGCCGAGGCGACCTCGGAGCGCAAGGACGCAGCACGCGACCTGGCCGGGTTGCGCGCCGAGCACAGTGCGGTCAAGGCCCGCCGGGGCAACATCCCTACCGACCTGCACGCCGCTCGCGGACTGCTGGCCGACGCCGCCGGGCTGACCACAGACGACCTGCCGTTTGTGGGTGAGCTGATCGAAGTGCGCACGGAGTTCGAACCGTGGCGGGAGGCGTTCAACCTGGCGCTCGGCGGGTTTGCCACCCGGATGCTGATCGACATCGGCCGGCTGAACTCGTTCCGCGAGGCGATCAATGCGGTGCCGGTCGCCCGGCGTATCCAATTCGAAGGCGTCCGCACCGGCATGCGCGACGAGGTCGGGCTGAACGACAAGACGCTCGCCGGCCGGCTCGACTACCGGCCGTCGCCGTTCACTGCCTGGCTCAAGAGCGAACTCGCCCGCAGGTTCGACTTCGTCTGCGTCGAGACGCCCAAACTGCTGGTGCAGTACCCCAAGGCGCTTACGATCACAGGCCAGACGTCGCAAGGCGGCCGGGGCGCGCACGGCGGTCACGGCCGGGCCAACCTGCTGGGATTCACCAACACCAGGCTGCTCGCCGACCTCGACACTCGTATCGGCCACGCCCGGGAACGTCATGATGACGCCGTCGCACAGGCGACGAAGGCGGAGCAGGCCCTCAACTCGTTCGAGGAAAGACGCACCGCCTACCAGACCGTGACCGAACTGTCCTGGGATCAGGTTGACGTCGAGTCCGTCACCGCCGAACGGGACCGTTGGAACCTGGTCATCACCGAAGTCCGCGCAGGCAACCCGGAGATCGACCGGCTGCAGCGGGAGGCGGAGGAGCTCAAGCGACGGGTCACCAAGCTGACCGAGCGCATCGGCGGACAGAAGAACGAAATGGAGCGGCTCAGCAGGTCATGGGAATCGATCGTCGACGAGGTGGACGGTGCCCAGCGGGCGCTCGACACCGCCGCGGCGACCGGCACCGAGGTGAGCCGGGAACACCGGGAGTACCTCTCAGGGCTGTTCGACGACGGCCCGGCCGGCGCCGATCCGTCGACGGCGCTGGCGGAGTTCGACGCCGCGCACCGGCGCGGCGTCGAACGGATGCACGAAGCTCGAAAGTCGGCGGAGGAATCGATCGGCCGGTCGCGGAAGGCGCTGCACGAGACGTTCTCGACGTTCGTCGAGCGCTGGCCGAACCCGAACCTCGGCACCGATCCGGATGCCTCCTGCCGCGACTTCGAGCGCCTGCTCACCGACCTGGAGACCAGCGGACTGCACGAGCTGGAGACCGAGTGGCGCGACAACCTGCTCAAACTCTCCGGCAACGACCTGACCAGCCTGGACAGCGAGCTCGCTGCTGCCGTTCGGGAGATCCGCGACCGGATCGACCCCGTCAACCGCATCCTCGCCGAACTGCCGTTCGCCGACGACGGCCACCGGCTGCGCATCGACCCGCAGGAAAGCCACTCCGCGGTGCGCGCCCGGTTCCGCAAGGAACTGCGCGACGTACGTGTCGTCATCGACAAGGCGACCACAGACGTCGACCGGGAGCGCGCCTACCACCGAATGGCCAAGGTGATCGACCGCATCCGCCGCACCGCGCCTGATTTCGCCGACCTGATCGACGTGCGCAACCACGTCCGGATCAGCGCGGAGAAACGCGACCTCGCCGGTGAGCATGTCGCGGTCTACGACCACATCGGGGAGAAGTCCGGTGGCGAGTCCCAGGAACTGGTCGCATTCATCGTCGGCGCCGCGCTGCGCTACCAGCTGGGCGACGCGGGCGCCGAACGCCCCCGATACGCCCCCGTCTTCCTCGACGAAGCGCTGATCAAGGCGGACGCGCACTTCACTGGCCGAGCCATCGGCGCATGGCGCGGGCTGGGCTTCCAACTTGTCATCGGCGCTCCCAATGACAAGCACAGCGCGATCGAACCCCACGTGGACGCGGAATACCTCATCCTCAAGAACGCCGAGGGGCGGTCATGGGCGAAACCCATTGTCGCGGTTCCCGAAGCATGACCCCCCGACTGATCACTCCGGCCGACGCGGTCGAGTCACTCCGCCGCAAGGTCCACCAGAGGTGGGCGGAGGCCCTGTGCGCCGACCTCGGCGTCGGCGACCCGGTCTCCTTCTCCGTTCCGCTTCGCCCCGGCGTGTCGACCGGAAGTGCGGTGGCGCGAATCGGACACGCCGCCTGGCACGAGTGGCACATGCGCTGGCGCGAGTTCACCGACCGGCATCCCACGGGCGTGGTGATCGTCCGTAAGCCGGTGTCCGTCCAGGGCGTAACGGACGACTACCCCACCACACTCGTTGCGGACCTGTCCGGTGCCGTCGCCCTGGTCGCCGGAACCGAACCGCCAACCGTGGACGTCCCCCGTGCCCGTGCACTCGCGTCGTCGCTGCTGTCCACCGGGGCGGTCCTCACCCCGGCCAACGTCCGGGCCGCCTACCAGCTCGGAACCGACGACACCCAGGTGCTGCTCAACGCGGTTACCTGGCTGCATCAGCACCCAGACGCGAGCGCTTGGACTGCGCGTCAACTCCCGATCCCCGGCATGCACACCAAATGGCTCGACACCCATGGCGCATTGCTGCGCGACGTCACCGGACGCGACGTCCGGGATGAGGTCCGGTCCCGGCCGGCCGTGCTGCACTTGACCTACGTCGACCCCGGCCACACTTCGTCGGGCCGCCGCAGGCATGACGCTTGGACCACCGGCGACTCGCACGACATCGCCTACCGGCCGCGGACCGTTCTCGTCGTCGAGAACCGCGACTCCCGGCTCTGGTTCCCGCCGGCACGGGACACGATCGTGGTCGAGGGCAGTGGCAAGGCGGCCGCGGCCCTGCTCGCGAATGTCCCCTGGATCCGCGCTGCGGACCACGTCGTCTACTGGGGAGACATCGACGCGGACGGATACGCGATCCTCGACCGGTTCCGCGCCGCGCTGGCTGAGCCCGCACCGGGCGACGCGCCACCGAAACCGGTCAGCTCGATCCTGATGGATGCCACCGACCTGCACCGCTACGCCCAGCACGGGGTGAACCACGACAAGGCGGGTCACCCCATCAAGCCGTCTCCGGCGATCCTGCCGCACCTCACCGAAGCCGAGACGGCCGCATACGACACCATCGCAACCGCAGGCCCCACCCCGTTCCGCCGGATCGAACAGGAATCCATACCCCTCGACCACGCCGCAGCCCGTTTACTGGACGTCACCACGAGATCTCATCCATAACCAGGCCGTTGTTGTCCGATCGGGAACGGTCGCCCCCAACCGGGCTGCGGAGTGGTGGCGGACGGGGAGCGGCCTGGTCGCTCCAGCGCATCGCGTGGCGGTGTGCACAGCAGAACTGTCGACCCGACGGAAGCATTGTCAGCGGGGTCGAATTGGCCAAGGCATTCAATCGCAATCCGTGCTGGGGGAGCATGGTCAAACAGCTCGGGGCCGTAGGAAAGCTGGATCCGAATCCGGGAGGCGACGCTTGGACTCCTGGCCAAATGGTATTTGGTGTGGCCGTGGAGGGGACTGCCAACAGCTGGCAGTGGCTCTCGCGCCGACAGTATGGATCACGCTTGGAGTGGCGTCGCGGAAGGCCGATACCGTGTGATAATGCTGCCTCCCGCGGATCTCCCCGACAGTGTGCTGAAGCACGACGACGGTTTCGATGTTCCGATCCTTATCCGGAACGGGCCCGCCAGGCGCCCGCACCCGCAATGGCATGGGGCTGCAACTCCCTGGCCTGCCACGGGATCCATTCCCGCACCTGGCTGGTATCTCGCGTCAGGACTGTGGCGGGAGATTCTCAAACATGGTGCCGAGGTCGGCCGCGATTTGGCGCCGTGGCTCAGGCACTACCCGCGACTTGCGGGGCAGGAACTGCTCGCGAGGATCTCTCCGCTGCATGCGTACCTGACACTGTCGTCGGGGTACCCGCGGCCGCACCCGGACAGCCACGGGCGCAGGCTCCGATCGTCCGTGGTCTTCGACCATGGAACCGAGACCAGTGCGAAGGCGGCGTTTGGCTACCGGCTTGGAATGACCATGGCGCAGTGGGCCTGCTGCGGCCTTATGGGGCTTGGGCAGACAACTCACGTCGAGGCCCCGGGGCTGGTGGGCTTGCCCTTCCTTGGTGGTATGACCGGCCCTCGCCCAGACCTCGTCGGTCGGCACTCGGCGGATTCTCTGCCCTGGTGGTTGGTGGAGGCCAAAGGTGGCGTGGGCGTCGGTCTGCCGGTGCTGCGGAAAGGCCAGGAGCAACTCGAGGGCGGCAGCCTCGCCATGAACGGGTACCCGCACCGGCTGATCCTCTGTGGAACGTCCTTGAATGATCATGTCTTCATGACAATCGACGAGGTGCAGCCGCCCGGTTCGGGACAACTTCCGCGACCGGATGGCGGCGACGGTGGTCCGGACGACAGCCTTGACGAGGATCCTGATGCGCTGCTGTCGGTCGCCAAGGCCCAGTTGCTGACCTACCTCAATCTCAGGTACAGCGTTCGCGATCAGGTGCAGTTGGTGGCACTCGTTGAGCGAGGTGCCCGGCGCTCTCGTCCTCGTACTGGAATGCTGACGCCCTTGGAGAACGACCAGGCGACTTCCGAGGTTCGGCAGCGTCTGCGTTCCAGGGAAGCACGGACAAGCCGGGAGGTGAGGGAACAAGGCGCCGCCGACTTCCTTGTCGGACCGATTGCAGGGACCGACGTGCGGCTCGGCCTGACGCGACGACTGTTCGCAGCGTGCGAGCAGCTGTTCCAGGAACGAATCCGGTACCTGCCTGATGTGCCCGTCGGACGATTCCTGAAGCTTGAGAAGCGGAGTGGCAGCGAGGAAGAGGTGCTGGAGGAACTCGCCGTAGTTGAACGAATTCGGGACGCCGCCGAAGCCGAGGATCGCAGCCGCATCCGCGACTCGGTTTTCCGTGCCTACAGAACCGCCACCGAGCGAGACTGGCCCCAACTGCTGGAACGAGCCGAGCCTCCGTTGGACTTGGCAGAAACTCGGCTTGAGGGCGCTACAGCGGAGACATATATCAGCATTCCGTCCAACGACCCTCTCTTGCAAGCGGCGACCTGAGCACCGTGAGTGAGTGCGCCGCGCCCGCGTCACCAACCTCTGCCGCAAGTAGTTCGATCATGGCGAGGCCTCGACCAGAGAGGGACGAATCGTTCAGTGGGTGGACGCATCGCGGACCGTGCCTGCCGCTGCGGCGGGCACGGCCCGCCACGCCGGGGAGGGAGGGTTCGAATCCCGTCGCCCTCTCCGATGCCCCACACGAATCGGGCGTGCGGAGGCTCCCCTCCGGGGCCGCCGCACGCCCGATGCCGCGCTCTCAGAAGCCGCTCGCCCGGCGACCGTGGCCGCTCACACCACGGCTTTCACGAGCGAAGGATTCCCCTGCTTACCGGTAGGTCTTCTGGCACGTCGGGTCGTCGCCACTCTTGTCGAAGATGAACCGCACGCCGATGTTGCCGCCGCCGCGGTGGTAGTCCTTCTTACGGAGGAAATTCCAGCGGCCGTTGGCGACCCCGTTGTCGTTGTTCTTCGTATGCTTGGTCGGCGCCACGCCGAAGTCGGCGACCATGACGTTGTGATTCTTGCGGCCGTTGCTGGGCGTGATCCTGTACTTCATCTCCCGCACATCGCTTCCGGACCAACTTCTGCCCGTGTAGCCAATGCGCACCTCACCCTTGAACCCTCCCTTCTTACAAGAGATGGTCTTGTACTTGAGAGCCGCCGCATCTGCCGGTGCGCTCATCGCCATGACACTCGCCCCGACCGCGGCAGCCATGGCCGCCGCGCAAAGCCTGGACTGGATACGCACTGATTCGTTTCCTTTCGCAGGAAGACAGCGGAGGGGTCGTTCCTCCTCCGCCCAGAAACCGGCTCACGCGCCTTGCCTAGAGACACAACAGCCGGTGACTCTGACCCTTCCTCGCACATCGGGTGGCCGGTAAGGGCCGAGGGCACTAACTCGGCCGCCCGAATTGGCCCCGTGGCACCAATGCCGCAAGCCCATCGGCATCCGAGCCGACGCCTACCGGCTGCATGACGCCTGGCACGCTCCTGGGAGAGCAGGGCGTAGACATCCATGTCATCCAGCGCATCCTGGGGCACGCTCAGCTCACCACGACGCGCCGGTACACCGGACTGTGGGGCGCATGGGGGCTGATCTGGCCCGAACTGCAACCCGGACGACTGAGGGCGGGCGCCGTGTCCGGCGTCCGCCCTGGTCAGATGGAGTGGGTCGCGTGGGACTCGAACCCACAACCTACGGATTAAAAGTCCGGAGCTCTGCCAATTGAGCTAGCGACCCTCAAGTTTGACCTGCGGTTTCCTCCGTGGGCGGCGGCCGCGCCCGATCGTCCATGGGTGGTACAGCTTAGGATTCCGGCCCGTCTGGGCTGGCTCTGAGTGTAGAGGGCACCACTGGCTCCCTGCACATCAGTAAACGCCCGGCGGCGCCCCTGGACAGTAGAGGGGCATGTCCGAGGTGGCGATCATCCAGTTCGACCCAACCCGCGCAGCCGCGGAGAGCGGTCGCGCCTGAACGAGTTGCTGGATGCGGACCCACCGGCGCCGCCACGCCCTACCGGCAGTTGTGCGCCTTCAAGCTGCAACATCGATAGCATGTGATCGTCGGCGGGTGGGGAAGCCCGACCGACGGGAACGCCCGTTCTCCTTCGGGAGGGCGGGCGTTTCGTACGCCTCAGGCGGGCCGGGCGTTTCGGCGTGCTGTGGACGTGTGCTGGGCGGCGTCGAGGTTTGCACGTTAGTGAAGCGCTGGGGTTAGGCGGAGGGGGAGGTGTTTTAGGCCGTTCTGGAAGTTGGAGACCAGGCGGGTGGGGGTGCCGGTCTGCTGGATCTCCAGGGGGAGGAGGTTCTTGAAGATCGCGCGCATCTGGGTGCGGGCCAGGTGGGCGCCCAGGCAGAAGTGGGGGCCGAAGCCGAAGCTCACGTGGTCGTTGGGGGTGCGGGTGATGTCGAACGTGTCGGGGGACTCGAAGACCGTCTCGTCGCGGTTGGCGGAGGCGTGGTAGACGACCACCTTGTCGCCCATTTTGATCTTTTGGCCGGAGAGTTCGTGGTCTTGGGTGGCGGTGCGGCGGAAGTCCATGACCGGGGGCCAGTAGCGGAGCATCTCTTCGATTGCGGAGGGGAGGAGGTCTGGGTTGCGGCGGAGCAGGGTTAGCTGGTCTGGGTTTTCTAGGAGGGTTAGGAGGCCCCCTGGGATGCCGTTGCGGAGCGTCTCGTTTCCGGCTACGGCGAAGAGGAAGAACATGTTCTCGAACTCGGCGCCTGTCAGGCCGCCGGAGAGCATGTGGGACATCACGTCATCGGTGGGTTGTTTCGACTCGGCCAGGGCGTGCGCGTAGGCGAACATGTCGGCCAGGGCGGCTCGGGAGCGAGGGTTCATCGGGCGGCCGTCGGGGCGGGTTGAGGCGGGACGGTGGGTCAGAGCCTCGCGGGCCATGGGGGACAGGGTTGAGGTGTCGGAGGCCAGGTTGGAGTATTCGGCGTCCTGGTAGCCGATGACGCGGGAGGCCCAGTCGTAGAGGAGGCGGCGGTCCTCGTCGGGGACTCCCATGATTTTGGCCAGCGTCCATACGGGGAGGTCGGCTGCTATTTCTACGAAGTCGACGTCCTGGTTGAGGGCGGATTCGATTAGGGAGCGGGCTCGGTCTTCGATTGTGGTTTCCAGGGCTCGTACGGCGCGGGGGGTGAACGCGGCGGCGACGATGCGGCGCAGGCGGGAGTGGTCGGGCGGATCCTGGTTGAGCATCATCGACTGGACGAAGTGCAGGTCGGCTGGAGTGTCGGGATCACGGATCTGGGTGGCTCCCAGGTTTGAGGAGAAGAGCTCGGGCGAACGCAGAACGTGTTTGACGTCGGCGTGCGGGAACACCGCCCAGTAGCCAGGGCCCGCGGGCCAGGCGCCGACGGCGGGCTCGGGGATCCAGCAGACGGGAGATTCGGCGCGGAGTCGTTGGAAGGTGTCGTAGGGAATGCCGGTGGCGTAGGTGGCGGGCAGGAAGATCTCCTCAAGCATGCTTTCAGCGTGCATCATGACGGGGTGACGATGCAGCCTGCGGATGGCGACAAGATCCTGAAGGACAACTTCGCGCCCTGGGTGCTCGACCTGGGGCTGAGCGTTGAGGCGCTGGGGGAACGCCAGGCCACGCTACGACTGCCCTGGTCGGAAAGGCTGGCCAGGGAGGGCGGCGCTCTGAGCGGTCAGGCCATGATGGCGGCGGCCGACACCGCCACGGTGATCGCGGTCTCCGTGGCGCGGGACGGGTTCGTTCCGATGACCACGGTGCAGCAGTCCACGACGTTCCAGCGACCGATCCTGGCCAAGGATCTTCTGGTGACGGCTCGGCTCACCAAGCTCGGCCGGACGCTGGCGTTCGCCGACATCACGATGACGGGCGACGGCGATGCCGAGCTGGCGGCGCACGCCACGACCGTCTACGCGATCATGGGGTGACGAGCTCCGACTCGGAGAGCTCGATCGTCCAGTCCTCGCCGATCGGCATGAGGGTGTAGCGCCATCGGGGCGTGCCGGGGCCGGCACCGTGAACCTCAGCCAAGGCGTCCACGACGTTGTGCTCGCGGGCGGGTGGCGACTCGAGGATGCGGACGGTCATTTGGCGGCTGGTTCCAGGTGGAGTTTGTGCAGTTCCTTGCGGGAGGCTACGCCTAGCTTGGGATAGGCCTTGTAGAGGTGGTACTCCACCGTGCGCGGGCTCAGGAAGAGCTGGGCGGCGATCTCGCGGCTGCTGATGCCGTCGGCTGCTAGCCGGACCACCTGGAGTTCCTGTGGGGTTAGGCGGTCCAGGACGTCGGGGGCTACGGCTTGTTCGTATGCGGGCGCGGTGGCGGATTCGCCGGTGGCGCGTAGTTCGGAGCGGGCGCGGTCGGCCCAGGGGGCGGCCTTCAGGCGGTCGAAGATTTCCAAGGCGGAACGGAGCGGGACGCGGGCGTCGGCTCGGCGGCGGGCTCGGCGAAGCCATTCGCCGTAGAGGAGTTCGGTACGGGCTCGCTCGAAGGGGCGGCTGCCGTCCTCGTGCAGGCGGAGGGCCTCTTCGTATGCCTCGCCTGAGTCGGTGACCAGCGCGTCGCAGCGGAACGTCACTGCGCGGGCCCAGGCTTGGCCGCTGGCGTCGGCCCAGGACCGGATTCGTTCTAGGGGGTCTTGGGCGCGGGTGAGCTGGCCGAGGCGTATGGCTGCCTCTACCTGGTCGGCGGCGGCCAGGAGATTGGCTGAGGTGTGGCGGCGGGGGTCCGCGGCGATCTCGTCCAGGCGGCGGAGGGCTGTTTCATAGCGTCCTAGGCCAATGTCGAGGAGGCTCATGGAGACGTCGGCCAGGCCGCAGCCGGGTGCGGCCGACGCGTTGGCGGTGAGGGTCCGCAGGCGTTCCTCGTCCCCCTCGATCGCTGCGATGCGGGCGAGAACGATGTTGATCCGGCTCTTCCGGACCTCCATGCCCGTGTCCCGCGCGATGGTGATCGCTTCGGCGGCCGTGGCCTCGGCGTCGCGGTGGCGGCCGGCGGTGATCTGGACCTGGGCGAGTGCCTGGAGGGCGTCGGGAAGAGAGCCGATCAGCCCGTCTCGGCGCAGACGCCGGGCTTCTGCGATGGCCAGGTCGAGCGTGATCGTGTCGTCTCCGAGGATCAGCCCGCAAGTGATGGCGTGCAGCCGTTCTTCCGGGGTGTCGAGGGGGGCGTTGCGGGCTGCTGCGATCAGCCCGGCGAGCAGGGGGAGGCCGTGGGCGTAGTCGCCGTCGATGATGTGAGCGAGGCTGCGGACGGCCTTCTCGTCGTGGCCGCCGGCCCGGAGAAGCTCGGCGCTCTGTTTGATCGTAGCCGCGTCGCCGCAGCTCCAGGCGTACGTGGCGCTGGTACGGAGCATGCCCGGGACGTCCTCGGGGGCGGCGTGGCGGACGTTGTCGATCAGGAGGCGGGCGGCCCCGCTCTGCTCGCCGCGTTCGAACTCGACAGCCGCGCGGATCTGAGCGAGCCGAGCGTGCTCCTCAGGTGCGTCGGTGTACTTTCCCGCGGTTGCGGCTAGTTCGTCGGCTGCGGCGAGCCTCCCGGCGCGGAGGAACGCGTTGGCGGCGGAGCCGAGGCGCCGGGCGCGGGCGTCGATGTCCGGGGTCAGGTCGGCTGCTTGCTGGAAGAGCGCAGCTGCCGTGTTGTATCCGGCGCGGTTCAATGCGCGTTCGGCGGCCTCCTGTAGGTCGATGGCGACCTCCTCGTCCGGCGCCATGGCCGCGGCGGCGCGGTGGCGAGCCCGGCAGTCCGGGTCGTCGGCGCTCTCGGCCAGCGCCCGGTGGACCTCGATGCGGCGGGCGGCGGACGCGCCCTGGTAGGTCGCGGATCTGATCAACGGATGGCGGAACCTCACCGAGGTACCCGTGATCTCCACCAGGCGAGCTCTCTCGGCCGCTTCCAGATCGGCGAGTTCGACTCCGAGCAGGTGGCCTGCGCCGACTGTGGCGGGCAGGTAACCGCGCCCCTCAGCGGACGCGATCAGCAGCATGAGCCGGGTCTTGTCCGGCAGCGCCGCGATCTGTGCCCGGAACGCGGCGGTCACGCGTTCGGCGACCGGGAGGGGCGAGGGAATGTGCGCTCCGGCATGCGGAGCCAAGCCGAACTCGATCAGCGCCAGCGGGTTGCCGTCGGCCTCGATGAGCACACGGTCGCGGTTCGTAGGGGTGAGGTCCCGTCCGTTCAGTAGCTGCTCCGCCTCCTGGCGGCTCAGCCGGGACAGCTGCATCTCGGGAAGGCCGATCCCGGTGAAGCCGTCCTCACGCGTGGCGAACAACATCACCACGCCCTCCGCGGCGAGCCGCCGGGCGGCGAAGAGCAATGTCTCGGCGGACGTGGTGTCGAGCCACTGCGCGTCGTCGATCAGGCAGAGCACCGGACCCTCGTCGGCCATGCAGGACAGCAGGGTCAGGACGGCCAATCCGCCTAGGAAACGATCCTGGGAGAGGCCGGTCGGCGTGGCCTCGGCGGGGTCCAACGAGTCGTACATGCCAAGGGAACGGCGTAGCGCCATCGCCTGGGGCGCGGGGAGATCGTTGATCCGCTCTTGGACGGGCCACAGCAGCTGGTGGAGGCCGGCGGACGCGATGTGGCTCTCGCTCTCGAATCCCGTGGCGCGGAGCACCGTCAGGTCGGGACCTTTGCGGGCGGCGTCCTGGGCCGCCCATTCGAGCAGGGCGGATTTGCCGATGCCCGCCTCGCCGCGCAGCACCAGGGAGCCACTGCGCCGGTTGGCCCGGGCCTCGTTCATGATCAAGGCAAGCTGTACTTGCTCGGTCTCACGTCCGTAGAGCACGTCATCAAAACTACGGGGCCAACTACCGAAGCTTTACGGATTCGGCCCGTATCCCGTGATTCGTACCTTCTTCACCAGCGAGAACACATTCTGTAGATGGCTGGAGACCGTGATGAAGGACTTGTTCGAGCCCGTGACCCTCGGCGCACTGACCTTGCGCAACCGGCTGGCGATGGCCCCGATGACCCGGAGCCGGGCGTACGACGCGGGCAAGGTGACCGAGCTGACCGCCGAGTACTACGCACAGCGCGCCGAGGCCGGATTGATCATTACTGAGGGCACGCAGCCGAGCGAGATCGGCCAGGGGTACGTCTACACGCCGGGATTGCACCACGACGAGCAGGTGGCGGCTTGGCGCAAGGTGACCGACGCGGTGCACGCCAAGGGCGGCCACATCTTCGCTCAGATCATGCACAGCGGGCGGGTGGGGCACCCCTACCTCTATGCGGATGACGCCTTGCCGCACGGCCCGTCGGCGATCCCGTCCGGTGAGCGGCTCTACACGCCGGATGAGGGCATGCTGGAGCACCCCACGCCACGTGAGATGTCGATCGAGGACATCGCACAGACGGTCGACGACTTCGCCGCCGCGGCGCGCAACGCGATCGAGGCCGGCTTCGACGGAGTCGAGTTGCACGGCGCGAACGGCTACCTGATCCATCAGTTCCTGGCGGACGGGAGCAACCAGCGCACCGACGCGTACGGCGGCTCCATCGAGAACCGCATCCGGTTCGCGGTCGAGGTCGCGCGGGCGGTCAGCGACGCCATCGGCCCGGAGCGGACGGGGATCCGGGTGTCGCCGGGCAACTCGGCCAACGGGATCTCCGAGAGCGACACCCCTGAGCTGTACGTGGCGCTCACGCGGGCGCTGGCGCCGCTCGGGCTGGCCTACGTACACGTGATGGAGCTGGCGAGGCGGGACGTCACGAAGCTGATCCGGGCGGAGTGGCCGGGCGTCCTGATCCTGAACGCGCACCCGACGCCCGACTCGTTCCCCTCGCGGCCTGAGTACGGCGTGGAGGCGCTGCGCGAGGGTGTCGCCGACGTCGTCTCGCTGGCGGAGCTGTGGCTGGCCAACCCGGACCTGCCCGCACGGATCAAGGCCGGGGGGCCGTACAACGAGGCGGACAAGGCGAGCTTCTACGGCGGTGACCACCGCGGCTACACCGACTACCCGACGCTGAATGGCGACGGTCAGGCAGGGGATTCTCTGTCCGAAGGGCAAGTTGCCTAACTTGCTCCCAAGGGCAGGCTGCCTGAACGGAGCGACTCGCCTGAACGGAGCGACTTCCGTGAACGGAGTGACTCGCTGAACGGAGCGGCGACTCCACTGGACATACGGACGCCCCGACGGTGCGATCACCGTCGGGGCGTACCCGTTTCGCTTAGCCCTCCGTAGGCCAGCCTTTTGCAGACTCAGACTCAGCCTCGGCCTGCGGCGGGCTCGGATCTCTACAAGGCTCAGTAACCGGGGCGCGCGGCGCCCGCGAAGTTGCGCTTGTAGTAGCTGTTGAGCTTGACCTTCTTGACCCTCTTGCCGGAACTGGGCGCGTGGATCATGTAGCCCTTGCCCACATAGACGCCCATGTGGGTCTTACCGGAGTAGAAGAACAGCAGGTCGCCCGTGCGGGCACCCTTCCATGAGACCTTCCACTTGACCGCCCGGTAGATCTGCTGAGTGGTCCGCGGGAGCTTCACGCCCGCTTTGCGCCACGCTCCGCCGGCCAGGCCGGAGCAGTCCCAGGAGTGGGGGCCGGTGCCCCCGTAGCGGTAGCGGTCACCGATCTGCTTGTACGCGTACTTGACCGCCCAGTTGGCGCGCTTCTTCTGCCTCTGGAGACGCTTCTTGGAGAGCTTGGCCGTCACACTCGCCTCGGCCGCCGTCGGCTGGGCTGCCTGTGGAGCTGACGCGTTCACCGGTCCGGCCGTCAGGAGCGAGGCTCCGAGTGCGACCGCAGTGCTCAACGTGATGCCACCGGCGAACAGCTTGAGGGGGATTCGGGGGGTATGCAGGACGACTCCTGACCTAGCTGGTGGTGCCTACCGGGCAGCCCGTACCGCAGGGGGCGTTGGGCGCCACCAGGGTTCGGATCGCTGTGCGTACCGCCTCCGCCGGTGCCATGGGAGGGCACGCGGAGCGGTGGACGCTTCCGGCTCCACGCTTCAGGTCTGCGTGGACGCGGCTGTCGACGGCGGTCTCTTAGGCGGTGGGAGGCTGGGGCACCGCTGCCGCTTGTCGGCGTGAATGTTCTGTTATCTGCATGGCTCCATGGCTTTATGGAACGGCATGAACGTAGCCAGCCCCGCGATATCCGGCAAATCACGGAGCCTTGATTTGGCCTGGACAGGTGTCTGGGTATACCGCGTATGCAGGTCGCGGCCTGCATGGATTCCCGCAGTTTTGGAGGGATGTGATGTGAGTCACAGTTTGATAGGTAGAGGTGCCAGACGTGTGATTCGTGAGCCAGGACACTGAACGCCCGGCACGTTCCGTACCGGGCGCACAGCGTTGAGTGGCGGGCACTTTTCAGTGCTCAAAAAAGTGATCGCAGGCGCTCACAGTCAGTAGCCGGGACGGACCGCCCCGCTGAAGTGCCGCTTGTAGTAGCCCGCCAGTCTGACCTTCTTCACCCGTTTGCCGGAGCTGGGCGCGTGGATCATGTAGCCCTTGCCCACGTAGATGCCCATATGGCTTTTGCCGGAGTAGAAGAACAGCAGGTCACCCTTGGCGGCGCCCTTCCACGAGACCTTGTGCTTGACCGCTCGGTAGATCGCGTACGTCGTGCGCGGGAGCTTGACCCCCGCCTTGCGCCACGCTCCGCCGGCCAGGCCGGAGCAGTCCCAGGAGTGGGGGCCGGTGCCCCCGTAGCGGTAGCGGTCACCGATCTGCTTGTAGGCGTAGGCCACAGCGGCAGCCGCCCGGCGCTTCTGCCTGGCCTTTCTCGATTCCGCCGTCGCGTACGTGCCCGTAGCCGCCGTCGCGTACGTGCCCGTGGCCCCCATCGCGTATGTGCCCGTGGCCTTCGGCACGAATGTGCCCGTGGCCTCCGGCGTGAACGCGCTCGTGGCCGCTGTCGCGGATGTCACCACCTTGCTTGGAGTGGATGCCGTGGCTGTTGTGGCCGGCAGCGCGGCCGCCCCTGCGATGGCCGACGTGCCCATGGCGCAGCCTCGCAGAAGCAGGGTGGAAGTGCGGGACTTAAAGGGGAATCCGAAGGTATACAGGATTGCTCCTCACCTCGCGGTTTCTGCCTACCGGGCAGCCGAAATAGCGGGGCGTGAGAAAGGGTTTCGGCTGTGCTCATTCCGCGGCTGTCCGGGATGGCTTCCGGATGCGGCGGAGACCCGGTTCCATGCCTCTGGTCTGCATGGATTCGGCTGGTCGGCCGCGTGCGCGCCGCGTGCGTGCCGCCCGTGCGCCGCCTGAGGCGCGCGGACTGGAGGCCATGGGAACTTGCCTCATGGTCGCGACTGACCCATTGTTCGGTTGTTGGCGACCCCTTTGCCGCTCGCCGGTCACGTTAACTGCGGCAGCGCGAACCGGCAATATCTCCCGGCGCCACGAAGGCCTTTTAGATCAAGAAAATGCCGATTACGCAAGGTAATCAGAGCTGCACAAGGCGCCGAGCGTTTTATGGCTCTGTGATGCCGACCACAATCTGTCCCCGGCGTGCCATCCCATGCCCCTCCTTGGCGACAAGTGGGCATATGTCCGTATTCACGGTGAGTGGCGTACCGCATTCGATTCATGCACTTCGGGGACGCGAAAGGCGCCCGCCGTACGGCGGGCGCCGGTTGCCTTTCTGACCCACGACCGTCTCCCGACGGGCTTTGCGGTGGCCTCATGCGGCCGAATCACCATTGTGTAGTTCAGGTCACATCCAGTGTTCGTTCGAGGTGGTCGCCACGCGCCCGGTCCGGATCCGGTCAGCTCCAAGCTGCCTGCGACGGGTCGACGTACGGCGCGTTCGGCGGCAGAGGGCTCTCCGGGCGGCCGACCATGACCGCGCCTGCCTCCTGGCGATCCCGGATGACCTTGGCCAGAGTAAAAGTCGAAGTGATGAGGTAGAGCCCGCCGAGCGACAGGAAGGCACGGATCCACACCGGGGCGGGCATGTAGGCGATGCCAAGCGCCATCGCGGTGACCGCGACGGCGAACGAGATGATCGCCTGGATGAAGAACGCGGTCGTCCCCTTGAGCTGTAGTAGAGCGTTCATGGGACAACTGTGCGCCGCACCGCCGCGCCTGAGTAGGAACGCGGGCATCTCTACTCAGCATCGGCCGCGATCTCCTGAGTATCCGCCGCCAGCCAGATCCGGACACACCACCACCCTTGGCCGCTTGCCGATCCGCACATCCCACCGCCCTTGGCCGCTTGCCGGATCTGGACACCCCACTGCCATTGACAGCGCCCCCGCACGCACCTGTTATCCGAAAGAGGTTCATGTCCTGTCTCCGAAGGGAGATCCAGTGCTGGGCATGCCGCGCATCGTGCACGTGCTCTCCGCGCTCGCCCTCGTCAGCGGACTAGCGCTGACCACCCCGGCCTCCGCCGCCGGCTTGGACGGGGCCCGCCCGGCGGTGAAGTTCCCGAAGGGCTTCCTCTTCGGGGTGTCGGCATCCGGGTTCCAGTCTGAGGGCGCGTTCCCTGACAGCAACTGGATCCGGTACGTGAACAGGAAGGCGTACGGGATCAAGGACCCCTACGTGAAGGCGGTCGACTTCCGGAACCGTTACGCCGAGGACGTCGAGCGTGCCCGGCAACTCGGCGTCAAGGTCTTCCGGACCTCGGTCGAGTGGTCGCGCGTCGAGCCGCGCCGCGGGGTTCGGGACGCGCGCGAGCTCGCGTACTACGACGACCTGATCCGCCGGATCCGCGCCGCCGGAATGCGCCCGATGATCACGCTCGACCACTGGGTCTATCCAGGATGGGTCGCCGATCAGGGTGCCTGGGACAACCCGCGGACGAGCGAGGACTGGCTGCGGAACGCGGCGTTCATCGCCCAGCGCTACCGGGGCATGGGCGTCATCTGGATCAGCTTCAACGAGGCGAGCCAGTACATCTACCACGAGACGCTTGCTCGTCCCATGAACCTCATCCAGCTCGCGAAGATGCGGGACGCCCTCACCAAGACCCATCGCAGGGCGTACGACCTGATCCACAAGATCGACCGCGGTGCCCTCGTATCGACCAACGTCGCCTACGGCACCGTCTTCAACGCGCTCTTCGACGCGGCGGTCTTCAACCAGGTCACCGACAAACTCGACTTCATCGGCATCGACTACTACTACGGCGCGAACGTGCAGAACACCACGGCCATCCATGCGCTGACCGGCGAGCTCTGGCGGATCGACCCCGAGCCGGAGGGCCTCTACTTCGTCCTCAAGAACTACCAGCGGCGGCTCCCGAAGCTGCCGGTCTTCATCGTCGAGAACGGCATGCCGACCGACGACGGCCGTCCCCGCGCGGACGGCTATACGCGCTCCGACCACCTGCGTGACCATCTCTATTGGGTGCAGCGCGCGCTCGCCGACGGCGTCAAGGTGATGGGCTACAACTACTGGAGCCTCACCGACAACTACGAATGGGGCAGCTACCGTCCCCGGTTCGGCCTCTACACCGTGGACGCGCTGACCGATCCGGCGCTCACCCGCCGGCCCACCGACGCCGTGCCCGCGTACCGCGCCGTCATCGCCAACCTCGGCGTGCCTTCCGGGTACGTGCCCAAGCGCAAGCCGGGCTGGTGCTCGATCGAGGATCCCATCGCCACCTGCTTCGGCACGGTCCCGACGCCGCCCGGCCCCTACCGCGACTAGGTCGGTTTCTGGCGGAATCTCCCGACTCCTTGCTATGGAATGATAATCGTTTCCGTGCGAGCCTAAGGATCACGAAAGACGAGATCGAGAAGGGAGAACGGTCATGTCCCTGACCGTCGATGACCGGTTGCTCGACCAGGCACGCAAGGGAGAGGTCGACGACGCGGCGTTCCTCGCCTGCGTGCGCACGTCGCTGCCGTACGCCTGGGAGGTGATCAGCGACGTCGTCGGCCGCATGCGCGACGGCTTCGCCGACAACCAGACGCCGCCACCGGACGAGGAGGCTCGCGGCCAGCTGCTGCGCGCCCTTGCCAGCGACGCAATGCGCGGCGCCTTGGAACGCCACTTCGGTGTACGCCTGGCCTTCCAGAACTGCCACCGGGTGGCCGCCTTCGCGCCCAGCGCCACCGACCGCTACGCCACCTTCACCTCGCCCCGCGCACAGCTCCTGAACCAGTCCCCAGACCTGGTCGACTGCTGACCCGATGCGGCGTGGCCTGTGCCGACCGAACCGCCCCAGCACAGGCC
>NZ_JBIRAZ010000104.1:0-579 GCF_044326415.1 Actinomadura sp. 6N118 | reverse complement strand
ATCAAGCTCACGTGTATTCCCTTCGCGCCTCCCAAGCATTTTTTGTCTTCTTTTGTGCAGACGAGCATGCAACCCATACCCAATTTGCACGGCGGAAGTCATTCTTAGGCGTCGAGGTCTTCGAAATCAAGCTACCGCTCGCGCACCTTCAAGCTGCAACGATGGCACTGCGCAATCTTGAGCAATTGGTTCCAGAGTTTCGTCCTCTGTGAGCAATCCTGCAGCCGCAGCTTCTAGCCTACGCCGCGCGACGGACAAATAGGTCTCGCTTATATCGAATCCTAGAAATCTCCGCCCCAAGGCAAGTGCGGCCACGCCAGCAGTCCCCGCGCCGCAGAATGGGTCGAACACATAGTCGTCTGGCTCGGTTGAGATGGCTATGCATCGGCCGGGAAGGGCTACGGGAAACTGAGCGCCATGACCGTCGCGGCCAGCCGACGTGGGAAGTATCCAGCTATCCGAGAGCTTATTTGCTTCCACACCTGAATTGCGCCCTCCAAGCTTAGGGGGCGTCGTTCGGAAGGCCTCTTTCGAAAAAAATGGCGTTCGCTGGCGAGTAATATGCAAAACATACTCTAC
>NZ_JBIRAZ010000103.1:0-607 GCF_044326415.1 Actinomadura sp. 6N118 | reverse complement strand
CGGTCAGTGAGGGATGAGAGGGGCTAGGCGGTCGGCGCTAGGACGACGACCTTGCCGGACACGGCACCGGCGGCGACTTCGGCGTGGAACGCCGGGAGGTCCTGGAGCTGGATACGGCGGCTGATGTCGATGTGAAGGTCGCCTCGGTCGATCGCGGTCACGAGGCCGGTGAGTTGCTTGGTGTCGCTGCGGACGAAGACGTTGAGTCCGCGTACCTGGCGCGCTTGGTCGCTCGGCGCTTGCATCCATACCGTGGTGTTGACCACGGTTCCGCCGGACCGCACGAGAGCGGCCTGGTCGGCGAGTTGCGAGGGCTCGATCGGTGCGAGGTTGAGCAGGAGGTCGACCGGCTGGGTCACCGCATCCACCACCTCGGTCGCGGTGTGGTCCAGGACCTGGTCGGCGCCGGCGGCTCGGACCCGGTCCGCGCTGCGCGGGCTCGCCGTGGCGATGACGTGCGCGCCGGCGTTCTTGGCCAGTTGCACCGCGTAGGCACCGACAGCGCCTCCGGCGCCGGTGATGAGCACGCGCTGCCCGGCGGTGAGCTCGCCGAGTTCGAACAGTGCCTGCCAGGCGGTCAGGCCCACCAGTGGCAGGGCCGCCGCGT
>NZ_JBIRAZ010000102.1:0-595 GCF_044326415.1 Actinomadura sp. 6N118 | reverse complement strand
CTGCAACTGAAGTCGAAGCCGGTCAGGTCTCGGTAGGCTGGGAAGCGCGCCACCTTCATCTGATAGGCCAGCGAGCGCACCTCGCGCTCGGTGAGCTCGGCCTTGAGCAGACGCGACAGGATGGCCACGGCCGACTGGTAGGCCGGCGAGTCCTGCGCCGCCAGGTCGCCCAGCGCTTGTGCCATGCCGTGCAGCTTCAACGACTTGAGCATCTCCAACATGACTTCATGCTGCATGATGCACCTCCCGATCTCGCAAGCTGTCGTAGCGGCCGACGTTGGCCTGCGGTTCGACGTGCAGCGCCAGTGCCTGTGGTGAGGTGATCGGTGCCACGGGCTCGCCTTCCAGGAGGCGGCTGAGGATGTTCAGGATGGTTTGCTTGGACGGGGCACCCGCCTCCAGTGCGAGCTCCACCGCAGTGAGCACGGCCTGTTCGTCGTGCAACAGCACCAGCGCCAGGATCTCGACCATCTCGCGATCGCCACCAGGGCGTTTGAGCAGTGTGGATTGCAGGCGTCGGAAGCCCTCTGGCAGTTCGGCGAACGGTGCGCCGTTACGCAGCGCACCGGGCTTACGCTGCAGCACCGCGAGGTAG
>NZ_JBIRAZ010000101.1:0-602 GCF_044326415.1 Actinomadura sp. 6N118 | reverse complement strand
GGTAACGTCTCCCTCGGTGGCGGCTTCGAGCGTGTCGTTGTCAATGACGTCGACGTGACCGCCTACGTCGAGGCCGAGCTCGATCGGCTGCATCCCAACCGGGTGCTGGCCCGTGAGGCCACGTCCGCCGCCGAATACCGGGCCGCTTGGGATGCCATCGAGAAGCAATGGGGGGAGACGATTGACCGTGCCAGGCGCCTACCGGAGGCGAAGCTGCATGAGCAGGTCGACGGCGAGTGGTCGTTCGTCGAGACGCAGCGGCATCTGCTGATGGCCAGCGATGCCTGGATCGGCAACGCCGTGCTCGAGGAGGATGCGCCGTACCACTCGTTGGGCCTTCCTGGCGGCGGGATGCCGGCCGAAGCATCGGCGAAGCTCCTCGGGCTCACCCTCGATGCCATCCCGACGCTCGACGAGGTACTCGCGCCGCGGCTCGCCCGCATGGCCACGATGTGCCGGGTCGTCGACGAGCTCACCGAGGCCGAGCTCGACCGGGTATGTGGTCGCAAGCCGGCCGACCTCTATCCGGACAAGGACTACGTCGTACGCCGCTGCCTCAGCGTCGTGCTCAAGGAAGAGGCCGAGCATCACCGGTACGCGGT
>NZ_JBIRAZ010000100.1:0-603 GCF_044326415.1 Actinomadura sp. 6N118 | reverse complement strand
TGCAGATGCTGAAGCGTTACACCCACCTGAACCCGGCGGACTTGCTCGCCAAGCTAGGATAGTTCTGCCGCCCAACAGGCGGCAGTTGCACAAAAATTGGCGACGACAGACCAATTTTGCTGTCGTCGCAAATATTTGCGAAATTTTTCCCAAAGGCTGCCGACACTCCGCCAACTACGCATTGGCAGCCCTTCTCCTCACTCCTTGGGCAGGGTGGCAAGCTCATTCTGAACCAATCGTGTTGATTTGCACGGAATCCTGACCCACCCGAGGTAGGTTTTTGCATCGAATGTTGACCCACGTATAGAACACTGTCCCGCTCGGCAACGAGCGGGAGATCGGAGTGATCGACGTGGCCATACTGAGCATCATTCGACGCTGGCATCTTCGCGACCAGATCCCGCTGCGCGAGATCGCCAGACGCCTGGGCATCTCCAGGAACACGGTCAGGCGCTATCTGCGCGCTGACACCACGGCACCGGCCTATCCTGCACGGCAGAGTCCGAGCAAGCTCGACGGCCATGCCGCCAAGCTCTCCGCTTGGCTCAAGACCGAGGCCAACAAGCCACGCAAGCAACGGCGCACACTCAAGCAGATCCACAC
>NZ_JBIRAZ010000099.1:0-609 GCF_044326415.1 Actinomadura sp. 6N118 | reverse complement strand
GGCTATAGAGTTTACGGGTATCGAGCAACGGTGAACCGGGAGAATAATACGCGTCATAATTGGTACGGTTATCATAGCCATAGCCGCGCACAAAGCCGCTCCAGGCATCAGTAAAGTTATGCTCCAGCGCGCCATAAAGCGTTTTACTTAAAAAACCATCGTTATCTGTCTGCGCTTGCGTTCCGGTATTACCATAGGCAACAACATCATAACCATGAGTATGGGCATAATCGCCCAACAGCGTTACCCGTGTCTTATCCCCCAGTTGTTGCTGCGTAGAGACATCATAGTTCTGATAACTATTGCTTCCCCACCCTGCTGAAATTTCCGTTCCGGGTTCATCGCGCGTCGTGATGATATTCACCACCCCGCCTATTGCATCGGAACCATAAACAGCGGAGCGCGGCCCACGGATATATTCAACACGCTGGACAAGCGCAATAGGGAACTGGCTAAGGTCGGCAGAACCACTCACCCCCGCCAGATTCAGGCGTACGCCATCAATTAACACCAACACATGACTGGCATTTGTACCGCGAATAAAAATAGATGAGAGCTGACCTGAACCGCCGTTTTGGGTGATATCGACGCCCGGAAGACGGCGCAGCA
>NZ_JBIRAZ010000098.1:0-613 GCF_044326415.1 Actinomadura sp. 6N118 | reverse complement strand
CCATACATCGCGGCGCCGAGAATGGCGAGGCCGGCCGCCGTGGCGATAATCTGTTTTTTCATTTGGGTTCCTTGATGGCGGACTCGGTCTGCGCGGTGGGCAGCGGGACCAGGAAGGTCAGGTCCGCCCACAGCTTGGCCGTCTTGGCCTCCAGCGCGAGTCGCTCCAGTTCCATATCAATGGCGCGATGGTTGGCCTCGGCAACGGCCAGCAGCGATCCGGCATTGGCCCGGTAGGCGGTCAGGGCCGCCTCCGCCTGTGCGTTGGCGAGCGGCAAGGTTTGTTCGTCGTAGCGCTTGAGCCGTTCGGCATTGCGCTGCAGCTCGGCCAGCTTGGCGCCGACCATGGCCTGGGTATCGCGCCGGAGGATTTCGGACTTGGCGCGCGCCGCCTGGGCTTGCGCCAGCCTGGCCGCAACTTCGCGGTCCTGCCGGTTGCCCTGGTCCCAAGGCAGGGGAAAGCTGATGTTCACGGAGCCCATGTTCGAGAAGGCGGAGCCACGCTGGCTATACATCAACTCGACCGTGACATCCGGCTTTTTCGCTTCGGCTGCGGCCCGGATCTCGCTCTCAGCCAGCCCCACATCGCGCTGCGCGGCGGTGATCTCGGGCAC